>JAJYHY010000026.1 GCA_021784555.1 bacterium
GCCTTTTCTGGCTGCCGGGGGAACTTACCCGGCCGCAGAATCGGCCGACGCTCCGGTTAGCCAACTCGCCGATAATCCAGTGCTGGACTGATCGGATTCTGGCTCTCATCCGCAAGCGGAAGCCGCCAGAGAACTGATGCCATGCTACTGAAAAAACATCGACTGCTGCAGAAACATCGGCGCCCATCCTCAATTTTAGGCCGGTTTTCGCAAAAACTCCGAAAACTCACGCCGGATCCAAGTACTATCCTGGGCGTTGGGCGCGCGACAGTCCCACGGTTGCGAGCCGATTTCGGCGCGGGGTCGTCAGGCACACCGGCGCCGCGCAAGGCCTGGGGGGGTCGGCGTCACGCCTTGCTGGCACCGGACCAAGAGCAGGCCTTTGTTTCCAAGTGGCGGGCCAAGGCCGAAGCGGGCGAGTTGGTGGTTTTGTCGGCGGTGCGGGCGGATCTGGAGAAGCAACTGGACCGGAAGGTGGCGGCGGAGGTTTTCTATCGGCTGATGCATCGGCACCGGTGGCGGAAGGTGGCTCCCGACACGCGGCATCCCAAGGGCGATCCCACCAAGCAGGAGGAATGGAGAACAAAACCTTGCCGGAAAACCTCCGCTTAATTCCTCTGCCGGCCTATTCGCCGGAACTCAACCCGCACGAGCACGTCTGGGACGGATTGCGCGAGAAAGGGTTTCCCAATCGGGTCTGTGCAGACATGGGGGAGGTCGTCGCCCGCCTGAAGCAGACCCTGGGGGAGATGTCAGCCGACACTCAGGGGCTTCGGAGCCTGACGTCCTGGCCCTGTATAGTTAGTCTCAACTTGACTGTGAAATAGAATTATTCCCCGTGCTCTGTTTGAGGACGGCACTTCACCCCTCTGTATCATCCTGATTATCCCGAAGAATGCCTTTGACATCCTGTGCGAGTTCTTTACATTCTTCTTCGCTCCGGATGGGGTCGTAGCTCAGTTGGTAGAGCGCCTGAATGGCATTCAGGAGGTCAGGGGTTCGAACCCCCTCGGCTCCACCATCCAGCCAAACGATTGGCAGCGTTAAAATTGAAGGCTTCAAGAGCTTTGGCGGTCCCGCAACGCCGGCGGCGTTCGGACCCTCCAATTTTCTCATCGGCGTCAATGCCTGCGGTAAGACGAACTTCGTGTCCGTAAAGCGGTTTACAACAGAGAGACGAGACGATAGCCTGCCTGCATGAGCAACCTTGGAAATCCGGCCTCTCCGCGCGGCGACTTCATTCGCGCCGGGAGCTTGCGCACGGCCCAAAACCAAGCATGAATTGCTTCAAAACTGACCATCGAATGAATTTATTCCAACGAAAAAGCGTTGCCGACCTCCAAAGTGAAGTCCAAACCGACCAAAGCCTCAAGCGCGCCTTGGGCCCGCTCAACCTGACCGCCCTGGGCATCGGGGCGGTGATTGGGGCGGGGATCTTCGTGCTCACCGGCCAGGCCGCGGCCAAATACGCCGGGCCGGCGATCGTCTTCTCCTTCCTGCTGGCCGGGGCGGCGTGCGCGTTTGCGGGGCTTTGCTACGCCGAGTTTTCAGCCATGATCCCGATTTCGGGTTCAGCCTACACCTATGGGTATGCGACGTTGGGGGAATTCGTGGCGTGGGTCATCGGTTGGGACCTCATTTTGGAGTATATGTTCGCCGCCTCGACCGTGGCGGTGGGCTGGTCGGGTTACGTGGTATCGTTCTTAAAGGACTTGGGGATTACCTTTCCCGCGGCGTTCACCTCCGCTCCGTTTAATCACGCCACGCCGCCAGGGGCAGGTTGGAACATCTGGCGTTTGTTTACGCACGGCTGGACAAGCACGGGCGCGGTGCTCAATGTGCCCGCCATGGTGATCGTGGCGGTCATCACGGTATTGCTGGTGATGGGAATTAAGGAATCGGCCAATTTCAACAACGTGATTGTGGCAGTGAAGCTGGCGGTCATCCTGGCGTTCATCGCCGTCGGCGTGGGTTACATCAGACATGCCAATTGGCAGCCGTTTGTCCCGCCATCGCTAGGCCCGGGCAAGTTCGGCTGGGGAGGGGTGCTGCGGGGAGCTGGGGTGATTTTCTTCGCTTATATAGGGTTCGACGCGGTCTCGACGGCGGCGCAGGAGGCGAGAAACGCTCAGCGCGACATGCCCATCGGCATCCTGTGTTCGCTGGCGATCTGCACGATACTGTATATTGCCGTCTCCCTGGTGCTCACCGGCATCATCAGTTACACCAAGCTCAATGTGCCGGACCCAATGGCCGTTGGCATTGATTCGCTCGGCCATTCGGTCGCCTGGTTGCGCCCGCTCATCAAGATTGGCGCCATCGCGGGCCTTTCCTCGGTCATATTGGTAATGATGCTGGGCCAGCCCCGTATCTTTTATACGATGTCAAGGGACGGATTGCTTCCTCCCATCTTTAGCGCCGTGCATCCGAGATTCCGCACGCCCTGGCTGGCGACAATTCTGACTGGCGCCACCGCCACATTGATTGCCGGCCTCTTCCCCATCGGGTTGCTGGGAGAGTTGGTCTCTATTGGAACGCTCCTGGCCTTCGCTATTGTTTGCATTGGAGTGTTCGTGCTGCGGTTCACTGACCCTGACATCCAACGCCCCTTCCGCACTCCCGTGTTCTGGCTGGTATCGCCGCTGGGAGCGCTCTGCTGCTTCTGGCTGATGTATGGCCTGCCCCCGGACACCTGGGCGCGGCTCATCGTCTGGATGCTAATCGGATTGTCAGTCTATTTTCTGTATGGCCGCCATCACTCCAAGGTGCAGCGGCGGGCGCGAGCCTCCAGTTCGCCTGCCCCCGCGGCCAGAGCTTGATGCCCAGCGCCATGCCGCGCCCCTTGCGTGTGGGTGCGCGACAGAATTCTTCGTAGCGCAGGATACAATCCTGCGCTTTGGCGTTGGCGGATCATCAGGGTATCACTTTTGTGTAACAAATCGCCTCGCCGAGCGTCGTACGACTTCGAACCAACCAACCTGACCTCTGCCGTCGTGCCACACGTGCATGTCACGTCTTACGCCCGGCCGTGGCGGGTGAGCCGATGGGCGAAGAACTGAGGCTGCGACAAGTATTGCAGACAATAGAGTACCGCTACCACTGTCACGACCGTCCAGATCGGCCTCCCGAGGGCCTTTCCGGCAATCCGCGACAACCAGCCACTCTGCCGGACAACAAACCAGCCTCCAACGCCGATCCACGCTGCCGAGGCGATCCACCGCGTGAGAAAGATGAGGGCGCCTACCAAATGCGCGTTTACGCCACTCCACAAGCCAACGTTGAGAACGGCGTTGGTGAAGGGGGCGACCAGCGCCTGGAGCGCGAACCAGGCCAGCACGCCCCAGAGCGCGCACATCGCCCGCCCCATCCACACCCGCCCGGCATTCGTCTTGGCGAATTCCTCCGCCAATCGCCGCTCCGAACCCAGCCGCTCGGATCGGATTCGATCAGCCGCTCCTTTTCCATCCAGTGCAGTACGGGGTAGAGCATGCCGTCGGTCCACTCGATGCGGCCTTGGGAAAGCTGGCGAACCCGCTGAATGAGCGCGTAACCGTAGCTTTCCCCCTCGACGAGGATCGAGAGGACCAGTGGCACGGTGGACGCGCCGATGAGTTCTTTAGAAACCATAGCGTTGTTACACATCGTGAAGCAATGTATGTCAACATCGGCCTGCGATTAGGCTCCAGCGAATGCCCCGCGCGTCAATCGGCGAGGGCGATCAAAGTTCCCGCAGCGCGGGTGCGATGGGCAAGCGGGCCGCGCGGATAGCCGGGAAGAGTCCGCCAGCGAACCCGATGGCCGCCGCCCAGGCCGTGCCATGCACGAGCAATGCTGGCGTGACCCGGAAGGCAAAGGTGATCTGGCTGAAGCTCTGCCAGTTCATGGTTGAAGTATGGAAATTGTTGAAGGCGAAGTAGGCCAGACCGCCCCCCAGGGCGCCGCCCGCCAGCGCCAGGAGGAGCGATTCGAACATCAACGCCACCACGACGGCCCCGCCGCCGAAGCCCAGCGCCCGCAACGTGGCGATTTCGCGCGTGCGCGTGGCCACCGCGCTGTACATGGTGTTGAGCGCGCCGAAAACTGCGCCGATGGCCATCAGGAAGGCGATCAAGAACCCCAAGGTAGTGATGAGCCGCGTGAGGGTTTCCGATTGTTCGGCGTAGAATTCGGATTGCCGGAGGACCTTCACATTGAGCTGCGGATTGGCGGTGAGCGAATCTTTGAAGGCCCGAAACGAGCCGGGCGAATCAAGCGTGACATGGACGGACTGAAAACTGTCGCCGCGATGGTAGGCGTCCTGGAGCACCTTGGCGTCGCTCCAGATTTCGGATTCCGCGACACTGCCATTGGCGGAGAAAATGCCGACTACCGGCCATTCGTAGCGGCCGACCTTGATGTTTGAGCCGATTTGCAGGCCCGTAAATTCCCGCGCCGCGCCGCAGCCGACGATTACTTCGTCCTTGCCCCAATCGAACATCCGGCCCTGGATGATCTTCAGGCGCTGGCGCACTTGCAGCGCCGCCGGTTCCACCCCGCGCAACGGCACATTGGCGTCCGTGCCGGTGGTGCGTTTGGGCAAGTCGATGAGCACCAGCAGTTCGGCCGAGGCTAGCGGGCCTGCCTGGTTGCGCGCCACCCCCGGCGCGTCGGCAATGAGCCGTGTTTCCTCGCGGCTGAGGCCGCTGACCATTTCGCTGTCCGCGCCGTTGCGCATGACAATGGCGCCGTCAGGCGACGCCGAGACGCTCATCGCCTGGCGAAAGCCCGCGGCGATGGAGAGCACACCCACCAGCACCGCCACCACACCGGCAATGCCGAGCACCGTGGCCGCGACCGCCCCGCGCCGTTGCGGCAGGCTCATGAGGCCGAATTTGGTGATGGAGCCGATTTGGGAAAACCAATTGATAAGTCCGGCCATTTTTAATCGAAGGTTGAGGGCGTTTTCACATCCGTCTCAAGGCGTCAGCAACGCGCAGGCGCATGGCTTGGAGGGCGGGGAAGAGCCCGGTGACCACGCCCAAGCCGGCGCTCAGACCCGCGCCGACAAACAGATCCCGTGTCGGGAGGTAAAACATTGGCAGCAATCCCCGGGTCGGATCGCCCCGGGAAATCATCAGCCACGCGATGCCGAGACCGAGCGCGCCGCCCAGCGCCGTGAGCAGGCAAGATTCGGCCAGCACGAAGGAGACGATTTGCCCGTTGGTGAAGCCGATGGCCTTGAGCACACCCAACTCACCAGTCCGCTCGCGCACCGCCTGGGCCATCGTGTTGCCGGTCACCAACAGAATGGTAAAGAACACCGCGCTCAAAATCGCGGCAACGATAAAAACGATGTTCCCGATTTGGTTGGCCCAGGCTTGAATGAATGCGCCCTCGGGCTCTGTCTTGGTCTCCGCGTCGGAGTTTTCAAACTCCTGGTCCACCCGCTTGGCCACTTCCGCCGCCTGCGACGGGTCTTTAATGCGAATGATATACCAGCCCACCTTGCCCTGGCCCCATTCCTGATGGCCGGCCTGCCGGACCTCATCGAAGTAATCGTAGCGGAAGAACAGCGGGGTGGTGTCGGTGTTCTTGTTCTTGCCGTCGAAGATGCCCACAATGTCAAAAGTCCAGGTGCGGCTCCCGTCGGCCTGCATCCAAATACTGGATTGAATGGGCACTTTGTCGCCGAGCTTCCAGTGGAACCGCTCCGCCGTCTTGCGGCCTACAATCGCGCCTGTCCGCGTTCGCAGCCAGGCATTTGATTGGGCCGCCGGCAGGAGGAATTCGGGGTACATTTTCAGGAACTCCTCCGGCACCACCGGGGACTGCATAAAGACGTTTTTCGGGTCCTGGTAACTCCCGCCGAACCAAGTCTAGTGCGTGGCGAAATCGACCCCTGGTATCCGGTCTATCCGCGCCTTGTAGGTCTGCGGCAGCAGATTGATAATCGAGACCTTGTCGCGCACCACCAAACGGTTGGCGCCGGCCATCTGTACGCCGCCGACCAGCGCCTGCTGGATAGCGGACAGAAACCCAAACAGGATGAAGGCCACCACGATTGAGAGCAGCGTCAGCGAGGTGCGGAGCTTCTTCCTCCGCAAATTGCTCGAGATGAGGTGAAGGAACTTCATCACTTCACCGGCTCGTTACTCAATTGTCCCTTGTTCAAATAGACCGTGCGGGCGGCGCGGGCCGAGGCGTGCGGGTCGTGGGTGACCATGATGATGGTCTTGCCGTGGCTGCGGTTCAAGGCCTGGAGCAAGTCCAGGATTTCATCGCCGGCCTTGCGGTCCAGATCACCCGTCGGCTCGTCGCACAGCAACAGCGTCGGGTCGGTGACGATGCCGCGGGCGATGCCCACGCGCTGTTGTTCGCCGCCGGAGAGCGTGCGCGGATAATGCGTGGCACGGTGCGAGAGGCCCACCACCGCCAGCGCCGTTTCCACGTGCTGGCGCCGTTCCGCCCTGGAGAGATGCGTGAGCAATAGCGGCAGTTCCACGTTCCGTTCCGCCGTCAGCACCGGCATCAGGTTGTAAAGCTGGAAGACAAAGCCAATGTGCCGGGCGCGCCAGGCGGCCAGCCTTCGGTCGGAGAGTTGATCGAGCCGCTCACCCGCAACCAGGACCGCGCCTTTGCTCGGGCGGTCAAGGCCGCCAATCAGGTTCAAGAGCGTCGTCTTGCCCGAACCCGACGGTCCCATTAGCGCCAGAAACTCGCCCGCCGGCACCCGCAGATGCAGGTCCGCCAGCACGTGAATGTCCTCCGCCCCGCGGTGGAAGACCTTCTCCACGCCCTCAACTTGCACCAGGGCCCCGTTGCTGGATGGATTCGCATTCATCGTTGTTTCGCGGGCGCGGGGTCAGTCCTCACTTTTTCCGCAGTGAAGGAATGGGAAGTGGCGGAAAAAGGTGTAGGACTGACCCCGACGCCCAGGGGATTCTCATTCATGGTTTTCTCTCCTTCACCACCGCGCCGTCGGCCAACCCGGCCGGCGGCTGGATAATTGCCTGTTCGCCGGCGGCCACCCCCGCGCTGAGCAGGGCATCACCGCCCTGAGTGCCGCTGACCGTGACGGCGCGGCGCTCAGCCCGGCCATTCCGCACGACAAACACCACGTCCTGCCCGTCTTGACTCCGGACGGCGTCGTTCGGAATCAAGACCGCGCGGCGCGCCACGCTCTGACCTGCCTCTTGGAACGCCACTTTCACCGACATCTCCGGCAGGATGCGCGGGTCCAGCTTGTCAAAGCCAACCCGCACCTTGACCGTGGACTTCTGCCGGTCGGCGGTCGGGATGATGGCTATCACCTTGCACGGGATCTTCCAATCTGGATACGCGTCAAGCGTGGCCTCGACGGCTTGGCCCGGCTCAACCCGGTTGATATAGCTCTCGTTCACGTCAATCTCGATTTCCAGCGAATTCATGTCCACGATGGTGCCGATACCGGTGCGGGTGTAACCGCCCCCGGCCGAAACCGGCGAGATCATTTCCCCCGGCTGGGCATCCTTGGTGGTAATCACGCCGTCAAACGGCGCGCGGATGATCATGTCGTCCATTTGCTGTTGCCACAGTGCCACCTGGCGCTTGGCAACTACGGCCTGGAGTTTCTCCCACGCCAGATGCGCCTGCAATGCTCTGGCGTTGGCCTCCGCCAGGTCCAGGTCCGAAGCCGAAGCGATGCGCTGGCGGGCCAATTCCGTCGTTCGCCGCAGCTCGAGGCTGGCGTTGGTGAGCTGCGCCTCGGTCTCCGCCAACGCGGCTTTGGCTGATGCCCACTGGGCCTGCGCCACCTCCAGGCTGGTCTTGACGTTCGAGTCGTCCAACCGCGCCAGGACCTGGCCTTCCTTGACCTTCAGGCCTTCCTCAAAAAGCACCTCGGTGACTTTGCCAGTGACCTTGGACGAAACCGTCGCCTGCCGTCGTGCGGTCACATACCCGGAAGCGTTCAACACCGTCCGCTCCGTGTCGCTGCCGGCCTCCCGTGCCACCGCCGTGCGCACCTCGACGCCCTCGGAGCGCGAGCGCCACCAAAACGCCGCGCCCAGCACAACCACAACCGCGATTCCGGCGAGCACGGGCCACAGCCGAGGTTCCCGCCCGGCCCGGCGCTGGATTCGCAGATTATCCAAAGAAGGCTCTTCCAAACTCATGACACGCCGGGAAAAGGAAACTAATTTTAGTCTCCGCGGTCAAGCCGGGCCTTGGTGACAAATGTGTGACGAATCCGCCGCGGCGAGACGCCCAATGATGGCATCGGGATCGTACACGCATCCGCCCCACACGCCGCCTCCGGCTTGCTGTAACGCGGCCCAAAGCCGGGTGTCCGCCGGCAATCCCGGGTCGGGAGCTAAATCCGGGTGGGGAGCGCGCGCCGCAAGCCGAGCCGCACCCTTTTCGGTCGAGAAAGTTGATGCCCCTTCACCCACGAAGTCCACCGTCCCCTCCAAGCGTCCAGGGTCGATTACGATGCGAATCCGGTCACCATCGCGCAGCTTGCCGATCGGCCCACCCGCCAGCGCCTCGGGACTCACGTGGCCAATGCAAGCGCCGGTCGAAACTCCGGAGAACCGCGCATCGGTGATGACCGACACATGTTTCCCAAAGGGCAAATGCTTCAAAGCGGAAGTGATCTGATAGGTCTCTTCCATTCCACTGCCCATCGGGCCGCGCCCGGCCAGGACCAGCACGTCGCCGGCCCGGGTGCGGCCCTCCTTGATAGCGGCGATGGCGTCGGTTTCACGCACGAACACGCGGGCCGGGCCGTCGTGCCGAAAGATTTTATCCTCGCCCAGGACGGTCGGATCAATGGCGGTACTTTTGATAACCGCGCCTTCCGGGGCGAGATTGCCGCGCGGGAAGACAACGGTGCTGCCAAAGCCAAGGGCGCGCGCTTTAGACGGCGGGAGGATCACGTCATTGGGGTCCACGCCATCCAGACGCCGCAAAAGCTCCCGAAACCTCAAGCGCCGCTCGCTCTTTTCCCAGGCTGTCAGCATCTCGCCCACCGTCTCCCCGCTGACCGTGAGAGCCTCGAGTTGAAGCGCGCCCAACTCGCGCAGGTGCAACATCACTTCTGGCACGCCTCCGGCCAGGAAAAGCCGCACAGTGGGATGATTCGCGGGGCCGTTGGGAAGCACATCGACAAACCGGCTGACCCGCCGGTTGACATCGATCCAGTCCTGCACGTTCGGCCGGCGCAGCCCCGCCGCGTGGGCAACCGCCGGGAGATGTAAAAGCAGGTTCGTTGAGCCGCCAACCGCGGCGTGAACCGCCATGGCGTTGCTCAGGCTGGCCTCGGTGAGAATGTGGCGCGTCGTTATGCCCTTTGCTTCCAGGCCCATCAACGCTCGCGCCGAGCGCCGCGCCCCATCGCGCCAAACGGGTTGGCCCGATGGCACCAGAGCCGTATGCATCGCGCACAAACCCAGGGCCTCGGCGACGACCTGTGAACTGGCAGCGGTGCCCAGGAACTGGCAACCTCCGCCGGGGCTTGCGCAGGCGCGGCAGCCAAGCTCTGCCGCCTCGGGCAGGGACAGCAATCCATGGGCAAAGCGGGCGCCCAGGGTCTGTACCTTGCCGGCATCCTCGCCTTGTTCCGGCGGCAGCGTCACACCGCCGGGCACTAGAACACACGGCAAATCGCGCATCGCCGCCAGCGCCATCATCATGGCCGGCAAGCCCTTGTCGCACGTGGCCACACCCAGCACGCCATGCCGCGTTGGCAAAGAGCGGATCAGCCGGCGAAAAACGATCGCGGCATCGTTGCGGTAAGGCAGGCTGTCGAACATGCCGGGCGTGCCTTGAGTGCGACCGTCGCATGGGTCCGAACAGAACCCGGCGAACGGAATGGCGCCGCTGGAACGTAACTCGGCGGCGGCCGCTTCCACCAACAGCCCAACCTCCCAATGGCCGGTGTGGTAACCCAGCGCGCGAGGAGAGCCGTCCGCGTCGCGCAGTCCGCCGAGCGTGCTCAGAATTAAGAATTGCTTGCCAGAGAGCCGGGCGGGGTCCCAACCCATGCCCGCGTTCTGGGTCAGGCCGAAGATGTCCCCGCTAGGCCGCGTCAGGAGCATCTCTTCCGTAACCGGAAGCCGGCCCTGGGGTCCAGCGGCACGGGTCTGAATGTCGTAGAGGTTGTCAGGTGATTTTCCCATGCCGCAGCGGTTCAACCCGGACTAGGTGCAGAAGCGAGCAATGCTCGACGCGGTCCATGTTGGCCTCGCCACCACAGGATGCTGCTCAACACTCCCAGGTTGCCGATGCCAGCAATGCACCGCTTCTGTCCATTGACATAAACCTCAAACGCAATCATGACGTCGGTGATGCCTAACCTCGCCATTCTATGGCTGTTTCGGGCTCAAACCCATGAGTGTGGCGATTTTGCCTTGGCGTTGATCAAAGGTCAGAAAGGTCCCCGCGGAGAGGGACCAAGCTGCTGCCAAGTGCCAGAGGTCGAACGTGGTGTGTCTCTCCGTCCAGCCGTGTGTTTCCCCCAGTGAACGGGCCATGGCCACGGACTCCTTCATGTCCAACTCTTTTCGGAGCAGGATTCTCCCCGTCACTGCGCGGTCAAAACGGTTAATCACTCGACGAGCGATGTGTTCGGGCACAGGGTCCTGATCGCGATGCGTCGCCGCCCTTATAGCCGCGGGCAGCTCCAGCAGGTGGACCTCGCAGACCACGAAATCGTGCCCAGCCAGTTTTCCAGCGGCAGTGCGGGCGGCGGCATGATTCTCGTCATCTTCATTCAGATAGCTCAACAGCCAACTGGTGTCGCAATAGACAATCATTCGCGTTCCTCCAACAGGATGCGAGCCAGGTTCGTCTTGACCCGCTTTCCCTCCGGCGGGATTTCGTGGAAAACCCGGTCCATCTGCTCGTTGAAGCTAACGCGGCCGGCGTCAATTCGGGTCAGTTCGAAGCGTTTGCCACCGCGCTTTTCAACCACTATGGATTGCCCCGGGGAAAGGTCTTCCTCTGGGGTGCCATGTCTCAGTTGTCGGCCAGTAACCCGTTTGCTTGTCATAGTGCTAACAGCCTATGTTAAACAATTAGCGGAGTCAAGGGTTTCGAGGGTCTCGTCGCCAAGAGTATCCTTGCGGTCCGAACACCTTCTCGCCATTCTCCTGGACCAGCAAATATGTGTGGCAAGAATGACTCTGTTTTCGGGCGCTCGAGCGCAATCCTGTTGGCGGTTACAATCGGCGGCCTCTGCTGGGCACGCGGAGCGCAGGCCGGCGCGGTCGAACCGGCAAGAAGCTGGGCGGTCTTGCGGTCATCAACGCTGCTCGATGCCAATTGGATGTTTCATCTCGGCGATTTGTCCTCCAGCAATGAGGTCATCGCCCCCAGCTATGATGACCGCCGGTGGCGGCGGGTGGATGTGCCGCACGACTACGTGCTGGACGGAACCTATAGCCCGACCAATTCCCGGAACCATGGCTATCTGCGCTACCGCGTCGGCTGGTATCGGAAGCACTTCGTCATTCCCGAATCCGACCGGGGCAGAATCCTGCAACTCGACTTTGACGGTGTCTTCCGCGACAGCGAGGTGTGGGTGAATGGGCGTTTCATGGGCAGGCACCGCAGCGGCTACACTCCGTTCCGTTATGACATCACGAAGGTGGCGCGCTGCGGGGGCCAAAACGTCATCACGGTGCGGGTGGACCCACGGCGCTTCGAGGGTTGGTGGTACGAGGGCGGGGGGATTTACCGGCACGTCCATTTCTGCGCCCTGGCGCCCCTGCACGTCGCGCATTGGGGGACTTATGTGATTTCCGAAGTGCCGAACGGCAATGAAGGCGCGGACGCCGAGGCTGATTTGACCATCCAAACCATGGTGAAAAACGACGGAGCTGCTCCGGCCAACTGCGAGGTGGTATCCGAGATCGTGGGGCCGGACGGCAGTGTGCTCAAGACGGTCAAATCGGCGCAAGGCGTAGGCCCTGGCGCCGAGGTCGAATTCTCTCAAAATACCGTCGTTCAACGTCCGCAACTTTGGTCGCCCCAGACCCCCCGGCTTTACCGCCTCCGCACCACCATTCTCGAAAACGGCGACGCGGTGGACGCCACCACGACGACCTTTGGCATCCGGACGATCCGCTACGATGCCAACAAGGGCTTCTTCCTCAACGGCCGTCGCGTGGAAATCCGCGGCACAGCCAACCACCAGGACTTTGCCGGTGTGGGGATTGCCGTCCCCGACAGCCTGGAGACCTGGCGGGTCGAGCAACTGAAAAAGATGGGTTGCAACGCCTGGCGGACGGCGCACAACCCGCCCAATGTGGCTGTATTGGACGCCTGTGACCGGCTCGGAATGATGGTCATGGACGAGAACCGGCATTTGGGTGATACCTATCTGCCCAAGACCCCGCGGGGGACCGGCTATACGGACCTCTCCGACCTGGCGACGATGATTCGGCGCGACCGCAATCATCCCAGCATCATCATGTGGTCGATGTGCAATGAGGAGGGCCTGCAAGGGACGCCCGAAGGGGCGCGCATTTTCTCGGCCATGGCGAAGGTGGTGCGCGCTTACGACCGCACTCGTCCCATCACCTCGGCGATGAATGGCCGAGGTGGCGTGCGGATCTTTCTCGGCCACGGCATCGCCGACGTGGAGGACATCATCGGCGTCAACTACAACTACGGGTCTTTTGATCGGATCCACCGCCGTCATCCGGACAAGCCGATGTTCGGCAGCGAGGATGCCAACCAAAAAACCACGCGCGGCGAATATGTTAACGACCGGGCGACGGGCATGTGCAGTTGCTACAACCTATCCGAGAAGCGCTGGTTGCCAGTGGTCAACCGTCCGTTCATGGCCGGTTCATTCACCTGGACGGGGTTCGACTACAAGGGCGAACCCAACCCCTACGGCTGGCCTGATGTCAGCAACAACACCGGCCTGATGGACTCGTGCGGCTTCCCGAAGGACAAGTATTATTACCTGGAATCCTGCTGGTCCGACAAACCGATGGTGCATCTCATGCCCGATTCCTGGAACTGGCCGGGCAAGCAAGGCAAAGACATCCGCGTGCTCGCTTTCAGCAATGCCCGCCGGGTGGAGCTATTCCTCAACGGCCAGAGCCTCGGCGCCCGCGAGATGCCGCATGACAGCCACGTGGAATGGGAAGTCCCTTACCAGCCCGGTCAATTGATGGCCCGTGCCTATACCGATGGCAAGCTCGTGGCCACGGACGTGGTGCAGACCGCCGGGGCGCCGGTCCGCATTGTTCTGTCCCCCGACCGGACAACCCTCCGGGCCGGCGCGGAGGACACCGTCGTGGTTCCAGTCTCGATCCTGGACGCCCAGGGCCGCGTGGTTCCCGGCGCCAGCAACCGGGTTCACTTTCACTTGGCTGGCGGCGGGCGGCTCCTGGGCGTTGGAAACGGCAATCCGGCCGATCACGACCCCGACAAGGCCGATCAGCGCAACGCCTTCCATGGCCACTGCATCACCGTCATCCAGGCAGGAACTCATTCCGGGGAGTTCCACCTTACGGCGACCTCGCCCGGGCTGGCTCCCGCCAGCGTGAGCTTCGAAGCAAAGTAGCGAGTGGGCTTCTCTCTTGGCGGAGGGCAGTTTTCCACCGGAGAGCCATAACCGGCGCGATCCAGCCGATTTGAGGCATTGTGGCGGGATAGACCCATTACGGACAAAGTAATGGAGAGACTCATGAATTGTATTGCTTCGCCGACATCGAGGGACTACTCTTGAGTCATGGATACGCTAACAATAAAACTGCCGCCTCAGCTCAACAACCGCCTTACAGTTCGTGCCAGGAAGCTGAATCAGAAGAAGTCCAGCCTGGTACGAGGCCTGATCGAGCGCGCCCTGGATGGGGCCAGCCAAACCTGTCACGACCTCATGCAAGGCGGCTGCGGCCATTACGCCGGCTCCGCGGGGAGTTCCCTGAAGGAGGGCTTCGATGACTAAAACGCTGGTGGACACCGGCCCTCTTATTGCCTACTGCAACCGAGCTGACAAATACCACGCCTGGAGCAAGGAGGTGTTCGGACAAATCGCGCCCCCGCTGTGGACTTGCGAGCCCGTGCTGACCGAAGTCTTCTATCGAGTCCAGAAGGAGGGCGGTAACCTGACCCTGCTCTGGGATTGGCTGCGCCGCGGGGCGGTGCGCGTCGATTTTCAAATGGCTGACCACCTGGAAGACCTCCAGAACCTGATGGAAAAGTATGCTGACCAACAGATGGACCTGGCGGACGCCTGCCTCGTCAAGCTTTCTGAACTGAACGATGGCTCGAAGGTTTGCACGTGTGATGGGGACTTTCTCGTTTACCGGCGGAAGCAACGTCTGCGGATTCCGCTCATTTTTCCAAACGTGTAAGCGGTGGGCGTCCTTGCGGCGGAGGATGGCCGGAGCTAAAGTCCGGTGACAGCCCAACCCTGGAGCGGCATTGGCCACTTATCCGGCAGGCCGCTGAAACCATGCGCCCCGGCGAGTACCGGATCCTCGAAGAGCCGTAGGCGACGCACCCTGGCGCCAAGGCCGAAATCAACCTGCCACACCTCACCGGGACGGATGCCGTGCATCTTCCTCCTCCATCCGATCAAGCAGTTGTGCTCCTTCCAGGGCGGACTGGTCGCAGAGTGCCACATCTGGGTCTCTGCCGATTTCAAGCAGTTTTCCGCGAATGGCTCGCCGGTCCACCTCGCTGAGTCGTGGCAATTCGTTGATGATATCCCTTGCGCTCATAAAACAAATCTTCCCGAAAACTCATCCCCTGGCAACTTCTTCATCCGCCCGATGCTTATTGCTCCGCCGCATTGCCTTAGAGCGGCTATCAGGATTAAGCGGTTAACCGCAAAGAACACAGAGAACACAAAGAAACCCCTGAATTCTTTATGTTCTCTGCGTTCTCTGTGTTCTCTGTGGTTAATTCCGATAGCGGCTCTTAGGAGGAGCGACTTGTGGGTGGGCGTCCAGCCTCAACTTTCCCGCAAGTACTGACTTATCGCATAGCGTCGGACAGAGGCGCGTGAGGCCCGTGAGGGCCGGCATCTTTGTAGAAAGGCCCGCCCAGCGCATATCAGGCCCGTGAGGGCCGGCATCTTTGTGGTGCGGGGAGATGCCGCCCCTGACGGGGCCAGGAAGGGTGTTGTGGGCGCGGTTTCTACAAAGAGGCCGTTCCTACGGAACTGGAAGGTGTTTGTAATTGCGGTTTCCACCAGCGCCCTAACGGGAGCCGGGCGATTTGTTCCCGGGACGGTTCCACAGGCCCATCGGGGCCGGCGGCCTTGTAGAAACAGGCGCTCAAATGCACCAGCACACGCCGGCTCACCGAGCGTCCGCAAGTTCGTACCGCCTCCAACATGTTCCCACAATCTCGTGGCCCGGCTGATTTGTTTAGCACAAAATTCTGTGGGTAAAGTTGAGGGCGTCCCGCATGACACTCCAAGATTCAAGGGTTCGATTCTCAATGTTCGAGGGCTTCGTTGATCTTCCGGGCCGCAACGGCTTCGTCGATCTTCCGCGCCAACGTATGCGCTTCCTGATCGGTGAAGGCGCCGACGATCGATGCCTTTCCGTTCGTAATCTTCGACTGGATAATGGGCGCCGACAGGATTTGGCCGTCAACGATTATCGCCAGACGTCGGCCGACGTTTTGACGAGTCACGTTGGCAAATCGCTTTCGGCCCGAATCGGTAAACGCTAAGTCGATCTCAAGGCCCCCGAGCCGATTCGTCACCACCGTGGCTGACTCGACGGCGGTTTGATCCAGCAGCACCGTTTTTTGAACATAAAGCGTCTCCGAGCGGATCCGGCCCGTAGTCTGATTCGTCGTAGCGTACGTCATCCGCTCCGCGGCAGCGGACGGGCCTTTTTGGACCAGCCGCATTGCGAAGACGGGCGCGTTTGGGGCCTCCGTCGCCGGCTGATCAGACTTCGCGCTCGCAGTGTTTGGAGCCGACGGAAATTGGGCGGCGATGTCCGATACCAACGCCGCGTCAGCCGGGCGGTTCACACTTTTCAAAAAGGCCGTATAACCCTTTGCCGCTTCCAGCGAATAGGGACACAGTGCAAGTGCCTGGCGATAGGCAAAGTCCGCTTCTTGCGCCATCCGTTCCGCCTCTTCTTCATCGGCAGAATGATGCATGCGCCAGACGTAAAGGCCGGCAATGTTGACGCGCTCCTTGGAGAAGAGTTTGCACGCGTAATCGTTCTGGACAAATTGCGGGTCGCCTTTGAAAGCGTCGAGGTCGTGGAGGCGAAACACGTTCAGGGCGAACAGGGTGATGTCTCTGAGCGACGTTTTCTCGGTGAGCCAATCGCCAATCATCCCTTTGACCAGTCCCTGCCAATAATTGTGGTCCCGTTCAACAACGGCTGGCGGCAACTGCGCCAGCGGCTGGCGGTTGATTTTGAAAATCAATCCGTGCGGTTCGAGATACGGATACATCCAGTCGATCGGAAAGCTCTCTTCGATGTAGAACTGGCGGTCTGGATTCTTATCGAAAATGATTTTGGCCAGCAAGCCGTTGATTTCCTTGATGGGCGTGGGGCCGCTGACCCGGACCCGCCCTTGTGATTCCTCGACGACGTGTTCTCCGGGCTTGAGTTGATGAGTGCGCAGCCGCACGCGCGCGTCCTTGATGTAATCTTGGAGGCATCGGTCAGAGTCTTGTCTAGTGGGGATATAAATGTACCTTTTTGCAGGGTCTCTCTCCGTCGCATTCGTCTGCGCTTCTAAACCCGACCAAATGCCCTGGGTGATGTCGGATATTCTCTGATCCAACTTGTTGGCCCCTTCTTGCGCAGCCTTGAACGCGGGGTCGTCCGAGCCGGCACCACCGAGGGAATCCATTGTGAGCCTAGCCGTGTGCATTTCCGGATCCAGGACCTGAAGCTCGGGGTCGGAACGTCTTGCGTGAATGAATTGACGGAGCAAGATGGAGCGTTCGCCGTACGTGTCCCGCAAGTACTCTTGGTAGGTTGGGTCAGCCAAGGCGTTTTGCGTGATCGTGTAGAACGGGTCGGCTTTAATCTGCGATTTGCAGAATGCCGTCGGCAGTGCCCGGCCCGCGTCGGTGCCGCCAAAGTAAATGCTCCCGGGTGGGATGGAATGGATGATGTCGTCAGCCGCAAGCTGGGTGTACGTTGGAGCGCAATTTATGACGGGATCGTATGCCAGGCAGATCTCCAGGGCTGGCTCCCAACAACCGGTTCGAAGGTACCGCCAAAGGGCGTGCTTCTTGAAGCTCGCGTACATGTTGGTGACCGTCCGCCAGTTGCCTTGCTTTGCCGCGTCAAAAAAACGCTGAAATCGCGGCGGAATCTCTTCTCCGGCGGCTGCCGCCAGGGTTTCCGCCTGCTTTTCTTTGGCTGCGGAAAAGACCTTGAGGCGGGCAATCTGTTGCTGGCGCAATCGGCTGGCGTTGCTCGTGGTGATAGTGGCAATGCCTGCTCCGGTTGCGGCCAGACCGATGGCTACTCCGCCGGTCGCGAGCAAAATGACCACGCCCGTCGCCAGGCGCAACCGACGATTCCTGGAGCCGTCCACGATGGCCGCAATTCGCCGCGCCAAGCCGGAGGAGCGGGCCATTGCAATCGCCGCCACGCGCGGCACGCGGCGGAAGCTCTGGGCGATGTCCACCAGGTGGCTCGCGTAATCGGAGGCCCGGCAGCCGCCGGACAGAACCAAATCATCGCAAGCCCGCTCGCGTTCAACGCACATCCGCCGCTCCGCCAACCAGACCAGCGGATTGAACCAGTAAAACGCGCGGACCGTCCGCGCGACCAGTTGCGTGAGGCAGTCCCAGCGTTTGATGTGCGCCAGCTCGTGCAGCAGCACAATCCGCCTCCGCTCCTCCGGCCACTGGCCTGCCTCTGACGGCAGCAACACGACGGGTCGCACCCATCCCCAGGTCAATGGCATGATGCTGCCGGAGGCTTGGAGCAAAAGCACCCGGCGGCGGAGACGGAGCGCCGCGCAGGCTTCCCTCAGCAGGCGCGCCCAGTCTTCGCCCGTCAACGGGCGCGCCGCTTTGGACAGCTTCCTCAATTGAAATTGGCCGAGGATCAGACCGGCCAAGCCCAGCACCACTCCACAGCCCCACACGGCGACCCCCAAAGGCAACCAGTTGTCGCTGAACCTGGTGATGAATAATGGAGTTGCGCCGGGTTGATTGCCACTCACCCCCGGGGCATCAGCATGAACGGGCGCCGCCTTGGCTACGGGAGCTGCCGTCCTGCCGGAGGGGGCAAGTGCCAAGGTCAGCGAGACTTCATTGCCGGGGGTCTCGCTTGTTGACACCGACCACAAAGACCTGTGCCGCGACGGCTGCAGAGTACCGAGAACTGGCAAGAACGGCAGGCTGGCTACCGCCAGAAACCAAATCAAATGCCGGGTCGCGGCGGAGGCGCGTCTCCAGGCCAGGCATAGGCCGCCCGCCAGGGCCAGCATGATAAGGCTCTTGATCAAAGCATCCAGGAATAGCGCCAGCGGGTGCGAGTTCAGGTGATTCAAAACGGCTTGCCATAACATATCCATATCAACGGCCTTCCTTTCTGGCTTTTTGAATGATTCGCTGCAACTCGTCCACGTCGGCCTCGGAGAGTTCCGCGTCGCCATTTTCCAGCAACGCCGCCATGGCCTGCCTGACCGAACCTTGAAAAAAAGTGGCCACCACGCGCCTTAAGGCCGAGCGGCTGGCGACCTCGCGCGACGCGCGCGGCATATAAACATAACGCGCGTCCTGGCGGCGGTGCTTGACGTGGCCCTTGTCCTCCAGAATACGCAGCAGGGCGCGGACGGCGGAATAACTTGGCGGGTCGGGAAGCGCCGCGCGAACTTCGGCGGCAGTGGCGGAGGTTTTGGCATGCAGGACATCCATGATCTGGCGTTCCCGCCGGCTTAAGTGCAGTTCCAAGTTCATTATCGTGCTAAGTTTTTAGCACGTCGCGCGGCCAAGTCAACAGAAAAATGCTAAAAAATTAGCAGAAGCGCCAGAGTTCTAGCGGTGCCGGTTTCCGGCCAGCGCCAGAGGCGAAAACGCGATGCGGGCCAGTGGTATTGCAAGCACGGCAGCCAGAAGCGATGGCTCCAGGAAGGCCGGTAATGGCCCTCGGATGCCGGCCGCCGCCACGATGGCCAGCAGAAGCAGAGTGCTCATCAGCCAAAAAGCGGCGTAGGCCCCCACCAACCCAAAGCCGACCAGCCGCAACCCGATGGCGCGCCTGAATCCGATGGATGCCAACCACAGCTTTAGCACAACGGCGAGCATGAGGAGCGTAGCAAGCGGGGCCATCAACTGATGCCGGTCAGCCCAATTCACCACCTCGCCCAAACCTCCGTAAAGCAGCAACAGGGGCAGCAATGACCACGGCAGACCCGGAATTCGGCCGGAAAGGCTCAGCGGCAGGATGCCCACAAAGATGTTCAGCGAGAGGACGGCTAGAATCAGGAGCGTCAAGGTGTCCCGAACTCCCCCAGGTTTGCCGGCGAACATGATTGCGATCGTTGCACTGACCGCCAGGATGGCTACAGCCAGAAACCAGGTCAGGATGCCCGCCAGCAGCTTCGCCGCCAGCAGGTCCCCGGTGCGGACCGGACGCGTGGCCGTGAACGAAGAGAGGGCCAGGCGTCTCGAACTGGGGTCCCGCGCCAGGATCAGACCGATGACCGCCATACTGCCGAGCAGGCCCAACCCCGTCAGCAGCCCCAGCGCGTCGCTCACGTCAGAAAGGAGGAACTGACCTCTCAAGCCGCCTTTCATCCAACTCGCTCCCAAGACAACCCACACCACCAACGTCCACACCAGCAGCGGCACCCGGCAGTTCCGGCGCCACTCGATCCAAAACTGCGCATGGAGGGGCGAGCCGAAGTCGAGCGTGCGCGGGGTCCAGGCGCGGAGAAAATTGGCCAGGCGCGCCGAGCGTTGCCACCCGGCCCAAGCCCCTCTTCGTTCCAGCCGCACCCCGAGCCAGGCCCCGGCAAGCCCGGCCACCCAGGCCGCCGCAAAGGCGGCGGGTAACTTCGGCCGCAATTCAGCCCAGACACCCGGCCACGAACTGCTCCTGGCGCGGACCGCGGCATGCACGTAATACTGCATGACGTTGTAGCTAGCCCAGGCCCCCGGCCACGAACTGCTCCTGACGCGTTGCATCCAGGGCGGTATCGCCGCCAGCGCCACCAGCCCCAGGACCAGAACCGTCACCAGAAACACGCGCGTCTTCGGAAACGAGGGCAAGCCCCAAACCAACATCTGAAAAATGGCGAGACCCGCGGCCAGCAGCCCCGCCAAATAGAGCCCCGACAATCCACTGTCTGCCGCCGCCAATAACGGGCCAAAAACGAGTCTCCACCAGGCGAGCGAAAGGACGATGGCGGTCGCGCTCCCTAACAGGCTCGGCCAGAGAATGAGCATCACGGTCCGCACCGGCAGCGTGAACTGGCGCGGCGGAATGCCCGTGAACCCAATCCGCTGATGGGCCTCCGAGCAGCCGAAAATCGCGAACACTACCAGGATGGAGAATCCGAACAAAACCGTGCTCCACTCCAGGCCAGCGGAGCGCCAGGCTACAGCCTTCGCTATTGCCAGCTCTAAGGCAGCGGTTTGTTGCTCGCCAATCAATCGCATCCCGGCCCCCATCACTTGATGGGCGCCATGCACCACAGACCAGGAAAGCGTCACCCACCCCACCATGTTCCCTTCGAATATTGCTTTCTTGTTGAGGCTGAGGCGTAATCGGCGCGGCTGACCCGGACTCGCGGTCCAGGAAACCACATCTTGAGGCGACAAAGCCCCCTGGTAAACCACGCTTGAGGAGGTTCCCCGCGTGGCGCCCCGAGGCGTTAGTAGGCCGTCCAATTTGATCCCAACCACCGGAATGACCGCGCTTCCGGCTACTCTCCGAAACATTTGCCGGCCTTCAAGCCGGCCGCTCTCGGCTGGCACGTTCCTCGGGTCCGCCTGTTGCTGGAGGCGCGCCGTGTGCCAAGTGACGGCGGCGCAGGCGGCAAGCAGGGCTGCCAGCAGGGCGAATCCCCACCAGTTCTTCCGCCAGAGTTCCCAGATGAGCGCGGTTGTAGGCGATTTCATTTCTTTTCCTCCGTGGCTTCTTCCACCGTTGCGCTGCGTCCGACACGCGCCAGAAAGATCTCATCTAACGAGGCGCCCTCCTCTGCCACGATTTCAGCCCCGAGCTTCTTTGCCGCGACCGAGACCTCGGAGAGTGCCCCGTTGCAAAGCACGGTCCACTCCAGGCCCTGCCCCTTCACACTCAACGCGCCGGCAAACGCCGGCGGCTGGCTTGGCGGTCGGGCAAAGCGCAGCGTCAACCGGTGATGCGATTCCAATATCTCGGTCAGCGGCCCGCAAAGCACCAACCGCCCGCGGTCCATCATTGCCACCCGATCCGAGACGCGTTCGATTTCATCCAGCAGGTGCGACGAAAAAAACACTGTGCGCCCCTCTTCCGCAACGGTCCGGACAATGGCCTCCAGCATCTCCCGCCGCACCAGCGGGTCCAGCCCCGAGCTCGGCTCGTCCAGCACAAGCAATTCGGGCCGATGCGCCAGCGCCACTAGCAGGCCGGCCTTGGCCAGTTCGCCGCGGGAGAGATGCCGCAGGCGAGCCGACCGCTCCAGTTGGAACTGCTCCCGCAGAGCCTCGGCGTAATCGGCATCCCACTTCGGATAAAACGCGCTGGAATAGCGCAGCAATTCCTCCACCCGCATCCACATCGGCAGGTCGCGGTCCTCGGATAAGAAACCGATGCGCCAGAGCACGCCGCGCGGCTCAGTCACCGGGTTCAGGCCGAAGACGCGCACCTTTCCCGTGGCCGGTTTGAGCAGGCCCAGGATATGCTTGACCAGGGTGGTCTTGCCGGCGCCGTTGGCCCCCACCAGGCCCAGGACCTGGCCGCCAGTGACCTCCAGCGACACATTGTCCAGCGCCTGTTTGGCGCCAAACCGGCGCGAAACGCCACTGATAGAAATGACAGGCCTAGGCTCGCTCTCAAACGATAGGTTCATGAATGCTCCTCCGGTTGCATGGATTTGAAACGCTGACGCATCAACTGCACCAACTCCTCCAGGTCCACCTCCAGGTGCCGCGCCTCCGCCAAGAGCGCATCCACTCGCCCGGTCAGCAGCCGGTAGCGTTCCGCCCGCTTGAGCGGCGAGCCGCCATCCGAGACGTAAGTCCCGGCCCCATGACGCTTGGTGACCAGGCCCAACTGTTCAAGTTCCAGGTAGGCCCGGGCGACGGTGTTGGGGTTGATGACCAGTTGCTGGGCCAAGACGCGGATGGGAGGCATCTCCTGGCCGGGGACGAGCCGGCCGGCGGCGACGAGGTATTTGACCTGGGTAACGATCTGGCGATAGATCGGCAGGCCATCGTGCGGAGACAAGTGCAGTTGCATACTGTATTAGTGTAATAATACACAATCGCAGCCCCCTGTCAACAGAAAAATCGTTTCTCTCCAGCGGGGTGCGCATCTCACAATCTTGTGTGGCGCCTCCTCTCTCATTAACACCCTGCGATGGACTTCACACAAGCCAACGAAGGCAACAGAGGGTCTTCGCTATCTTTGCGCCCTTCTGTTGAAAAGTGCGCAGCCAAATCCGTCGTTGTGTATAATGAAGACCTCACCGCAGATTCTGAGATGCGCCCCAGGCTGGCGTTTGCTGGAGCAGATTTCCCTTGGACCGTATCTGAGCATGATATAAGTTGACGGCGATGATGTTCGACCCGGAGGAACTCACCGGATTCGAGTGGGACGCGCGCAATTCGGCCAAGAGTGCCACCAAGCATGGCGTTTCCCCGGAGGAAGCCGAGCGGGTCTTTGCGCAACGGCCGTTGCTGGTGCAGGCAGACGTGAAACACTCGCAAGCCGAGGCGCGCGTGTGCGCCTGGGGACGCACGAGCGCCGGTCGTCTGCTGTCCGTAATTTTCACGCGCCGGGCCGATAAGATCCGTGTCATCAGCGCGCGGCCGATGAGCCGCAAAGAGCGGAAAGTATATGCACAACAAAGCTAAAGAGCAGCTCTACGTCCCGGATACGAAGCCGGAAGACGATGTCGAATTCGACATCACCAAGGCCCAGCAGGTGGTTTTCCCGAATCTGAAGCCGACGACTACGACCATTTCTTTGCGGTTGCCGGTCTCCATGCTCAACGAACTCAAGGCCGTGGCCAACCGGATGGACGTGCCCTACCAGAGCCTGCTCAAGACCTTCCTGGCCGAACGCCTCAAGGCCGAGCGCAACCCGGTGTAGGCTCGGGGCCATTCGCCAACGCGCCAGCGTTGTCCACCGCTGGATAGCAAACACCCTCGTCGGCAAACCCGCCGACCAACTCCCTTACGCAACCAAACCTCGCAGCCTCCATTAAGGGCCAGCGCGGGGCCCAAGCGAAATCTCCAGTTCGTAAGCATCAGTGCCGTTGGGATTATCCGCGAACCAAACCCAAACCGCGTTCTTGTCCGCCCACATGGTCGTCAGGTCGCGCCCTTTTCGCCCGACGATCTGGGCGGTGGACAAATCCCCTCCCGCTGGCAGGAAGGTGGTCGGCCCTTCATTCTTGAGAACGTGTTCATGCGCCGGAGACCAGTGAATGTTGTTCAGCACAACCTGGCCACGGAATAAGTCAAGGCCGCGAAGCAAGACGGGCAAGACGCGCTGACACGGCCAAGGTTGGCGCGACTACGAAACGCTTTCCGATGTTATCCACATAAACGCCAAAACCCTCAATCGTTCGCACGCCAAGAAGAATCATGTCACCCGGCGTAGCGAAAACGACTTCGTCATTCGTCTCATAGCCTTCGGCGCGGACAATCGCATAGCCAACCGGCCGTTTCAAAACCTCGTTATTGGCCATCGTGAATAATCGTTCGCGGCGCGGCTGGATGCCGATGCCTTTGAGCAGTTCGCCAGGCAGCCACGTCAATTCCGAGCCGCTGTCCACCAGCGCGGCAATCGGCTCGGTAACCAGCTCTTCGCGCTTGGGATTTACAACGGTAACGTTGACTTTGAACATGCTCATGTTTCCTGCGTAACTTAAATACTCGCGCCAGTCCAGAGTTTTCCGGCAATCACGCCCAAGGCCACTGTCGCCGGGGATGCGAGAAGCACTCCGGCGATGCCTCAACCTCGACACCTGTTAGTTTCATTCATACCGCAAGGCGTCGATCGGGTCCAGGTTGGAGGCCTTCCAGGCGGGATAAAAGCCGGAGATGATGCCGATGACGGCGCTGGAGACCGAGGCGATGCCAATCCACAAGAATGGCGTAAGGGTGGGCCAATGGGTGAAGGCGGCCAGGAGATGAGAGAGGCCGGTGCCCGATGCTATCCCAACGGCCCCGCCGATGAGGCTCAACACCACCGCTTCGATGAGGAATTGCACCAGGATATCGGCCCCACGCGCGCCGGCGGCCATGCGGATGCCGATTTCACGCGTGCGCTCCGTCACGCTGACCAGCATGATGTTCATGATGCCGATGCCACCGACAATCAAGGATACGGCCGCGACCCCGGCCAAAAGCCACCCCATGACTCGCGCGGTGGCGGAAGCCATCTGTGCAATATCCTCCTGGCTGCGCACAAGAAAGTCTCGCTCGCCGCTCGCATCCAGATGATGGCGTTGAAGGAGCAGCGAGGTGATTTCCTGCTGAACGATGGGCATGGCCGCTTGGGACACCGCTTGCACGAGGATGACATCCAACCAGTCTTCCCGATGGATGCGTTTCAATTCCGTTGTGTAGGGAACGATAGCCAGGTCATCTTGATCCTGGCCCATGGGGGAGAGCCCCTTCGCCGTTAGCATGCCGATGATTTGGCAGGGGACATTGCGGATGCGGATCATTTTGCCAAGCGGATCTTCATTGGGAAACAACTGTTGCGCCACCGTTTGCCCGATGACGCACACCTTGGCGGCTCTTTGAACCTGGCGCTCGTCAAACATCTCGCCCTCGGCCAGCGGCCACTGCCGAATCTGGAGGTACTGCGGGGATTCCCCCCGCACAAACGTGTTCCAGTTCTGGTTGCCGGCAACCACCTGGGCGCGGGTGTTGTTTTCCGGGCTGACGGCGGTTACCCCCTGGAGTTGGCTTTGAATGGCCAGCGCGTCCGCGAGACGCAAGCTGTGCCAGTTGCCCCAGCCCATCCGCGCGCCGCCGGCACTGAAGGAGCCGGGGAAGACGAGCAACATGTTTTCACCCAGGCTGGCGATTTGTGCTTCCACCTGTTCTTTGGCGCCGCTGGTAATGCTGACCGAGGCGATGACCGCGCCCACGCCAATAATCATGCCCAGCATGGTCAACACCGTGCGCATCTTGTTCCGGCGCAGGGCGCGCAGGGCAATTCGGAGGGCGGCGATAATTCTCATGCGGTTAAAAATGCCGGTGAAAGGCAAACGGGTTTCGCGTCCCCTGGTTGGAACTCAGACCGGGAATCTGCAGCCCCGTGACCACCTTTTCGCCTTGCTTCAAGCCTGACAAGACCACGGTGTAGATGTTGTCGGTGATACCGGTTTTGATCTTCACGGGCTGGAGCTTGCCGCCCGGGTCAGAGGCAGCCGCGGCCAGCATATACACGACCGGAACGGCGCGCGGCCCGTTTCCGACCCCTCCGCGCCCCCCGCGGCGGCTGTTTTGTCCTTCCCCAAACCCTCTCCCGCCGCTAAAGCGCTGCGCCCTTTGCGGGCCGGGTGCATGGGTGCTCCCGGTTATTTCCGGCGGCAGCCGCAAGGCCGAATTGGGAATTGTCAGGACGTTCTTCTCATCAGCGACGACGATGGACACGTTGGCCGTCATGCCCGGCTTGAGCTTCAGGTCCGAGTTGGTCACGCCAATAACCGTGTCGTAGGTGACGACGTTGTTGGAGTTGGTGGGGGCATTTCGCACCTGCGAGACAATCCCGTGGAAGGTGAGGTTCGGGTAGGCGTCCACCGTGAAGTCCACTTTTTGGCCATCCCTGATTCCGCCGATGTCGGCTTCATCGATGTCGGCATCAATCTGCATCTGCTTCAGGTTATTGGCGATTTCGAACAGCGTCGGCGAGCTGAAGCTGGCGGCGACGGTCTGGCCCACCACGATATTCCGGGACAGCACCACGCCGTCCACCGGCGAAAGGATGTCGCAGAACCCCAGGTTGGCTTTGGCGTTGTCCAGCGAGGCTTGCTTGATTTGCACCGAGGCCTTGGCCTCGTCGTAGGTGGCGACGGCGGTGTCGTAGTCCGAGGCGGAAATGAGGCGATTCGTGTACAACTCCCCGCTGCGCTTGGCCTCGGCCTGCTGCAACTCCAGGTTGGCCTTGGCGCTGGCCAAATCGGCCTTGGCCTGCTCCACCTGGGCCTGGTAGGTTCGCGGATCAATCTGCGCAACCAGTTGGCCGTTGGTGACCGTCGAATTGAAATCCACGTAGATCTTGCTAATCCGGCCCGAGACCTGGCAACCGACCAGGATGTTAGTGACCGGATTGAGGGTCCCGGTCGCCGTCACCACCTGCATCACGTCCCGACGTTCCACCGGCGCCGTCTCGTACTGCGGCGCCTGGTCGTGACCGCGCCGGTAATACCAGGCCCCGCCGGCAAGAGCCGACACCACCACGACTAAGAGCAAAACCCATTTGACTCTGCCTTTCCTGCTGCGATTAGTACCGTTATTCGCCATAAATTCTATTCTTCACTCTTGATCTAGACGCCAAAAATAGCAACTGGTTATACGTTGTTGCCTGTAGGTAACAGCGGTCGATGTCACAAATGAAGAGATTCAAAGCCCCTCTGCTGCCCATCTTGATGGGATTTGCCTTGGGACTGCTCTTCTGCCTGACGCGGGCCTTGCCGCTCGTTGTGAACATTTCCATTCCCGAGTCAGGACGGCATTTTGCCGAGATGCTGAACGCGCCCGCTCTCTGGCTGGCCCACGTCTGGTCGGCCGTGGTGCGCCTGCCTCCCAGCCGTGGTCTGGGCCGAGGGCTGGCGGTTCCTTGTGGCATGATCCTGGCGCAGTGGACCTTGCTCGGACTGCTCGCCGGGCGGTATTGGGGCTGGAGGACCGCGCGCGAGGCCGCTCACACGAAGCGCCAGCGGCCCTGAGAGCCAATGCCACTAACTTTTGAACCGGACATCGGCCGAGCAAGCTGCGCGCATGTCCCTGTGCCGGAGGCACTTCTGAGAATAGCCCAACGTTTCAACGTTGGGTGGGGGTGCGGACCGAAACAAGTCCCGAGAGGGACGGCTGAGGGGCCAGGAGAGCCCCGACGCCACTGCGTCAGCCGTCCCATTCGGGACTCGTTGCCCCTCGGCGATCTAACCCAACGTTGAAACGTTGGGCTATTGTCAAGTGTCCCTCCGGGACAAAGAGGATGCCGGTTGGAGCCAGGAAATGTTAGTGGCATTGGCCCTGAGACCACCGGCTCTCCGGGGGCCTCGGTCAACAGGCAAAGCATGGCAAACTCCTTCGCCGCCAGCTCCGGCCGTGCTCCAAGCTCGCGTCGTGGCGCGTTATGGCTTTTCTGGGACTTCGATGACATCGCCGTTCCGGAGCCAAAATCCCGGAGCCGGTTTGTCTTGGGAACAGTCCACCACGAATCTTTCTTTCTTGCCGGTGGCCGGGCCGGTTCGGGTGATTTTGACTCGCGACACGTCCGAAGAGGTGAGCAGCCACGGCGAGCTCAGGACATGGCCTTTGAGCCAGAAGCTCACAGGGCCAGGCTGCGCCCAGCCAGGCTTCGGGGGCGTGGGCGGTGTCAGAGCGATCGGGTGAGGCTGGCCACCGATGGTGAGCGTCACCGTCCGGCTCAGGCATTTGGACAGGGCCTGAACGTCCGGCGCGGGCAGGCCCTGCCGAACGGCGTTGACAGGGTGGTCGGTTTCTGGAATGTCGATCACATCGCCCCATTTCAGCGGCACGTCGTTTGAACAGGAACCGGAATCCAGGGCGGCGGCGAGATCTACGATTTTGTCCGTCCAGCCCTTGAGGTCGGGGGTTGGTCGGCGAAGGTGGATGTGAGCCAGATCTGGAAAGTCCGGCGGATTGTTGGGAGCGGCGCCTGGGTATGACACAAGATACCCATAACTAACGTAAGGGTTCCGGTAGTTGGGGTTGGGAAATTGGGACTGCTCCGGCGCGCTAGCGATCAGTCCGTATTGAGCCGCGATGGCCTCGAACAGGGTAAAGTGGTTCCAATTGTTGGTCGTCTTAGTGAAAACCACGTGGGAGTATCCGCTTGAAGCCCGCCGGACCTCGATGACGTTCATCCGGGGCATGTCCGCAATAGCCCCGTGCTTGAGCAAAAGTTGGACGAGAGTGGAAGGCCGGGATTCCTTCGGCTCCGGGGATGGGGTGGTCCAGGCACCCAAGGCCGGGTTCCAGACACGCCCCGGCCGCGCGGGCATTACGGGCACTCCAGGCCTGCCGAATCCCGGTCGCCCTCCCTGCCCAGCTTCCTTGGCCAAATCAAGCGGTGTATGGCCGTCTTCATCCTGCACATTCGGATCGGCCTTGTACTGGAGCAGCATAACGGCAATCTCGCCGAAGCGGTGCTCGACCGCCGCGTGGAGAGGCGTTTGGCCGCGATTGTCCTGGATATTGGGATTGGCGTGGTTCTGAAGCAACAAACGGACAATGCCGCCGAGCCTGTTTTCCACGGCGACGTGGAGCGGCGTTTCGCCGTCGTTGGCCTGGACGTTGGGATCGGCTTTGTGATTTAAGAGCAGCCGTGCGAGGTTCTCATGCTTGTAAACCACCGCTTGGCCGAGGGGCGTGAGGCCCCCATTGTCCTGCGCGTTGATGTTGGCGCCGTTTTTGAGCAGCAGTTCAGCCGACCGCGCATGATCGTTTCCGGCGGCGAGATGGAGAGGGCCGTCCCCAGCATTGTCAGGCGCATTGGGGTCAGCGCCGTGTGCCAGCAACAGCGCGACGGCGTCACTCTTGCCAATGTTGGCGGCCTGCAGAAGCGCGGAGGCATGGTCAAGGCCAGGGGCAACACTGCCAGGGGCGATACGGTTCGGGTTCGCGCCGCCATTCAGGAGTGCGCTCAACACGGGTGGGTTCGCGAGCGCATCGTAGATCAGCGGGTGGTCGAACTGATCGACGCCATCTGGGTCGGCCTTGAAACGGACGAGATCCTCCACTACGTCGGCGTTTCCTTGACCCACCGCAATATCTAACGCGGTGTGCTTCCCGTTCCATTTGCCTGAGCCGATATAAACGCCGCAGGCAAGATTGGGGTTTGCGCCGGCGTGGAGGAGAAGCTCCGTGATGTTTGTATCGCCATTGAACGCGGCGAAGGCCAAGGGCAGATCAAGGCTGCCCAGATTGGGGTCGGCCTTGGCCGCCAGCAATGTCTTTACGATCTCGGCATACTGGTCTTCAGCGGCATAACTGAGCACGGTTCGACCATTAACATCCTGGGCGTTAACGTCGGCGGATTTGGAAATGAGCAACCGGACAAGGTCATCGTTCCCTGAAGCTGTGGCCAAGTGGAGCGGCGTGGAGCCAAGGCCTGAAAAATAGCCCCCGCCGAGGTGGTATTTGAGGTCGGCGCGGTCCTGCGCTTCCGGGGCCGGCCCGGTCTTGGCGTTGACTTGAGCGCCCGCCGCCACCAAGCTCTTCGCGACCTCCTCATATCCCTTGAGGGCGGCTAAATCGAGCGGGGTGGCGCCGTTCGCCGTCCGGGCGTTTGGATTCGCCCCCTTGCTCAGCAGCAGGTCCACCATTGTCTTGTGCCCGTTGGCCGCGGCGAAGTGCAGCGGGGTCAGGCCGGGCTGTTTGATGCCGTTGACAGCGGCGCCGTTGTCGAGGAGCAGCCGCGCCACGGCCAGTTGGCCCTTGCCGGCAGCCGCTTCGAGCAAGGTCTCGCCGTTGCTCTGAGGGGCGTTGATGAGGTCGGGACTGTTTTTGATAATGGCCCGGATGCGCGCGACGTTTTCGGCTTCAGATGTGCCCGGCGCCGCGGCCTTGGCGGGCGCCAGACCCATCGAGGCCATGGTGTCCCGGCTCAGTTTCACGTAGGCCGGCTGGTCCGGGAACTGGTGCAGGATGCGTTCGTAACAGGCGGTGGCCTCGTTGGTCCGGCCCTCTTTGCGGTAGCATTCACCCAGGCGGAAGATGGCGGTAACGGCCAATTTGCGGTTTTTGTCGAGCTGGTTCACAACCGCTTGGTAGGCCTTGATGGCGGCATCGTAGTTGTGGTTGGCCTCCTCCTCGAACAGGCCGCGCTGGAGATTGGTGATGAGGTCGTCTTCGGGCGCGCCGATAGCAATGGCGGCGCCCACAAAGACGCTGGCGATGAGCAATGTTGTTTTCATAAATCGCGGACAAGTGTAAGAAACCCACGCTGGCGAATTGTCATGGTTTTGTAAAATCTCAGGCCCGTGCCAACTGGATTTTCGCCTGGCTTTTCTCCGCGTGGTTCGCGTCTCGGCGGTTGATCCCGGCTCCGGAAGCCCGGGCTCTCAACTCCGCTCAAAGGAACCGCAGTTGCCCTCTCATTGAAGCCGCTGTCTCGCGCTGCAACAGGGCCAAAAGCCGGCGCAACGATTCGCCAATTGGCAACTGCTTTGAAACAATAATACCGGCGTGTTCATGCCCCGATTCCAGCCAGGAGTTATGAAGTTGCACGAAATGGCCGACGTTGAATGTCATCAGGCGCCTGCCCTCCCGCCTGGCAAACTCAAGCTGCTGTTTGTCGGACGAGCCCGATCGGCCCTCCTCGCCAGTATGCCTGGCGTTCGTACCCGCGTTCGCGCAACGCCCCGGCAAGCGCAGAATGGACATCCTTCATCGAGGAAGAGCCGGAGCTTCATGCGGCTTCAAGCGAAGCCGGTTGCTTGACCTGCCCGCGCCAAAAATCGAGGTCGGCATTGCGGCTGAGATCGCGATCGATTTCCGTTTGGTGATCGAAGTAAAAAGCCAGCGCCGCATGCACTTGCGACCGGGTCAAATGAGGGAGGCTTTGCAGGATCTCATCCACGCTCATCCCAAGTTGGTAATAGCCCGCGATGGCGCGTACTGTCACGCGGGTTCCTTTGATGATGGGCGCGCCGCCCGCGATGCGCGGATTGGTCGCAAGGTGTGGATAAGCTCTCGTGTTCGTGCTCACGATGGCAACCCTAAGAGCTTCTAACCGGCAGCGCAAGGCCGAAGCAGTCGTGCGGCGCGGCGGCCACGACAAGTTCGCGGCGCGGATTTGCAATCTGCTGTATCGCAGGCTGCGCAGGTCCCCACGGTTTAGCTCCGGTCGGGGGTTTGAGTCGCAGGGAGGTCGAGTCTGTATCCAATTCCATGCACGGTCTTGAGCCAGCGCGGGTGGTCGGGTTCCGGTTCGACCTTGCGGCGGAGATTGGCGACGTGGGTATCGACGGTGCGGGTTGTGGGAAAGGCGGTGTAGCCCCAAACGGCGTCCAGGAACCGTTCACGCGTGACTGGTTCTCCAGGAGCTTCTGTCAGCAAGCGAAGCATCGCGAACTCCTTCGCCGTCAGATGGAGCGGGCGTCTGCCACGGAAGGCGATCTGCCGCGCCAGGTCGATTTCCGTCTCGCCCAGTTTGAGCCGGACCAGGCCGTGTCCCTGCCGGCGGGCGCGCCGCAGCAAGGCCCTGACCCGCGCCAAGAGTTCCTCCGTGCTGAACGGTTTGACCAGGTAATCGTCCGCGCCGACATCCAGGCCGGTGACGCGGTCTTCGATTTGGGCCTTGGCGGTGAGCATGAGGACGGGCACGGTGATGGAGCGATGCCGCAATTCGCCGCAAACCGCGTAGCCATCCAACCGGGGCATCATGATGTCCAGCAGGAGCAGGTCGGGTTTTTCCTCGATGGCGCGGCGCAAACCGCTCTCCCCGTCCCCCGCGCTGAGCACGCGGTAGCCCTCTCTCTGCAACAGGTCCGCGAGCGCCGTCCGCATCGGCAACTCGTCTTCGACAATCAGGATTCGTTCCATAGGTTTCCAGTGGGGTCGGTTCTTAGTATTGATAAGTCTTCCACCGCTGTAGCATGGGATTCCTAAATCTGTTATCAATACTAAGAACCGACCCCGATTACGATGGTGAAGCGGCTCCCCTTTCCCGCCGCGCTGCGGACGAGCACGCGCCCGCCATGGGCCTCGGCAACATGCTTGACGATGCTCAGCCCGATGCCCACACCCTGGGTCTGGCGGCGCAACTCGGAGCCGCAACGGTAAAACCGCTCGAAGATCTTTTCCTGCTCTTCGGGCGGAATTCCCTCGCCGCTATCTTCGACCCAAAGCGCGACGGCGGAATGAGCAGGCCCGCCGGGCTCCAGGCCGACGGTCACCGTTGCGTCTTTGGGAGAATGCTTGATGGCGTTGTCCAGCAGGTTGATCAGCGCCTGCTGCACGGCCCGGCCATCAATGGACGGTTCCGGGTTGAGGGCGGGTGTTTCGGCGAGGCTGAGCCGCAACGTTACGCCGCGCTCGGTGGCGTAAGTGTCCATCAGTTTAACCGTCTGCCGGGTCAATTCGGGCAGGTCTGTCGGCTCAAATTCGTATCGTTTGCGGCCCTGGTCGATGCGGGAGAAGTCCAACACATTCTCGATGAGGGAGGAGAGCCGGTGGCATTCCTGGACGATGAAATGGAAATACTCCCGCTGTTTGGCGGGTTCGGGGATCTTGCCTCTATCCAGGCTCTCGGCCATGAGGCGGACGGAGGCGATAGGGGCGCGCAATTCGTGGGAGACACTCGAGACAAAACTGCTCTTTAGCTCACTCAGGCGCAATTGACGCCGGAAGGCGCGATAGGCGGCCAGCAGACCCACCGCCCCGGCAAACGCGGAGGCGGCGATGAGTGAACCGAACCAAACGGCGCGGAGGCGCTGGCGTTGGAAGAGGGCGCCAGGGTCTGCCAGAGAGACCATAACTTTCAGACTGGGCGCGCTTGCCTGGCCCAGCACGGCCGAGGCGGGCGTTGCGGAACGTTTTCGAGCACTGCCGTCCGCCTGTGAGGTGTCCCCGGACGCGCGTATCGCCTTGGTTAAGCTCCTGCCTCCCGCCTCGATGTCGATGTCGAAAAACTCCGGGATTGGGGGCATACTCGTAACCGCCGCTTGGGCCAGGGAACGGGCCTCAGGCTCGCTTCGGCAAACGTACCAGGCATCCGTGGCGTTAGCTTCAAAGCGGGCCGCGAGCCAGTTTGTCTCCTGGACAGGCGCGTTGGTCGCGGCCAATGTCTCCTTCCGTTCCCACAGCGGCATGCTGTCGCTCGCCGTGAACCAGAACAGGCCGCCGCTTTCACCCCCGCCCCGGGCTTCGCCTGGTCCGCCCAAGACAAGACGCAGAATCGGCGCGGCCGCGGCATAGAGGCGACGCGAGGAGTCATGCTCTTGCCAAACGCCCTGCCAGTGGCGCACGGTCCGTTTTGCCTCAGGCGCAGTTGCTTGATCCAATGCCGTAGAGAGGAGAATCGGGGAGAGCACGCTGGGCTGATTGACCGCGTTGGAGCAGAATTCGTCCAGCGATGCGAAGGAGCCGGTGAGCAGCGAAGGCGCCAGCGCATTGGAGGGATTGGACTTCTGAAGTTCGAGCAGCCTCAATTGGGCCAGCGGCCCCAGCGGCAGGCCGCTTTCGCCCACCACATCGCCGTACTGGGCGCATACCTTAGTGAACCGGCTGGCGGCCGCGCGGTAGTTGCCTTGGCGGGCTTGCGCCAGGCCCAGCGCAAAATTGGCGGCGGCGGCAAAATCACGGGGCGGCGCCAGTTTCAGAAAGGCGCGGTAGGCGTGGATGGCCGCCGTGACTTCGCCGCTGTCCGCCGGCGTTCTGCCGCTCCGTTGCGCCTCTTCCCAAAGCCGCCTCTGTTCCGGCTTCAGATGCTCCACTTCCAATCGCTCAGACTGAGGCAAGGCTACCCAGGGTCGCGGGAAAATGAGTGTTCCATCAGGGGCAACCTCAAACGCGTGAGGGATGCGTTGAGGCGGCCCGGCGACCGCCGTCTGCTTAGTTCGCACGGCGGGGAGCAAAGCGTCGGCGATGCCCTGAGCGCGCTCAACCGCCTCGTGCCGCGCCAGCACCTGGTCTTGGCGCAACACAATGCCGCCGACGACCCCCAAGACGGCGACCGGCAGGACGATGAGCACACCCTGCCAGAAAAAGGCCGGCTTTCGACTTCGGCGCGCAGGTCTCATTGGTCAGACATTAAAGCCATACCCCGCAAGCATACCGGCTCCAGGGAACCGAGATGTCATGGTTTTGTAAAGTTTAACTGCTCAGTTGGCGGCTTGACCCGAGCCGTTACGTAAAGTTTAGGCCGAAATTGGATTGCCTCCCGCCGCTCACTGAGCCAGGATGCCGTCTCGGCGAAATCGGCTTGTTCCACAACGACCGCTTTTGCCGCCCAACCGGCGCGGACCGTCCGCTCGGTAAACCCAATAACTAAGCTATGAAGCGAACGATTCTTCCAGTCCTTCTTGGTTTGGCCATTGTCGCCAGCCCCAACTACGTCCGCAATTGCGTTGCCGGCCAGTACCACAACTTTGACGTCAGTGTCTATATGGTGGTCAACACCGTGCGCCGGCTCGGCCAGGACACCGCCCTTCTCAGCAACCAATGGCATCGGATTAGCAGCCAACTCAAGGTGGATAAGGTGTACATCGAGGCGCAGCGAAACCGCACAGTCGCCACCGACGACGAGCTGGAGGCGGTCAAGAAGTTCTTTGTCGAGCGTGGCGTCAAGGTGGCGGGCGGCGCCTGCCTTTCCGATGGAGACTATCCGGGCGGCGGCCAGTTCAAATCCTTCTGCTACACCGACCCCGCCGACCGCGCGTTCATCAAGCAGGCCGTGGAGCTCGCGGCGCGACATTTCAACGAAATCATCCAGGACGATTTCTTCTTCGTCACCACCAAATACGATTCGGACATCGCCGCCAAAGGCAACCGGAGTTGGACCCAGTTCCGTCTGGACCTAATGGACAAGGCGGCGCGGGAGCTGCTCATCGGCCCGGCCAAGGCGGTCAATCCCAACGTCAAGATGGTCATCAAGTTCCCCAATTGGTATGAGCACTTTGCCGGCTCCGGGTTCGACCTGGACAAGGAGCCGCGCCTCTTCGACGGCATCTATACCGGCACCGAAACCCGCGACCCCGAGACCACCGACCAGAACCTGCAACAGTACGAGAGCTACGAAATCTTCCGCTACTTCGAGAATATCGCCCCCGGACGCAACGGGGGCGGCTGGGTGGACACCTTTAATACCCGCTACATCGATCGCTATGCCGAGCAGCTCTGGGACACCGTTTTTGCCAAAGCGCCCGAAATGAACCTCTTCGAGTGGACGGCCATGTTGCGCCCCATCCGGCCAGGCGACCGTGCCCAGTGGGCGAACCTGCCCACCAGCTTCAATTACAACCAAATGCTCCAGTCCTACAAAGACAGCGCCCCCGCCGATGCGCCGCCCCAGCCGACCTACGCCCGCGCCGCCGGTTACGCCCTGGAGCAGGCGGACGCCTTTCTCGGAAAGCTCGGCAAGCCCATCGGGATTGCCAGCTACCGACCGCCCCACGCCTGGGCGGAGGACTTCCTCCACAACTACTTTGGTATGATCGGCATCCCGATTGAGCTGTATCCCACGTTCCCGACCAACGCCAACCTCGTCCTCCTGACGGAAGCCGCCGCCGCCGACCCGGACATCGTCGCCAAAATCGAAGGGCAATTGAGGGCCGGCAAATCGGTCGTTATTACCTCGGGCCTCCTCCATGCCCTCCAGGGCAAGGGCATCGAGGACATTGTCGAACTGCAATACACCTACCGCAAGATCCTGGCGCACGAATACCAGGCCGGCTTCGGCGCCGGCACCACCTCGACGCTGGGCGGCGGCAAGGACGATGACATTCTGTTTCCGGACATTCGGTTCCTGACCAACGATGCCTGGCAATTGGTGCGCGCCTTGGCCTCTGGAAAGGGATACCCCCTGCTGCTCATGGACCATTATTCTCGAGGCGTGATCTACGTCTGGACCATCCCGGACAACTTTAACGACCTCTATCGCCTGCCGGTCAGCGTCACGACCGCCATCAAAAATTACGTCATGGCCGGGTTCCCCGTCCGATTAGACGGGCCGAGCCAGGTCGCCCTGTTTGCTTATGACAATAACACTTTCATCACCGAATCCTACCTGCCGACCAACGCCGACGTGCGCGTCTCGGTTACGGGCAATTTTACTAAGCTCCGCAATCTGGTAACTGGGGAAATCCTCAACGCCCAGCCGCAACGTGGCTTTGGCCTGGGCTGGGGCCGCTTTGGACGCCGACGGTGGGGCGCGGCACCCCGCGCATCATTCAACGTCCACCTGCTGGCGCATAGCTATTGCGTCTTCAAGCCGGGCGCCTGACGGGGGTGGTGGGGTTCAAAGTGGCCGGTCGTGAGCCGGAGTGACTCCACAAGAACTTCCGCGGCGCAATCTTTTGGCATATTGTGAGAAAAAGCAAAGATGACACGCGCAACTCCAACTGAAATCCCGCCCCCCGTCTCTGAGATTCCATCGGAAAGGATCTCCTACGAGCAGTTTCTCAACTTGCCCGGTCCGAACCACGATGTCGAGTGGATGGACGGGAGAATGATTCCTATGAGCCCAGTCACTGAACCGCATGAAAACCTCCGGGGCCTGGTCCACCCCGTGCTCAGGCATTTTGCCGAAGCCCATGATCTTGGGCGGATCTACTCCGAGCCCTTCCAGATGAAAACCGGTCCCGACCTGCCTGGGCGTGCTCCAGACGTGCTGTTTATCGCGAACCGAAACCTGGGTCGCCTCAAGCGGCTCTGCCTCGAGGGGCCGGCCGATTTAGTGGTGGAAATTATCAGCCCTGGCAGCCGGGCCGTGGACCGCGGGGAGAAGTTTTATGAGTACGAGCAAGGCGGCGTGCCGGAGTACTGGCTGCTGGATCCCGAACGGAAAACAGCCGAGTTTTACCAGCGCGGGAGCGACGGCATTTACCGTCCCGTCCAGCTTGACTCCCAGGGCGTGTATCGCAGCCGCGCGATGCCTGGCCTGTGGATGAAAGTGGAGTGGTTTTGGCAAAGCCCATTGCCTTCGATCCTGGCCGTGCTCAGGGAATGGAAACTGGTTTGATTCCTGAAACCCATCCTCCATGCGGGAGAGCGGCTTTGGCCGAGGCCGCTTCGGACGCCGACGGCGGGGTGCGGCACCCCGCGCATCATTCAGCGTCCATTTGCTGCCGCATGGCTATTGCGTTTTCGAGGCGGAGAAATAGGGTATAAGGTTGAAGATATGACAACGATGACTGATGCGCCAAGCCAGCCCGCGCAACTGAACGGTGGACTCTCTAAGCGAATTCTGCGCCTGTTCAGTGCGCAGGTTGAGGATTGGTATGAAGAGTGCCGGCGGCTTAGCCGCTGGGAGGACCAGCACTTGTTGGACCAGCCGGCACCAGAGCGGTCCGCTGAGCACACCCGTTTGCTCGACGAATTGGAGCGCGTGGGCCACTGGCTCTCTTCCGTGACGCGGGAGCCAGGTTTCCCGGACCATGCGAGCGCGGAGCTTGTCGCGATGACGCTCCAGGACCTGCGGGACGCCCGAGCCCTGTGGCACGGCAACATGCGCCCGGAAGGCCGCCGGGAGATCCTCCGTACGATCTTCAATGAGCCCTGAACTGGAGAGGCTGCTGGCCGCCCTCCATGAGAAGCGCACCTGTCCACCGGAAGAAAAGAGAGCGCTCCCATCGGAGAGGGCGTTCGTGATACGCGGCGTCACTCGCCCGGCCTTGCTGGTCTCAGTTCCTCAAGGACTCTCTCCACCGGGCCAAGGAGGGCCATGTCCGGCTCCATCTTTGCTTGGCGAATAGCTTCGGAGTACCCTCGGCAAAGGTAGACCATCAAGTCAGAGAAGGCTTGCGGGAGCTTTTGGAAAAGAGGACCCAACACCCGGATGCCTCGCGCAAAAGCGGCTGCTGCTTCGGCATGTTGTCCCTGGCTCCGCAGGACCGAGCCAAGCGTGCCGCAAGACCTCGCCAAGCCTGGCACAAAAGCGTCGGGCCGGGCCTGGGCCAATCGCTCCCGCATGCGCACCGCCTCTTGGGCCTTGGCTAGGGCCTCCTCTCCCCGGCCCAGGTCGCTCAGCCTGTTGACCAGATTGTTCAGCGACATCGCCAGATCGGGCAGGAAGGCATCAGGCCGGACCTGGGCCAGTTGCTCATAAATCCGCGCCGCTTCCTGCGCCTTGGCCAGGGCCTCCTCGCGCCGGCCCATGTTGCTCAGCCTGTTGCCCAGATTGTTCAGCGACATCGCCAGATCGGGCAGAAAGGCATCAGGCCGGACCTGGGCCAGTTGCTCATAAATCCGCGCCGCTTCCTGCGCCTTGGCCAGGGCCTCCTCGCGGCGGCCCAGGTCGCTCAGCCCGTTGCTCAGATTGTTCAGCGACATCGCCAAGCCTGGCAGGAAGGCATCGGGCCGAGCCTGGGCCAGTTGCTGCCAGATACGGGCCGCTTGCTGGGCTTTGGCTACGGCCTCCTCGCGCTGTCCCAAGGCGCTAAGCGCGCTGCCCAAATTGTTGAGCACGCCCGCCCAATCGCGTTTCAGTTCGGCGGAGCCTGGCGCCAATCGAGCCAGGATTTCCGCTGCCTCCCGAAAGCACTTTTCTGCCGCCTCGTACCGAGCGTGCTCATAAAAGCCGTTCCCGGAGCGTAGCAGCAGTCGGGCAAGCGTTGAGTCCATTCCCGGTTTGCCGCGCAGCCGCCCGGCCTGTTCCAGCGTGTAATCCGGGTCCGAGGCGGCCTCCCCCTTCAAAAAGCGCCCGGGTTCGATTTGCACGTTAGAACCCTCCCTTGGTTCCGCCGGCCCCAGAGACGGAATGACGGACACAACGGCGGTCCGGATCGACCAGAGGTCGGGCGCGGCCTCGCGGAGCAACGCCTGAAGCCATGGAGCCCCCACAAGCACCAGAGGACACGAGAAGCGGCACTGGAGCGGATTTCGGCGCTCATTCAGCGAAGCCAGGCCCCAGCGCCAGGCCTTGCGCCACTCCTCAATCTCCGGGTCGGAGTCGGGCACCACACTGCCGGTCCACACGCCTCCCAAATCGTCCGTCACTTCAAGGTCAAAGAGGTGTTCCCCGAGCCGCCGGGCGTCCTCGCGCCACTCGCAGGCGACCTCGGCGAGCCGTTTGCCTTTTGCCGCGAGATACTCGGACAAATGCCGCTGGCAGATCTTCGCTCCGACCGCCCCCGGCAGCAGCAGGACAAGAAAGGCAAAGCCTTCGCCCAGGTCAAAGTGGACCAGGAAACGCCGCCAGCCGGTCCAGGCCTCATGGCCGTAGAATTGACGGAACTCCTCCTCGACTGTCTCCGCCTGTGATGTCATTTCACGTCTTTGGCGGCAACGGCAACCTTGCGAGCGCCTCCACCTGCTCCCGAATGAGCGGGTGGATGTCGTACCAACCCTCGCCATTGGTCAGGTAGAGAACGAGGTGCGTGTCGAGGAATCGGCTGAGGCGTCCGACGTTTTCGGGCGAAGAATCCGGAAGGGCAGTGTTGCGGAGCTTTCCAATCTCGGCAAGCCAGCGTGCGTCGGCGGCGGAGATTGGCAGGAACTCGTTACGGACGTTGGCTATGGCGCGTTGGAGGACCTCGGGGGTCATCGGCAGGGTGGGCCGCCAGGACCCGACGAGAACAGTAGCCTCCCGGAACAGGCGGAGGAGATCGCGAAAATGGCCGCCGCTCTGGGCGATGAGCTTGTCCGCCATTCCCTGACCGATCTCTGTGTCCGTGCCAAAAAGTCTGCGAAAACCTTCTTTCGTGAACCTCTTGAGGATAGCCTCTCGAAAAGAGCGCCAGCCTGCCGGGTATCTGCTCCGTTGCCTGTCGTTTTCCCAGAGCCGGACGCAAGGGAGGATTTCGATGCTGAATGCGCCCGGCAGCACAAATTGGAGCCACGGTGGCACCGTGTAGATGACATGAACCAAAGGCAGGCGCAGGGCCTCCATATAATTGGCAAAGAGACGCTCCACGCTTCGAATCACGGCCTGCTCGTTGGTGCGCGAGCCGCGTATCTGCTCAAACTGATCGAACAGAAAGACAACCTGCAGGCCCGGCTGGCCTCTCGTGTCGCGGACGGCTTTGACGCCCTCTTCGGTGAACGCGTTGACCTCCCTCTTGAGCTCGCCCAGGCGGTTTGCCATGAAGTCGTGGAGCTTTTGCCGAAAGGAGGGAGCGGTCTTGAGAGCGACCTTGAGGTCCAGGCCCGCCTTCAGTTCACCGAGAATGCTCTTTGCGGGGGAAGCGATCTCGAGCTTGGGTGACAGCTCGCTGACTTCCAACGTGGTCTTGCTTAGGTAATTCCCGATCCGCCGCCAGAAGCCTTCCTTGGAGACGGCAGTTCCGGTCTTCTTCTCGATCTGTTCGCCAAAGGCGCCGGCCACCGCCATCAGCATGGTGACGATGTCAACCTCCTCCGAGCCGCTCAGGTATTCTAGCGCACTGGCGTAGAGCACCAGGTAGCCCTGTTGCTCCAACTCGGCTCCCAGCCGGAGGAGTTCGGTTGTCTTCCCTGTGCCGCGGAAGCCCGAAAACAGGTGGAGACTCTCCACGTCGCTATATGAAATACGTCTCTTTAGCATGGCGACCGGGTCTTCGCCCTCAGGACGCTGATAGATTGGTTCGTAGAACGGGTCTCCCGGCTCCAGCGGCCTGTCCGCCAAGCTCTGATACACTCTCTTGAGCAGTCGCTCCTGTTCCGGGTTCAATGCCATGCGCATCATCTTAACTGCTGGGCGGGGCGGAATCAATCACACGCAAGCACGAAAGGCATGAACCGGCAATTCTCATTTTAGGCTCGGGTGCGGAGACAAAGCGAAACGCCCCGCAGAGCCGTCGCCAGGTCTTAGGCCAGGATCCTAGTCATCCGGCATAGAAATCACACAGGGCAAGTGTTAGTCTTTCTGTTGTGACAGGTTTGCCATTGCTT
>JAJYHY010000027.1 GCA_021784555.1 bacterium
AGCTCGAATTTCAGGTCGCGGAAGACCCGCTCACATACCGTCATCAGCCCGCGGGCGCCGGTGTGCTCCTCCGCCGCCCGCTCGGCGATTCGGCGCAAACCTTCATCCGAAAAGAGAACCTCAATGTGGTAGGCGGCAAAATCCTGCTCGTATTGGCGGATGATGCTCGCCTCGGAGTTCTTAAGAATCGAGAAAAGGTCATCGACATTGAGCGAATGACACACCACGCGCACCGGCAGGCGCCCGATGAACTCCGGCTCGAACCCGAACTCGAGGAAATCGCGGGTCTGGGCTTGGCTGAGAATCTCGTCGGAGGTCTCCGGTGGGCGTTCGCGGGCGGCGAAACCGATGGTGGCCTCTCGGAGGCGCCGCTGGATGATCTGCTCCAGGCCCTCGAAGGCCCCGCTCACGATGAACAGAATATGCTTGGTATTGATGGTGGCGGGGGATTTGCGTCCGCGCTGGGTGAGCTCCATCATCGCCTGGATTTGGCCCGCAATATCATTGGGCGACCGAGCCGGCACCTCCGTTTCCTCCATGAGCTTGAGCAGGTTGGTCTGCACCCCGCGCCCGCTGACATCCCGCCCCACGTTCTTGCTCGCCGAGGCGATCTTGTCAATTTCGTCGATATAGATGATGCCGTATTGGGCGCGCTGGATGTCGCCGTCGGCCAAGCGCACCAAATCGCGTACCATGTCCTCGACATCCGAGCCGACGTAGCCGGTTTCGGAGAACTTGGTGGCGTCGGCCTTGACAAAAGGCACGCCGATGAGGTCTGCCGCGTTGCGGATGAGGAAGGTCTTGCCGACGCCGGTCGGGCCGGTGAGGATAACATTTTGTTTGGCGTAGTTGGGCGACTCCTTCCCCTCCAACGCCAGCCGCACGTGGTGATAGTGGTCGCATAAAGCCACACTGAGCACCTTCTTGGCCTCGTGTTGCTTGATCACGAATCGATCCAGGTGCTCCTTCACCTGGTGCGGCGTGTAATCAAATTTAAAATGGTCCAGCTTCTCCTCGGCCGATTGGTCTTCAGAGGTGTCTGAAGACTCCGGCGCCGGGACGTGCTGGACGCGCGCGCCTTGAAAATGCTGCCGCATGAACTCGCCAAGCTGGCGCTGAAATTCCTCCGGCGACGGAGGGCCGTTAAAGGCTGATCGATTCATCCTTGCAAGCATACTGCACTTCTGCGATAGGACCAAGGTGGATACTCACATTGAGAGTGACATTTTTGCGTCCAAGGCTATACTTTTAGCATGAAACGCGGTGGAAGAGTTCTGGTATGGGCCGTCGGGATGCTGCTTTGCGCCGGAGCGCGGGGCAGCACGACGAACTCCAATCCCTACAACGCCATCATCGAGCGGAACGTCTTTGGGCTGAGGCCTCCGCCGCCGCCCCCGGCGCCTCCGGTGAAGAAGGAACCTCCGCCTAACATCATTCTCAACGGGATTACCTCCATTCTGGGGCCGAAGGAGGCGCTCTTGAAGATTCCGCCTACACCCGCCCGAGGCAGGGAACCGGCCAAACCCGAACAGTTCTTTGAACTGGCTGAAGGCCAGCGGGATGGGGATTTGGAGGTGCTGGCTATCGATGAAAAAGCGCGGACCGTCAAAGTGAATTATGCCGGCGACATCGTGTCCCTCAATTTCAAAGATAACGGCAACAAACATCCCGTCGTGGGCAGACCGATGTTCGGTCAGATGCCCTTCCGGCCAGGGATTCCAGTGCCGAACTTTGCGGCGAATTTCCGCCGTCCTATGCCCAGCCGCAACCCGTACTTTCAGCGCGCTGTTCGCTATGGCGGCCTCAACCGCGGCGGGAATGTTCAGGCAGGCGGGATGCCGGGGGTTTTGCCTTCTTACGCCGGCGGCACGGTGCCGACTACGGAGGCCTCGCAACCCAACAACAATGCCACCCACCTGACGCCGGAACAGCAAACTGTGATGATCGAACTCAACCGCCAGCGTCTCCAACAGGAAGGCAGCCCTATCGCCAATTTGCTTCCTCCCACCGCCCTTTACCCCCAGCACGCCCGCTCCGACCCAGGCTCCCACTCCCAATCCGAGTCAAAACCAGATTGGCCGCCCGCTCATGCCTCTCCCCGGCAGGCCTCTGCCTCTGCCCCCACCCTTCTAGCGAGGTTCCACCTCAGACCGTCTTTCCCACGTCATTGAGCATTTTTCATTAGGCATTGGGCATTCGGCATTGCCAATGAATGTTAAATGCCCAATGCCTAATGGAAAATGCCGCTGGCGTCACACCCCAGGCCGGTTCGCCCTCTCCGCACAAACGGCAAAACTTGACCTGTCTGCAACACGGTTTGAAATTCAAGGACTCTGGTCTCATTTCGCATTGCTAAGCAGTGGGGCGCGGGAAGTGGCCGGTCTTCCATGCCCTTCGTAAATCGGCCGGAAGCTTTCCCTTATTACGGAGGGTGCGCAAGCTCAGAGAATCGTGACGTTTGGCCAGGCGGCGTCCGGCGGGGTCCGTCAGAAGCGGGCAATGATAAAACCGGGGCGGCTCCAGCCCCAGGGCGCGGTAAAGCAGGAGTTGGCGGGCGGTGGATCTGAGGAGGTCGGCCCCGCGGACGACCTCGGTGATTCTCATCGCGGCATCATCGACGACCACCGCCAGTTGGTAGGCGGGGACATTGTCGTGCCGCCACACAACGAAATCGCCAAAGTCTTTGCCCGCCGCATAAGCCTGCGGCCCATAGCAGCCGTCAGTGAAGCGCACCGTCTCGCCGTCGCGCACGCGGAATCGCCAATTAACTTTGGCTGCCTGCCACGCTCCATTTGGCAGCGCGCGCTGGCGGCATGTCCCTGGATAGACCGGCTCGTCCTCGCCGGCATGCGGGGCATTGAGGGCACGGAGCACGTCCTGCCTCGAACAGGCGCAGGGGTAAAGGAAACCTCCGCCACGCAAGGTTTCAAAAGCCTGCTCATACCAGGCAAAGCGCTCGCTCTGCGTATAAGGACCGAACGGGCCTCCGCAGTCCGGCCCCTCCCGCCACTGAAATCCAAACCACGCCAGGTCCTCGATCATCGCCGTCACGAACTCCGGCTTGCAACGCGCGCGGTCCAGGTCCTCGTTGCGGAGGACCAGCGCGCCTTCTTCCGCCTTCGTGCGTTCGTGTGCCGTCCAGAACGTCCGAGCATGGCCCAGGTGGAGAAGGCCGGTTGGAGAGGGGGCGAGGCGTCCCCGATAGGCGCTCATGCTTCCCTCTCCCCAGGGGCGTCGTCGGGGCCAGTCCTCATTTTTTCCGCGGCCATGGAAGGGGAAGTGGCGGAAAAAGATGCAGGACTGACCCCGGCGTCCTCGAGCCACTCGGTGAGGCCGGGCAGCCGAAAAGAGAGGAGCTTCTGCGCCTTGGCGCAATCCAGGGAGGTGTCCGGCGAGCGCGGCGCGCCTTGATAGTCCGTCAGCGAGCCCGGCTCTATCTTGGGCCTCAACTCCGGATGGCGCGCCGCGATGAGTTGGCCTATCTCCCACCGAGACAGCCGCTCCCCTCCCGCCACGTGAAACAGCCCCGGTTGATTCCGTTGCGCCAACTCCCAAACGGCGCAGGCCGTGGCCTCGGCAAAAATCGGGCACCGGAATTCATCGACGAACAGCCTCAGGCTGCGCCCCGCCCCCCAGGCCCGCCGCATCTGCTCGTCAAATCCCCGATCTCCCGTGGGCGAAGGGCCGCCATTGAGTGAGGTGCGAATGACGATATGCTTGGGATTGGCCAAAACGATCCGCTCGGCCTGAACCTTCGTTTCACCGTACACGCTCAAGGGGCTAACGGGCGCGGTTTCGCGGTAATTGCCCGCTTTGCCATCGAAAATCAGATCGGTGGAAAAGAAGATCATTGGAATGTCCGCCGCCAACTCCGCCAGAACCGCCGTGGCTTCGACGTTCAGCCTGCGCGCCAAAGCCGGGTTCGCCTCGCACTCTGGGCTGCGCGTCAGCCCGGCGCAATGAATGAGGAGTTGCGGCGGTTGGCGGCGGAACCGCTCCCGGACGGCTTGGAAATCAGTGAGATCGAGTTCAGCCCGGGTCAATCCGGCTGCCCTGAGGTCCGGCGCGAATGCCGGCGCGGTTTGGACAAGCCAGCTCCCGATCAAACCTCCCGCGCCGGTAATCCAGGCGAGCCTCATCGCTCATTTGCCCGGCGCGTCAATGAGCCTCTGCGTCAGCTCGCCATAAGCATCGACCCGCCGGTCGCGCAGAAATGGCCAGTGAGTGCGCGTTTGGTCCACCGCGCTCTTGCGCAGGGGGACGACCAGGATTTCTTGCCGATCGGCGGTGGCCTTGGCCAGGATTTCGCCCGAGGTGCCCGCCACGAAGCTCTGACCCCAGAACTCAATGCCGTCTCCGGCCAGGTTCTCATGCCCAACACGGTTGGAAACCGCCACGTAGCAGCCATTGGCGACAGCGTGGCTGCGCTGCATGGTTTCCCAGGCCAGGTGCTGGTGTTCACCTTGCGCCGCCTTTTCCGAGGGATGCCATCCAATCGCGGTCGGATAGAACAGGATTTCGGCTCCTTGCAGCGCCGTCAACCGCGCCGCCTCCGGATACCATTGGTCCCAGCAGACCAGCACCCCGATTTTGGCGTAGCGCGTTTCCCAGGCCCGAAAGCCGAGGTCGCCCGGGGTGAAGTAGAACTTCTCATAAAACAGGGGGTCGTCCGGGATGTGCATCTTGCGGTAGAGCCCCAGGAGCGAACCGTCAGCGTCGATGACCACCGCCGTGTTGTGATAGACGCCCGGCGCCCGCCTCTCGAACAGCGAGGCCACCACTACCACGCGCCGTTCTCTTGCGAATACCTGGAACATTTCAGTGCTCGGGCCGGGAATCGGCTCGGCGAGCTGGAAGTGGCGATGATCTTCGGTCTGGCAAAAGTACTGGGAACGAAACAGCTCCTGAGTGCAGATAATTTGCGCCCCTTCAGCCGCCGCCTGCCTGGCTGCGGCCAACGTCCGCGCCAGGTTTTCCTCGGGGCGCGCCGAGCAGGCGGCCTGAATCAATCCGATGGTCACAATGTCTGATGAAGAGCGTCTCAACACGAACCGAACAGTAATTCTCCCGCCTCCCTATGTCGAGGAGAACCATAATGCAACAAAGAATCGACCAGTTGCACTGCGGACCTCGTGACCGCCGCACGGTTTGGATCCTTGCTGCGTGGAGAAGCGATCCGGCGCGGCCTGGCCGACGCTCCGTGGCCGGCGAGGGGCTGGGTTTTCGCCAGCAAGCTCGGTGTCCGACCTCGCCGCCGATTTCAAAGCACCCTCCAAAATCAGCCTGGCCGGCGCCTTCGCCGCCGCCCTCGCGAAAGAAATGAAGGCCGACCCGGTCACCGGCGACCCGGAATTCAAATCCTTGGAGAAGGAGATCAAAATTGCCTGGCTGAAAGAAAGCGCTTCACGCATGGAGCCGGATGATTTCTATGCCGAACACGTCATTGTCCGCGTCGGCTCTTGTTCTTGTGCTTCCGGACGGGTTCGATGGTTTTGGGACGGGCCTTGGGAACCAGGACGATCGGACAACCTTCGTATCCAAAGGCGCGCCGGAGCTGGTCGGCAAGGTATTTCCGATATTGCGCGATGAGGAGGTCTTCCCGGTTCAGGAACAAGAGAAACGTTGGCGGGGCGTGCCGGACTTGCGTGGCGTAAAAAAATTTCAGGCGATGTCCACGGGCGCTGACCGGCTGGCGCCGTTCGATGGCCTCCTGCAAGGTGCGATTGAGGATGGCGGTGGGAATCTTCTGCCGCAGTTGGGCCGCTACATAAGAAATGGCCTCCAGCAATCGGCCGAGGTTGAAGCCGGATTTGGCGGAGGTGAAGATGACCGGCGCGTAATCGAGGAAAAAGAGCCGCTCCTGCACCCACCCGCCGAATTCAGCGAGGGTGGTCATGGCTTGCGGACCGGTTTCTTTGCGCTTCCGGCGCTCGATCTCCTCCTCGCGCGCCTTGCGAACGGCCTCTTTCATCAAATCCCATTTGTTGACGAGGACAATGCAGGGCTTGCGTTCCTCGACAATCTTGTCAGCGACCTTTTTGTCCTGTTCGGTAATGCCGTCCCGGGCATCGAGGACGAACAAGGCGAGGTCGCAACGCGCGACCGCCTCCTCAGCCCGTTTGACGCTGAAAAACTCGATGGAATCGCCGATGCGCCGGCTCTTGCGCATCCCGGCGGTGTCGATGAGGATGTAAGATTCCGAGCCGGTTTGCGTTTTGACTTCGAACGGGACATCCACGGCGTCCCGTGTTGTGCCGGGAACGTCGCTGACCACCACGCGCTCGGACTGAGTCAGCGCGTTGAGAATCGAGGACTTGCCGACGTTGGGACGCCCCACAATGGCCAGCTTGAGCGGGGAAGGGGTTGGTTCGGCCGGCGCTCTGCCGCCGGTCTTGAGTTCCGCGCCGCTGGATTGGTCTTGGCGTGGTGTCGCCGATAGCGGAGCCGGCGCGGGGAACAAGGTTGTCGCCGCTTCCAGCAGCGGGTGGATTCCCTCCCCATGGATGGCGCTCACCGGGAAAAGCCTTTCAAAGCCTAGCGCACTGAATTCGACGGCGCCGGTCTCGGCTCCAGCCGTATCGACCTTGTTGACCGCCACCAGAACCGGTTTGCCGCTGCGCCGCAGCCGTTCGGCCGCATCCCGGTCCAGCGGCACAATCCCTTCCCGCACATTGACCACCAGAATGATTACGTCGGCGGCCTCGATGGCCAGCTCGACCTGTTCGAGAGCGGCTTTGACGATGGCGTCCTGGCTCTTTTCCCTGGGCGCCAAGCCAATCCCGCCGGTGTCAATCAGCGTGAAGGACTCTCCCCGCCATTGGGCCTGGGCTGTAATGCGGTCGCGAGTGACCCCGGGTTGATCATGCACAATGGCAATGCGGCGGCCGACAATGCGGTTGAACAAAGCGGACTTGCCCACATTGGGGCGGCCCACTATGGCGACAATGCCCCTTGCCCCCCTTGCATCGTTCACGCCAGCCGGAGGTCCTTGAACTTCGGACACGTCGCCGCACGGCTGGCATATTCTGCTTCCTCTCAAATTCAAACAATTGCTTCTCGCACGGTAACTCCAGGTCCTCCGGCTGTTTCAACAGCCAGTCCAAAAACCGCCGCAACTCCAGTACGTCCGCCTTCCCAAACCGACCCTCATACAGTCGCCGCGTCAATTCCCCCATAGGTTCCACACTCTGCCGGTATCGTGGCAGATCGCCATTGTCAACGCCAGCCTGAAGATTTCTGATTCCCAGAGCGCGAGGCTGTGCCGCTCGTGGCAGTGCGAAATGCCCAATGCCTAATGCCCAATGCTCAATGAGACGGGAAGAGCGGTCCGCGGTCCCGCTCGCTAGCTGGACTTCACGGCTTGTCCGGCACGGTGATAACGTCCCCGTTGCGCAACCAGAATTGCGGGGCGGGCTTGTTCTGGCTGCAATCGATGACCCATTCCCGCTTCTGGCCGGTGGCGGGATCAATGCTCATCACCTTAATGTGCGAAAGGTCGGAAGAACTGAGCGCCACATTGGAACTCCAGAGGGCGGGCTTTAGCCAAAAGGTCGCCTCATTGACCCCATGCACCATTCCTCCCGCAGCCCTCTGAAAGCCATACTGGTTGAACTCAGGTTGGAGAATGAGCTTCGTCGTCTGCCCCGCCACGGTCACAGACACCTCTCGGCTCAGGCATTTGAAGAGGTTGGAGAGCTGCTCCCGCGTGAAGCCACCCCACACTTGGCTCAGCGCATGGACGTGCTCCGTGATCTCCACTACGTCGCCCCATTTCAATTCAACGTTGTTCGAGCAGACGCCCGAGCTCAGAACTGCGGAGAGATCCACGGTCTTCTGAGTCCAGCTCTTCAAGTCCGGCGCGGGCCGCCGCACCTGAATTCGGGCAAAATCAGGGTAGGCTACCACGCCTCGGAACCCTTGCATGGCAAGGTCCGCATACCCTCGGCTTGAAGGGCCGTTTGCTGGGAAGCTCCGTATCGGCGCCATGTCGGAATTCGCGGCAAGCAGGCCGTACTCAACCCCAATGAGATCCAGCAAAGTGAAATGGTTCCAATCATTGGTCGTCCTGGTGAAGATGACTTGGGAGAAACCGGTCGAGGGGCGGCGCAGTTCGATGGCGTTCATATTGGGAACATCCTTCATCGCGCCATGATGGAGAAGAAGATCGACGATGCTGGCGTACTCGTGGGGTGTTCCCTGCGGCCGCCCGAACCTGTTCGGGGACGAAAGCCGCTGTTGGGCCAATGTCAGCGGGGTCTGGCCTTGCTTGTCCTGCACATTTGGGTCGGCATGGTACTGGAGCAGGAGCCGGACAATGTCCACTCGGCCGAAAGCGGCGGCATCGTAGAGCGGCGTATCGCCTGAGTTATCTTGCGCATTCGGATTCGCCTTGCTCTCGAGCAGAAGCCGGGCGAGGTCTGCGTGTCCGTCTTCCGCGGCCAGGTGCGACGGCGTCTTGCCATCCTCGTTCCGGGCGTTGACATCGGCGCCGGCTTTTACGAGCAACTCGGCGGCCTGGAGCTCGTCGTTGCCAGCAGCAATTTGCAGGGGTGTGTTGCCATGGGAGTCGGCTATGGCCGTGTCTGCTCCATGCTCCAGCAACAGCCGGATCGCATCGTCATTCCTGCTGAGAACCGCTTGGAAGAGTGCCGACTGGTGGCTGGGGTCTGTGGAAATCTTGTTCGGGTCTGCGCCTCCATCCAGGAGGGCCTTGAGCGTTGGCGGATCTGCCAGAGCGTCGTAGATGAGCGGGTTGCCATTGGAATCCGGTGCGTTTGGGTCGGCCTTGAAATGGATGAGAATCCGGACTGTCGGCGCGTTATACTGCATGATCGCTATCGCCAGCGGCGCTGCCATCGAGAATCGACCAACTGGCCAAGCGAACCCCCTCACCAGGTTCGGATTCGCGCCGGCTTTCAGCAGAACCTCGGCCATATTCGTGTTGCCGTTGTAAGCAGCGGAGGCGAGCGGAAGGTCCCGGGTGCCGAGGTTCGGGTCGGCTTTGGCCGCCAGCAGGGTTTTTACCGTCTGGAGGTATTGGCCGGCGGCAGCGTCGCTGAGGGGCGTCCGCCCCGAGCCGTCCACGGCATTCACGTTGGCGCCTTTGGCGATTAGCATCTTGACGAAGTCCTCATAACCAGAGGATGCGGCGAGATGCAGCGGGATGACGACCGGACCCCAAGAGTAACTCAGATCCGGCTTAGAGACTCTTTCCTGGCTGCTGGTCGCGACGTTCGGTCGAGCGCCAGCGTCGAGCAGGGCCTTGCCAACCTCTTCATATCCTTTGAGCGCGGCCAGGTCCAGCGGCGTGACGCCCGCCGAGGTCTGGGCGTTGGGGTCGGTGCCTTTGCTGAGGAGGAGTTTCACCATGGCCAGATGCCCGTTGGCGGCGGCGAAGTGAAGGGGCGTCAGGCCGGGCTGCCGGAGGCCATTGACAGCGGCGCCGCTATTGAGGAGCAACGTTGCCACGTCGAGTTGGCCCTTGCCGGCGGCGGCTTCGAGCAGGGTCTCACCATTCTTCTGGGGGGCGTTAATCAGATCGGGGCTGTTCTGAACCAGCGCCTGGATGCGGGCGACATCCGCGGATTCGGAAGTGGCTTCGTTGCCCTGGCCTGCCGTGGTTTGGGCTGTGCCCAGATCCAGGGCGACCACCTGGCGCTTTAGTTCCAGGATGTCGCGCTGGGTCCTCAGCGCACTATCGTGGGGGGCTTGGCCCGTCTGAATCAGCGCCTGCTGGTCCTTCAATTGTTGCTCCAGCAGCTTGATCTCCTGTTCGAGCAATTGCCTTTCCTGAACTCGAGCGCCTCTCGACAGAGTTGGAACGGCGGCCTTCGCCAAAGGCATGCCCATATCGGCCATCCTCTCCACGCTGAGCTTGATGTAGGCGGGCTGGTCGGGAAACTCGGTCAGCACCCGCTTGTAGCAGATACTCGCGTCGTTGGTGTCGCCTTCCTTGCGGTAGCATTCGCCCAGGCGGAAGATGGCGGTGACGGCGAGCCTGCGGTCCTTATCGGTGGCCGCGACCACGGCTTTATAGGCCTGAATGGCGGCATCGAAGTTGTGATTGGCCTCTTCCTGAAATAAGGCCCACTGCAGGTTGGTCATGACGTCGCCGCTGGCGGCCTTGGCGGTGGTTGCCGCGCCGAGAAACAGGCTGGTGATAAGCAATATTGTTTTCATAATTGTGGCCCCATTGTAGAGTACCCGCGAAGCCGAAATGTCATGGTTTTGTAAAATCCGAGTTCCGGTTTGTAACTCTTCAGGTCAAGCTGCCTGACGTCCGCGCTCCTATCACCACCAGAACAGTTACCCCAGTTTTGCCTAGGCGCGGCGCGCGGTTCTGCTATGTTTTCGGGCATGTCAATGGCCGGTTCCATCAAAGGCTCCTGCATTCTCCTGCTCCAAGCCCTCTCGGAATGGAAGGTGGCCAGGCGCCCGCCGCGAATCTCCATGGCCCCTGCCGATTGGGAGCGGAGCCTGCGCGACCCCACGGCCTTTTACGCCGAATGCGTGCGCTACTTTCATTCGGAAGCGCCGGCCGAATTCAGGGAGCACCGGGAGTATTTTCACAACGTCCGGGAGAATCGGCGCGGCTACGGGGAGAACGCGTTTCACACGATGTGGTATTTTCTGCTGGAGCGGTTCCGTCCGCGCAACTTTCTGGAGATCGGCGTGTTTCGGGGCCAGGTCATCAGCCTGGTGAGGCTTTGGGCCAGGTTGCGGGGAGTGGGTTGCGAGGTCTGGGGCATTTCTCCTTTTTCCAGCGCCGGGGATTCGGTTTCGACTTATCGAAAGGACATCGACTACTACCAGGATACGCTTCGGAATTTCGAGCATTTCAAGCTGCCTGCGCCGGGATTACTGCGCGCCTATTCCACCGATGCGCAGGCCCTGGAGTTGATCGGCTCAAAGCAGTGGGAGATGGTGTATATCGATGGGAATCACGATTACGAGGTGGCGCGCCAGGATTGGGAGGCCTGTTCGCGGTCTCTGCAGCCGGGCGGCGTTATCGTCCTGGACGATTCGGGGCTGACGACCGCGTTCCGTCCTCCCATCTTCGCCACCAAGGGGCATCCCGGCCCCTCGCAACTGGCCCGCGAGGTGGACCGCGCCAAGTTCCGCGAGGTCATACAGGTCGGCCACAATCGCGCCTTTCAACGGCTCCCCGGATGAGGCTGGCGCTGCTGACGACCGACAACCGCGAGCACTTCCGGACCTACGACCAAACCGTCCCGTGGTTCGGAAGCGCGCCCGCGGCCTTGCTCCAGGGATTTGAGAGCCTGCCCGATCTGGAAGTGCATGTCGTCTGCTGCTCTCAACGCCGGATGACATCGCCTGAAAAACTGGCGCCCAACGTCTTCTATCACGGCGTCTTCGTCCCCAAGCGCGGATGGCTTCGGACATGTTATCAGGGGTGCATCCGGGCGGTCCGCGCGCGATTGAACGAAATCCAGCCCGACATCGTCCACGGCCAGGGCACCGAACGGGACTGTTCCATCAGCGCGGTCTTTTCGGGCCGGCCCAACCTGGTGACCGTCCACGGCAATATGCGGCGAATCGCGGGCGTGATGGGGGCCAGGCCCTGGTCCCTCCTGTGGCTCACGGCGCGACTGGAACGATTCACCCTGGCGCGAACCGGGGGTGTGGTTTGCATCACGCGCCACACGTGCCAGGAGGTCGGCAGCCTGGCCAAACGCACCTGGCTTGTTCCCAACGCGGTGGAGGAGTCGTTCTTCGAGGTGAACGCCGAGCCGGGACGCCGCCTGCCGCCGCGTGTCGTGTGCGTGGGACAAATCTATCCCTTGAAGAACCAAAACGCGCTCATCCGCGCGCTTGACCCCCTCGCCCAAAAACACCCGTTCGAACTGCTCTTCCTGGGAGAAGCCAATGCCGGTCAACGTTACGCAGCCGAGTTCCTGGAGTTGGTAAAAGCCCGGCCGTGGTGCCTCCACGCCGGCTACGCGGACCGCCAGCAGCTCAAGGCCCATCTGCGCGAGGCAACAATCCTGGTCCAGCCCACGCTCGAGGACAACTGCCCGATGGCGGTGCTGGAGGCCATGGCCGCCGGGCTGCCCGTCCTGGGGTCCAGGGCGGGGGGATTGCCTGACCTAATCGAGGAGGGCCGGAACGGGCTGTTTTGCGAGCCGCTCGAGCCTGAAACCATGAGGGCAGGCGTGGAGGTGTTCCTGAGCCAGCCCGCCAAGGCTCGCGAGATGGGGCATTACGCCCGGCAACGAGCCCGGGAACGTTTTCATCCGCGGGTAATAGCCCGGCGCCACGTCGAGATTTATTCCGAACTGCTCGCCTCAGGACGCTGATTGGGCGCCCGGGAGACCTCCAAAGCGGCGGTCGGCGCCGCACTCCAAAGGCTCCGCCAGGTTCGACGCCGCAGACCCCTTCAATGGCGTGCCCGGTTCTCAGGCGTTTGGCTGGGCTGTCCGTTGGTACGTCGCGCAGCGTTTGACCTCCAAAGCGGCGGTCCGCGCCGCACTCCAAAGGCTCCGCCAGGTTCGACGCCGCAGACCCCTCGAAGGGCTCCGCCAGGTTCGACGCCGCAGACCCCTTCAATGGCGTGCCCGGTTCTCAGGCGTTTGGCTGGGCTGTCCGTTGGTACCTCGCGAAGCGTTTGGAGTGCGACGCCATCCGTCGCTTTCGTTTTGCTTCCCCCCGAAGCGAGAATTGCTGCTCAACGGCTCAGCCCCCTGTATATTGCGGCTAAGGTGCGTCCGACTTCGAGCCAGGTCATCGGCTTGGGCGGCGGCTCGATGCCCGGAGCGGCGTCATAAAAGCGGCGGAGGACGGCGGCTTTGCGCTTGACCGATGGGCCGGCCGGACAATACCAGGCCTTTTCCCCAAAGACGCTCCTGGCCCAGGGCAGGTCGCTCAGCAGAAGCGGACAGCCGCACGCGCCCGCCTCCTCGGCCGCCAGGCTGCGCGTTTCCATCGTGCTGAGCAGGACGAACCCGCGCGCCTCGCGATAAACCCGCGCCAGGACCGCCCGGTCGCCAACGGCCCCTTCATAGCGCAGGAGCGGCGCATTCTCCCGCACAAACCGGACAAACTGCTGAAAGTAGGGGTCTCTCTCCGCGTAAGGCTTGCCAATCACCCACAAAGGCGTCTGGGCGCGCGCCGCAGCCTGAGCAAGCGGGAGAACGCGTTTGCGCTCGGTGATGGTTGCGGCGCAGACCAGCCATTGGCCCCGCGGCGCCACCGGGCTGTTCAGAAACACCTCTTCAACGCCATTGGGAACGAGGTGGACCTTTTTGTGCGGCGCGCCGAAAATATACTCCATGAGCCGCCCTTCCCAGGCGGTGTTGGCGACACAGGCATCGACCAGGCGAAAGGCGTCCCATCCGAAAATGGCGCTGATCATCGAGGGCAGCACCCGCCGGCCCAGGCGCGTGACGGCTCTTTGGAAAGGGAGCAGCCATCGCGGCCTCGACCCCAACCCGGTCAACAACTGGGCCAAGACGACCTTGATTCCCTTGCGTTGCGCGGCGGCGACATAGGCGACGGGAGGCCGGCCAAAATAATGAATGACGTCCCCGCGCTGAGCCTCATCCCACCAGCGCAGATAATCCACCTCCAGCCCGGCCTGCTTCAATGCCGCGCCGGTCTGCTGGATCTGAATCTGGAACCCGCCGTGCGCCAACAGGAAGGGGTTTGGGTGGTCCAGGAGAACTCGCATGATCCGCAGTCACCTATTTGCTTAAGGTCGCGCCGGAGCCGCAATGATTGGGATGACTTTGCGTCTTCAATGGCTGACCCTCGTGTCTCCTGGCTTCAGGTCCAACCAGAACCGGCTGCCTTTTCCCTCCTCCGATTCGACGCCGACCTTGCCGCCCATCTGGTACATGACTTTGCGCACCAGCGCCAGGCCGATGCCGGTTCCTTCATATTGCTCGTCGTGGTGCCCGCGGGCGAAGAGGTCGAATACTCGCGAGAGCATCACCTCCGGTATGCCGATACCGTTATCCTCGACCCAAATTCGCACCCACCCTTCGCGCCGCTCGGCCCGGAGGCAGATTTCGGGTCTCTGGCCTGGCTTCACAAATTTCACCGCGTTGCCCAGCAGATTGGAGAAGCACTGCGTCAGCCCTGCTTCGTTGCCCATGACCAGGGGAATTTCGCCCTCCAACCGTATTTGCGCCTTGGAGGGCTGCAATTCCGGGTACGAATCCAGGATTCCGCGGAGCAACGCGGCGGCGTCCACCGGCGCCAGCGGCAACTCCTGGCGCACCGTTCGGCTGTAGTTCAGGGCATCAGTGATGAGCAGGTCCATCCGGGCTGCCGAAGTGCCAATCCGGCGCAGGAAATCTTTGGCTTCATGCTTCGGGCACTCGGCGCATGCCTCGTCCATCATCCAGGCGAAGCCCTGCATCGCCCGCAGCGGCGCTCGCATATCATGGGTAACGGTATAGGAGAAATGCTCCAAGTCGCCCACAAGCTCCTGCAGTTTGGCCGTGCGCTCGGCCACCAGACGTTCCAACTCGGCCTGGAACTCCTTCTGTTTGGTGATGTCCTGGGCGAGAATGGCGATGTCGCGCCCGAGCGGGACCACCGCGATGCGGAACCAACTCGGTTTGGGCAAGGTTTCTCCGCGGTATTGCTCCTCGAATACGCATCGTTGGCCCGTTTGGGCAACCTGTTGGTAACGCTTGAAGAATTGCGTTTCCCTGTGCCCCGGGAATAGCTCCAGCAGGCGGCGGCCCAATACCGCCTGGGGCTTCGTTCCGTTCATTCGCGCAATGGCGTCATTCTCATACACCCACGTGAAATCGACCACCTCGGCCTGCGCGTCCCGCACCGGCCGCAGGATGGTAAAGCCGTCCGGCGAGAGCTCTTGGGCCACCCGGAACCGCTCCTCGCTCTCTCGCAAGGCCTCCGCCGCCCGCCTCTTCTCGGTCACATCGTGAAAGACCATCACCACGCCCAAAACCCGGCCCTGGGAGTCTCTGATCGGCGCCGCGCTGTCATCAATGGCTCTCTCCGTGCCGTCCCGGGAAATCAATGCGGTGTGGTTGGCCAACCCCACTACCTTTCCTTCCTTGAGAACTCGCTCCACCGGGTGGGAAGCCGGTCCGCGGGTTGCCTGGTTGATGATGTTGAAGACCTCCTCAAGCGGGCGGTTTAGCGCCTCCTCCGCCTTCCAGCCCGTCATCGCTTCGGCGACCGGGTTAAGCGAGGTCACCTTGCCCGCGGCATCGGTGGTGATAACGGCATCCCCAATGCTCCGCAAGGTTACCTGCAGCCACTCTCGCTGCCGGCGCACCTCCGCCTCTGCCTGGTGCTTGTAGAGGGCGATTTGGATATGACTCTCCAGTTCCCGGGTCTCGAACGGCTTGAGGATGTAGCCGTAGGGCTCGGTCACCTTGGCGCGCTGCAAGGTCGCTGGGTCCGAATGCGCCGTGAGATACACCACCGGGAGATCGTGCTCCAGCCGCATGCGCTGCGCCGCCTCCACTCCATCCGTCTCCCCCTCGAGCCGAACGTCCATGAGCACCAGGTCCGGACGCCGCTCCCTGGCCAGGGCCACCGCCTCATCCCCGCTCCCGGTCAATCCGCACACCTCGTAGTCCAGCCGCCCCAGCTTTCGCCTGAGGTCCTCGGCCACTATTGCCTCATCCTCAACGATGAGAATTCTACCTTTTGACATAAGCGTCTCTTTGAAACGTAATCTCAAATTCGGTCCCCCCATTCCTCCGCACCTCCACCGCCGCCTTCAACTGCCCCGCCAGCAGGTGAATCAGCCGCAGTCCCAGCGTGCGCGACGCGCGCCAGTCCAATCCCGCCGGCAATCCCACCCCGTTATCCCGCACCCGCAGCCATACCCGCCCATCCGCACTATTCCCCAACGCCGTCGTGATCTCTCCGCTCGCACACCCTGGAAACGCGTGCTTGAACGCATTCGCCACCAACTCCGTCAGAATCAATCCGAAAGGCACCGCCTTCTCCACCGACAACGCCACGGGCTCCAATTCCAACCGCACCTGGATGCCATCCCGGCGCTCTCCATGCGAGCGCGCCAGGTAATTTACCAGGGTCTCCGCATACTCCGCGAGGTCCACCCCCGCCAAGTCCGCCGACTGGTAGAGCTTCTCATGCACCAGCGCCATCGAGCGCACCCGGTCCCGGATGTCGGCAAACCCCTCCGCCAGGCTCGGCGCCTGCAGTTGCTCCGCCTGCAAGTCCACCAGGCTCGCGATGACCTGCAAGTTGTTCTTCACCCGGTGATGGATTTCCTTGAGCATGACCTCCTTCTCGCGCAAGGAGAGCTTCACGCGCTCCTCCGCCCGCTTGCGCGCGGTGATGTCAATGATGGTCACCAGCGCGCGCGGCTGGCCGGCAATCGTCAGGCGCGCGGTGGAGAGCAGGAAAAAGAACTCCTCCGTTCCGGTGTCACGGATGAAAGGCAAGCAGCACTCCACCTGGATGTGCGGAGCGCCGGTCCGCAAGGTGTCGAGCACGGTCTTGCGCACGGTGCAGTCCTGGCAGAACTCGCCAAAGCCGCAGCCTTTCGCGTGGTCCAGCGAATGAAGGCAGCGCAACGCCTCACCGCCGCGCAAGCCGGCCAGTTCCGGCCCGGGCCGCCCGGCAAACGCCGCGCCGGTGGTGTTGATGCGCACGACGCGCCGCTCGGCGTCCACCAGCATCATAATCACCGGCGCCGATTGGTAGATGGCCCGGATCTCCGCCTCGCTCTCCCGCAGCGCGGCCGTGCGCTCGGCCACCCGCTGCTCCAGCCTTTCGTTGGCGTCGCTGAGGGCGGCTTCGACCCGCTTGCGCGCGGTGATGTCTCGCGCCGCCGCAAACACGCCGATGACCTTGCCTCTTTCGTCGCGATAAACGCAGGCATTGTAAAGCACAGATGTGAGCTGGCCGTTCCGGCGCCGCAACTCCAGCGGATAATCGCGCACAACCCCTTCGCGGAAGACCTGCTCATAGCCGGCGCGCGCCTTCTCCGGCTCGGTGAAGTAGTCGCAAAAATCCGTGCCGATCAGCGCGCTGCGGCCAGTGCCGACGACGGTTTCCGTGGCCACGTTTACGTCGGTGATCTTGCCGTCCGGGCCGATGGCCACCAGCGGATCGGGGCTGGCTTCCAGCAGGCTACGATTGTAAGCGTTGGCCCGCCGCAGGGCCTCCTCGGCCCGTTTGCGCTCGGTGAGGTCTATGTCCATCCGTTCCGCGATCCACGAGAGCATCACCCCGCTCGCCAGGAAGATCGCCAGGGCCAGCCAGTCCTCCGGCGCCGCGATGGCGAGCCGGCCCGCCGGCTCAGTCCAGAAGTAGCTTGCGGCCACCGCCGAGAGAAGGGTGGCTAACACGCCCGCGCGCAGTCCTCCGTAAAAGGCGGCCAGCATCACCGCGGGGAAGAAAGTGATGAAGGCGGCGTGGAGACCGAGGGCTTGCAGGAACGCCAGCCGAATCAAGGTGGCCGCAAGCACTGCCGCCAGAGCCACGCCAACCCAAGCATGCCGGCGAATCCGGCCGGCGGCCCCGGCTTGCTTTAGGTGCGCTCCCAACTCGCTCATAACCGGTCTTTTTTTGTCAGAGACCATTGCGCGTCCCACGTGGCGCTGCTTCAGCGGTTTGGCGGGCCGATACTGCTACTTTGGTTAAGGCCATGCGTGTGCTCCATCTTGCTCGCTTTCAACTCGCACTATAAGGGGCCGTGAACCAAGCGCAAGCATTTCGCCCAAGTGCGCTTGGGCGCCGGGAGGGATGGAATGCTCACCGTGTATCAGCGACGGCCAACGGGGAGCGAAACCCCTCGGGGATTAGAGGGCGGTGGGAGGGCTGTCGGACCAGGACGGGGGGAGCGTGAGATGCCGGCCCCGGAGCACGCTGGTGACGTATCGCTTCGATGGTCCGGCGTAAAACAGGGTTTACGGGATGTTCTTCGATCGGACTTTGCGTTGCGCTCACGGACGGACAGAAATGGCCCATAAAGGACCAAAATTCCGATGCCTGGGGTGACAAACGGGGGTGACAACTTCCATGATCGGCGGGGGCCGAATTTTTGTCTCGATTGGAGTCGTTTCCCCGAAAATCGCTCAATGTCGCCGTCGAACGCCGCCACCAGGCGCTCGGGTTCATGGATGGCCGGCAAATTCACCCGCATCTGCGCCCAGAAGTTGTCCGTCATGCCGCAAATGAGCCGGGCCTCGACGCTTGCGCTTCCTTCCCCGAACACCAGGTCTCGAATCCTTCCTTGCCCAAAAACGCTTTGTAGGCTCGGAGGCAAGCTTCCGGGAGAGCATTCGGTGGGCCTTTCGCCGTTTCTTCTTCAAGTAGCCGGCTGTCGTCTTGGATTCCTCTAATCTCCGTCGCTCTCGTAATCGCCCTCGCTACGTTGTCGCCCATCGCCTGCTCTACATCAGCGAGCACTTTCGCCTGCATCTCGAAATCCACTTCACCGCCGAAACATTTAGCACAGCCGAAGTCAAGGAGGGTCTCTGTTACCTGCTTCACGCTCGACAAGTATTCCGCCATCTTTCTCGCTGCAAGGCGCTTCGCATCTGCTTGGGCCTTCCGCTGCTCCCACAGCAGGCCGGTCTGCCGGTCGCTTTCAGCAATGCCAGAGAGAACGGCGCTGAATTCGAAAAACAGTCCTCACGAATTTGCCGAGCGAGTGCTGATGTGGGCGTGCCGCGCACATCGTGCAGAACCGAGGTGCCTCGCAAGGTGTTCGCGAACCGTTGGCAGCAATTCTCCGTGAAATCGTCCGCGTAAAGCAAAAAGCTCAAAGGAACTTCCTCAATCGGCGCGTTTCGGTCGTCATCGCTCGGATGCAGAAATGGATGGAGAAGCTTTGTCGTTGCGGCCTGAGCGATGTTGCCTAATTCCTTGTATGTATCCTTTCGGGCTGCAATCGTTCCGCTGGTTGACTCTTCATGAGCCGGTGTCAGTGGTGGTGGCGCGGTGGATTGGGGTGCAAATACCTCGTGAAACGGCTTCGACCCCGAAGCTCCCTCCTCAGCCACCATCGTGGTCTCGGAAATAATTCCGGCAGCCTTGAGGCTCTCCAACGCTTCCCGTGGTAATGGCCCGACGGGATTGTTGTCCTTGTCTGAGTAGAAGTATTTCATGTCAGGACCACCCTTCGTTGACGGTAATGTTTGAAACAAAACCAGCACGCTGCGGGACGAATGCTTTAATATCCGAGTGAATCTGCGCAATGGCGGCAAGTACGACGCGGATTCGAACTGCCACCAAGACATTTTCGTTTTGTGGATCTTCAGTTCCGATACCTACCAAGCGAACGGGAGTTTCCGTGAGCCAACGACCAGAATCGCCGTTGCCTCGCCACACTGCCCCACCGCTCATACCCCTTGCTCGTGGAAAACAAGCTGGCCGTCCCGCGTCGTCAAACGCTCGCTGCCGGTCGAATTCGATAGCGATGTGCGTGCTCGCCGCGATGCCGAGAGCCACCATTCGTTTCGGAGAAACTGTCTCACCCGTGAAACTGAGCCGCCGTGGGGTCACTTTCTTCTTGCCGTAATTCGTTTTCTCGCGGCTGCCGGGAAATCCAGTGAACATGTAACGCGCGCTCGGCTTGAGGCGGTCATTTGCGTCAATGAGAGAGAACGGCAAGAAGAACCGGCCTTTGGCAATCTTGTCAGCAAGCGCGTCGGACAGTCGAATCAATGCGAAGTCGAGCCGGTCGTCATCACGTTTCCCAGACGGCGGAATGATGGTCGCGTGAAATGGTTGCGGCAATTCAATCAGCGGACCATCTGCCGCAACATACAGCGCAACTTGGTCCTCCGTGTATTCGTCATGCACATGCGCGGCTGTGGCCAAGAAGCGCGCTCTCCCAAAATCCAGCAATGTTCCGGTTCCGATCAGATTTGGCCGCTCCCGATAAGACGCAGCGTAGATTGGGCAGATGGCGTTGATTGATTCAAATTTTGGTTTCATAGCTTTCAAAGTCGCGATTCGCCGTTCATTCGGTAGTAATCGTCGCCTTAACTACTCTTGTTAATTCCGAAACATGGAGTGCATTCGCTTTCGCGCGCTTTAATCCATCTTGATTAACGGCGGTCAGGGCATTTGAAGCCTTTGCCGGGGAGCTTATTCGTCGTCGCTGGGTTTCACAAGGAACTCAATCGGACAGTTCCTGGAAACGCCGCTTCCTTTGTTCGCCTCTCCCCCGGACTTCCCTGCATCTTGTGTATCACATACACGTGACCACGCCTTCTTCGTTTGGTGGTAAATCCTCTCCCGTTATTGGCGGCGTGTCGCCGCTGAGGTTTGCACAACACAACGAAAGGCATTGCCATGAAAAAGCTAATCGCACTCGCGCTCGTCACGATGGGCGTCGGTCTGTCGGCTCGTGCCCAATGGGTCGTCTATGACCCCACCATGCACGTGCAACAGATCATCGACACGGCTCAGCAAATCGCCACCACTACCACTCAACTCAAGGCGGCCGCCATCGATGCCGAAGTGCAAAAGCTCAACGGCGTGCTCACCGGCCTCTCAGCCGCCCTCAACAACACCGATTACGAACTCAACCGGGCCAGCGCCTCCGCCCTGGTCCAGGACATCGCCAATCGCAACGACCGGCAACGTCAGCTTGAGGCGCGAAAGGAGCAAGTCCAAGCCGAGTTTACCGAGGCGACGCACTGATCTCCGGCATCCTCTGGCTGGTCGGCGGGTTCGCCTCCCTGCTCCTGTTCTGGGCCTACATCATCCAGCGGACTACCACCTCATCAGCCAGTTCAAGCAGAGGGAGCGGGTCGTCATCATCGACCCGGCGGGCACTTAGTGGTCATGGGCGCAAATACAGTGACGTGCCGACGGGGGCCGCTCCTCCGCAATCGCAAATCGCAAATCTAAAATCGCAAATCGTGAATACGTCACCGAACTTACGCCCTGGAGCACTTAGTATGTCAGCCCACTGCTCGACTTCCGGGAAGCCAAGGCCCTCCACGTCCAGCAGGCCGAACTGGCCACTCTGGCCTTCCTCCAGCGCAACCCCAAGGGCTTCGACGACCCCGACTTGCTGAGGCAGATGTTCCTCAAGCCGGCCCTGCAGAAGGCCCAGGAGGAGCAAACGCGCGAGGCCGTCGAGTTCCGCGCCAAGCAACTCCACCAGAAACCCGAGATTGCCCGTATTGACATCCTGGCCGTGCGCCAGGATCAGGTGCTGGCCGCCGTCACCGGCCAAATCATCCGTACCGGCATCTTCGAAGGAAAGACCTTCTCCGAGGGGTTCAATTTCAAGCTCAGCCTCCGCCTGCTCCGCAACCCCAACATGCTCGCCAACGGTCGATTCCCCACCGCCGTCGCCAACTTCAAATACCGGACTTGGAATTAGCTCAACGATTCCGATTCAACCGTATCCGGGGGCTGTTCAGAACTCGTAACCCTGGTCGATCCAATAATGCCAATCCATGATCGCCTCCCGTGTCCCCTCATCGGTTTGAATAGGTTCCAACTGCGCCAAGGGGACCGCCAGGGATTGCCCCTCCCAGGTTGCGGTTACGAACATCTCGTGCTCGCATTCGTCCTCGGAAGCCAACTCAACAACTTGCACTTCTTGACCCTGGCGCAAGGGCGAGGTTGCCCGCGCGGCAATGCATTTGGCCCGGAAGGGGAAGCGCAACTGGTCCTCCAGGTAATAATACCAACCCATGGCCTGCTCCTCAGGGCCGTTGGCGTCCACGATGATCTCCTGCTCAATGCGCTCTTCTCTCCGCTTGTCTTTCTTGGTGTTGGCCATGGCTGGATTAGACCACAGCCGTCAGGAAACACAATGCCCATCTCGGTTCGCCAGCCTTTCCGCAGAAGGACCCGCCAAAACCTGGCCTGCCAACGTGCGGACAAAAGATGTCCGCGCCGACCCTTTCTCGACGGCCAAATTGGTGGCCCAAGGAGCTCCACTTGCGCCACAAAGCCGAAGCGACGGGCAAAGGACAGCGACAAAGGCACAGTTCGCTCGCTTTTCACGGCAAGCGCTTGCCAACCGATTGCCTGGCGGCTAATGTTTAGTCATGGGAACAACCAGCGACGTTGCCGCTTTCGACCGTGGGATTCGCCCGCTGCTGCGCCTTATTCTGCTCGACAAGGCACAGGAGGTGCTGAGCTTTCGCCCTCCGGCGGCGCTGGAAGGCCGTATCGAGTATCTGGCAGAGAGGTCCACCGAAGGCCAACTCACTGCGTCAGAGCGGGCGGAATATGAGGGCTACGTCCGCGCGAACAAATTCGTGGCCGTGCTGCGGCGGCAGGCGCGGCGACTAGTCGAGGAACCGTAGCCGATGAATCGCGCGACGAGGGCGCGCGTGCGGGGGAGGGCGTGCGGGGGAGGGCGGGCAATCGCTGTGAATACTGCCAGTTGCGCCAAGAAGACTCCCCGCTGGCGGCACTGCATATTGAACACATCATTCCCCGAGCCCATGGTGGGAGCGACGACCTGGACAATCTGGCCCTGGCTTGTATTGACTGCAACCTCCACAAAGGCACGAACCTCACGGGCCTGGACCCATGGGTTGGCATTTGGCGGCGCCGCGGCATCCCGCACAGGCGGATGAGGGTGTTGAGGTCGCAGCCGTGAGTGCGGACGGCGGAGCAGGTCGCGGCGCGAGCACGCTGGCAGGGCGTCCGGTTCATTGCAGGCGACGGCTTTGGCGATTTCACCTTGACCGAGGAAACCGCCTCCTCCGCCCGTTTCGAGACCGGCAAGCCGTGCCGCCCGTCGGCCGGTGAAAGGCTGGTCATAGGCCGGCTCCGGTCGAGCGCCGATCGCGAGGCCCACCTTCAATTAGCCCAACCTGGAGGGCGCTGAGGACTCCTGGCACCCGGCCCCGCCGGTCGCAGCGACCAACGAGGCTGGCGCCTATCCAGTCCCTGAAATCAGGAGGCTTCGCCTTTGGCCCTTTGCTCCTAACGCGCGAGGCTGCTGGAAAATGATTGGCTTCCTTGCCTTTGATTTGAGGTCCGCGCATCTTTCTCGCCATGAAATTGCGATTGGTCTCCGAAAACGACCCAGCAAGTCTCTCACTATTGACACGGGGGCGGCGCTTCAATGGCGGTTTATGCCGCGCAAGCTGCGCATTCAGTATCCTGGAGCGATCTATCCCATCAAGCTGGCTGCGAGTGGATCGGCAGCTGGGGGAGAAGGGTATCGCGCAGGACGACGAGGCGGAACGTCAACAGTTGTCCGAGTTGATGGAGAGCCCTCGCGGGCAGGAGGCTGCGACGCCCTGCGACGGGATTGGCTCACCGGGTCGGAGGAGTTTCGCCAGGAGTTGCTGGTGGGTGATACCTGCCCTGGCACGCGGCGAGACCCTTCGCTTTCTCGTTTCCCTGGTGCTGGACGGATCTCGTTTAGTCGTCCGAGGTACGAATCCACCGCACGCGCTTCGACGAAACGATTACCAGCCGGTTGCGAAAATCGGCTTGTGAGTGGCTCGCCAGCAAAGGCACGAGCAGTGCGGCCACATTCTCCGGCGTTGGCGGATGGGCCTTCACCCGGATAACGCCTGGATGTTTGGACAGCGGCAACACCACCCAGTCTCCGAAGTGCCCATCGAGCGTTATGAGGATCCGCTGCTCGCCCAGGGCGCGCTCCAGGACCAGCGCATCATCCGCCCGCGCGTGCCCGGTTTCGGCGGCTCGCACCACATCATGCCCGTGCGAGCGCAGGAGCCCCGCCAACTCGAACCGCAAGCACTGGTCCATGTAAAGCCGCGCGGGAAATCACGCCGGACTGAACGCGTTAATCTCCGTGTGCAGGATGGCCTGCCGAGCATAATCCAACGCAGCTCGGATGTCCCCCCGCGTCAGCTCGGGGTAGCCGCGCAGGAGCACATCCCAAGATTCACCCAGCGCCAATTGCTCCAGGACCGCAGCCACAGAAATCCGCGTGCCGCGGATCACCGGCTGCCCGCCGCAAACACGCGGATTTATTTCGATTCGCTCTTGCATAGCCCGAACATAACCTCTCCTATGAAAACGGGAAGTCTGGAGTTCGGCACTGGCGCTATGGCAGGGGTCCCAGCAAGTGCAAGATCTTACTATTGACACTGAGGCGGCGCTTTAATGATGGCGGTTTATGCCCGCGCAAGGTGCGCATTCAGCATCCTGGAGCGATCTATCCCATCAGGCTCGTTGCGAGTGGATCGGCTGCTGGGGGAGAAGGCTATTGCGCGGGACAGCGAAGCGGGACGCCAACAGTTTTCCAAGTTGATGGAGAGCCGGCGCGCGCACGAGGCTTCGGAAGCAAACCACCCCGAGCCCGACGTGGATTGCCAGCCGGTTGCCCATGGGCAGTTGGACTTATCTGTCGAACCTGCTGGCTGCGCCCGCAAGGCGGCTGCCTCACGCCAAAACACACTGCCGGTGTTCCAACAGCCACACTTGCTCACCCGCCCCTCTCCCAAAGGGTGAAATGGAGTATGGCGCGGCGTAAAGCGCGCTCGGATTCCCAGTAGAACGGAGGGCGAAAGACCTGGTTGGCGGCGGCACAACGTCAGCGGGTACTTCAGCCTCATATTAACAGACATGCCCTGAAAACGGCGCGTTGAATACCCCGGGCCATCTGCCACATGATGAGCCCCGGCAACCGAGGCTAAAGCATCTACGTGGACGACCCCTTCACGGGAAGCTTCAGTAGCGGCAGAGAACGCGAAGTCCTGCCAACCTTCCACCGCTGCGTTATCCTCGGAACATGGCTGAAACGATGAACATTGCCCTCACTCCGCTCCAGGCCGCATGGGTGACGTCCAGAAAACAAACCGGCGGATTCGCTTCGGCCACCGATGTCATCCGCGATCTGATTCGCCATGAGCAGGACAGGGAGGATGCCGCGCTTGAAGCGGAGTTTGAAAAACTGCAAGCTCAGGCGCCGGACAGCGGACCGGAGCCAATCGAGGAAATCAATCGCATCTGCCGCGAGGTCAAACGCGAGGGTAGTGAAGCTCGATTAGGGCATGATTAGGGCGCGTATATGGCGCAGGCAGGGTATCCACAGGGCACGCGTAGGGCGCTTACAGGGCAGGAGTCGGGCACGGACACGGGGCGCCGAGCAGCCGGCGCAGGGGGATGCCATCGAGCGGCCTCGTCGGCTAGCTGGGGCTGGGCCCTTCGCAGCCCACGCGGGCGGCCAGGCCGCGCGGGGCATGTATGTGTCACGGCACGCGCATCCGGCGATCGTATTTCGCCTAAATCTCATGGAGGCTGGGAACGCCCTTGCCACGTCCCCCTCGAAGCGCTGGCAAAGCCAAACGCATACCCGCACTTGACGCTCGGTGAGCGGCGCTTTTTCGGCGGGAACAGCGAGGGCGGCTAGGGAGAGCCTGCCCGCGTTTCCCGGCGGTGAGGCAGCGTGGCTCTCCCGCCGGAAGTTTCCCGCGAGCGCGGGTTTGGGCGCAAGGCTCGCGGCCGTCGCGCTGGGTGGGTTATCGCGGCTGGAGGCCATTGCCGGCTTGGATGGAGTTGCGGATTGTCAGGGGATTTTCACTACTGGACGGATTGAGGGCGGGACTGATAAGAGTATGAGAGCTTCGGGGCCCTCACCCTTTCCGCGGCAATGGAAGGTGGAATGTCGGAAAAGATATAGGACTGACCCCGGCGCGGATTGGTAAGAATACTTATGAAGTGGCGCCTTTTGGCCTTTGGGTGTGCGTGGGTTGTTGTATCCAGCGCGTGGGCGGGATCAAAGCTGGTCGTCAGCAAGCAGATGCTCCACAGCCGGATGCCGGAGGCGGTCAGCGCGCTGGGTCTGCGATCGTTGGGACCGCTTCCGAGTTCGATGCGATTAAGGCTGGTCCTGGGGCTGCCGCTCCGCAACCAGGAAGCCCTGAGCAATCTTCTGGCGCAGATCTATGATCCCGCTAGTCCAAACTATCATCACTATCTCACTCCGCGACAGTTCGCCGAGCGGTTTGGCCCGACTGAAGAGGATTACCAAGCTTTGGCCGCATTCGCCCAGACCAACGGCCTAAGCGTGGTCGGGCGTCACGCCAACCGCACCCTCCTGGACGTGGAAGGCACCGTCGGCGACATTGAAAGGGCCTTTCATACCACCTTGCGCCGTTACCCGCATCCGACTGAGGTCCGCACGTTTTACGCCCCCGACACTCAGCCGTGGATAGAATCGGCGACGCGCCTGCTCGACGTCGCGGGTCTTAGTGACTTTCATCGGCCCCATCCCAAGAACCTCCTGTTAGGCCCCTACGGCCAAGGCGAAGGAGCTGCGCCCAAGGACGGTTCCGGACCGACGGGCGCCTACCTCCCGGCCGACTTGCGCGCCGCCTATCTTCCTGGAGTCAGCTTGACTGGCGCAGGCCAGGCTGTGGCGCTGATGGAGTTTGACGGTTATTACGCCAACGACATCGCCAGTTATGAAAACCTGGCGGGATGGCCGGTCATTCCACTACGGAACATTCTGCTGGACGGCTTCAACGGGAAACCCACCACCGGTCCAAACAGCGGGAGCAGCGAGGTGAGCCTGGACATTGAGATGGCCATCGCCCTGGCGCCGGGCCTTTCTCGGGTGTTGGTCTATGAAGCGGGGCCATACGGTTCCGGAAACGACATTCTCAACCGTATGGCCACTGACGATCTGGCCAAGCAGATCAGTTGCTCGTGGGATTTCGACGTTACCGCGAGCACCGACCAGATCCTTCAACAGATGGCGGCGCAGGGCCAATCCTTCTTCAACGCCTCCGGCGACGATGGCGCTTACGTAGGAAGCATCCCCGCGCCGGATGACGATCCCTACATCACCATCGTGGGCGGGACGACCCTCGCGACCCGAAACGCAAAAGGGGGGTGGCTGTCGGAGACGACCTGGAACTGGGGCGCGCAGGGATTGGGAACGGGCGCCAGCGGTGGCGGCATCAGCACAAGCTACTCCATTCCAGCCTGGCAGCAAGGCATCGACATGTCGGCCAACCAAGGCTCGACAACGATGCGAAATATCCCTGACGTGGCGATGGTCGCCGACGGTCTCTGGATCGTCTATAACAATGGTCTCTCCAGTTCCTTTGGCGGCACCAGTTGCGCCGCGCCGCTCTGGGCCGGCTTGGCGGCTTTGGTCAATCAACAAGCCACCGCGAGTGGCGGACCTCCGGTCGGCTTCTTCAATCCCGCCCTCTATTCCATCGCCAGGAGTTCAGCCTACACCAGCGCCTTTCATGACGTTAAGACCGGCAACAACACCACCGCCGCCAGCCCCAGCCGCTTTTACGCAACGGCGGGATATGACCTCTGCACCGGCCTGGGAACCCCTGCCGGCCAGCCCCTCATAGACGCCCTTGCCGGGATTGCCGATTCTCTGCGGATAAGCCCGCAGGCCGGCTTCGCTGCCAGCGGTCCCATCGGCGGCCCCTTTACCACAACCTCCGAGAACTTTTCCCTCGCCAATTCCGGGGACGCCACGCTGAACTGGGCGACGGCCAGTCTCGCCCCTTGGCTGGCGGTGACACCGGCTGCTGGCGCCCTCCAACCCGCTTCGTCGGCGGCCACAGTGACCGTTAGCCTGACTGACGCAGTGGACGCCCTAGCGGCGGGAACGTACTCGGGCGCCGTCTGGTTCACCAATCTTTCCACTGGAGTCGCCCAGGCCCGCCAGTTCACTCTGCGCGTCGGGCAAAACCTCGTCCAGAATGGCGGTTTTGAAACCGGTGACCTCTCCGACTGGACCTTGGCGGGCGCTAGCGCCGACACTCGCGTCGTCAGTAATGCCGGCTCGCAGTCATGGCCCGAATTGGTCCACAGCGGCGTTTATGGTGTGCGTCTAAGCCAGGTGATCTCCTTGGCCTATCTTTCGCAGTCTCTGCCGACTTCGGCGGGCCAGAACTATTTGCTCTCGTTCTGGCTGACCAATCCTTACAGCGGAGATACGCCCAATGAATTCCAGGTGAAATGGAGTTCGGGCGGCACAACGAATATCCTCTTCGACCAGCTCGATATGAGCCAGTTTGGCTGGACCAACATGCAAGTTGCAGTCGTCGCCGCCGGCGCCACTTCCGTGCTGAGCTTCGGGTCGCGAAATGATCCCCAGGCCTTCGGCCTGGACGACGTCAGCGTGATGGCCATGCCTGCCTTGGCCTTCAAGGCCGCCATGGAGCAAAACGCGAGAATTACCCTCATGTGGTCATCGTTGCCGGGGCTGATCTATCAGCCCGAGTACCGAACAGACCTGACGCAAGGGGCTTGGACGGCGCTGGGCAGTCCCATCACCGCCACAGCGGCACAAACGAGCAGTTCGGACCCCATCCAGCCCAATAGCCGGCGCTTCTATCGTGTGGTGCTGGCGCAATGAGAGTACCACACGAGAGGACCACGGCAAGAATGAGATGAGAGAGCCGAACTGGCGGAATTGAAGGCATCTTGGAGGCAGCTCAAGGAGGACGAAGCGAAACAGTCTCAAACCTCGCAAGCAGGAACCCCGGAATACACAGAATACACGGAAAATGCGGCGGCATGCGGAACCCACGCCGCAAGCCGGGCACGAGTCGTCTCCTTCCGTGTGCCCCGTGTATTCTGTGGTTTCCTCTCTTTTTTCGCGTATATTGCGTATTTTGTGGTCCCTGACTCGATCTTGGTCATTACTATTCTTGGGTTTCGTGTTTCGGACTTGGCAGGGAGCGAGGGTTCTGACGAGAGGCGACTCCTCTCAGGAATGGTCCGAAAAATGGATTGCCAGCCGCCGCTGTGCAGAGCATCCTTTTGCTCGTGAGCATTGGCAAACTCCTCACCCTTTCTCTTCATGCGCGACACGGACTCGTTCAGACCAGATGATGGCCGCACCGCAAGAACAGCAATTGGGAACCCCGGCGTCAAGCCGCGACTGGTCGCCGGCCTCCTGGCAGCGCAAGCCGGCGGCGCAGCAGCCGGTGTATCCGGACGCGGAGGCCCTTCAGCGGGTCTTGGCGCAACTGGCCAGACTGCCTCCGCTGGTTACCAGTTGGGAAATCGAGAACCTCAAACAGCAACTCGCCGAGGCGACCTGCGGCGAGCGGTTCATGCTCCAGGGCGGTGATTGCTCGGAGAGCTTTGACGATTGCGAGTCCTCCGCCATTGCCAGCAAGCTCAAGATCCTTCTCCAGATGAGCCTGGTGCTCGTCCAGGGCGGAAAGAAGCGGGTCATCCGGCTGGGGCGCTTTGCGGGCCAATACGCCAAGCCCCGGTCCTCCGATTCGGAGACGCGCGATGGCGTCCGCCTGCCCAGCTACCGCGGAGACATGATCAACCGCACCGGCTTTACGCCTGAGGAGCGCACGCCCGACCCGGAATTGCTGCTCCGGGCCTATGAACGTTCGGGCCTGACCATCAATTTCATCCGCTCGCTCATCGAGGGTGGCTTTGCTGATTTGCACCACCCGGAGTATTGGGAACTGGCGTTCGTGGCCAACTCCCCTCACGCCTCGGAATACAAGCGCATGGTCGATACCATAGGCGAGTCTCTGAGGTTCATGGAGACCTTGACCGGATGTGTTCTGGCGGATATCAACCGGGTCGATTTCTTCACCAGCCACGAGGGCTTGCACCTGTATTACGAGCAGGCCCAGGCCCGCCAGGTGCCTCGCCGCACTGGCTGGTACAATCTCTCGACGCATTTCCCCTGGATTGGCGACCGCACGCGCGCCCTGGATGGCGCCCATATCGAGTATTTCAGAGGCATCGCCAACCCCGTCGGCGTCAAGATTGGCCCCAGCATTACTCCTGATGAGGCGCTGGCCATTGCCGATACTCTGAACCCGCGCAATGAACCGGGCAGGCTCACCTTCATCCACCGCTTCGGCGCCGCCCACGTGGAGGAATGTCTCCCGCCCATTGCTGAGACGATGCAACGAAAAGGCAGGAGCATCCTCTGGTGCTGCGACCCCATGCATGGCAACAGCGAGACCACCCGGAGCGGCTTCAAGACGCGGCGGTTCGAGAAAATACTCTTCGAGCTGGAGACCTCCTACCGCATCCTCAAGGCCTGCGGCACGCACCTCGGCGGCGTCCATTTCGAATTGACGGGCGATAACGTCACCGAATGCATCGGCGGGGCCAGCGGCGTTACGGAGGCGGACCTCGCCGGCGAGTACCGGAGCCAGCTTGACCCGCGGCTCAATTATGAACAGGCGATGGAAATGGCCCTGTTGCTCGCCCGGCTCATGGCGCGGAACCCGCACTAACCGCGGGCAACCTGGCGCCGTGCAGGTGCGGACGGAGCCAAGCCATCTGCGGTTTGTCCTGCCCGTGCTCCGGTTCAAGGGAGAACATATAATTGCCCCAGCGCGCACCGGCCGCCCACCACGTCCACCCCAGCCAGACGTCGCGGTCGCGCTCCATGCTTTGGAGCATGTCGTTCAAGGCCTCCTCCGCCCCCGGCACGACCGGCACGGCAAATTCGCCCAGCACCGCGCGCCGGTGATGTTGCCGGCACCAAGTTACGAAACTCCTGAGCCGGTCCGCGCCGACGGCAGGCCTGACGACCGACCTATGGGTGCCTGAACTGTCGGCATCCAGATACTGATGCACTTCAATCGCCCAATGATTCAGCGGATCCTTGACACTCAAGATGTGTTTGGCGTTGCTGCCCTCGTGGTTTTCCGCCAACCACGAATGGGCGCCGGTCCAGGAATTGCCCGGAACCAGAATCATGTTCTTCGCTCCGGCGGCGCGAATCGCGGCGATGGCGTCGTTGGCGTCATCAAACCAGAGCTGGGTCGGCATATTGTGTGGTTCATTCATCAGCCCAAACCACACGTGGGAATCGTCCTTGAATGCCAGCGCCAACCGGCGCCAAAAATCGGCAAAGTCACCTGCCGTGATTCTTGATGCCCCGATGATGTTGGTGCCGTAGTAGCGAGCGTAGTCGTGCGGGTCCAGCAAAACGACCAGCTCTTTCGAAGTGGCAAATCTCACGGAGGCCCGGAGCCGTGCGAGGTCTGTTTTGTCCAAGGGCGTTCTCGGTTTGGGTTGCAGGGTCTCCCAAAGGAATTGATAGCGGAAGAAGTTCATCCCCTGGGCGGCAAAATAATCAATCTCGGATCGGGTGGGATAGGAGTAGTTCACGCCGTATTGCGGATGAACCTTGCGTTTGGGATTTCCGCTCCACCAGAACTCGCCCCCGGCGATATTCACGCCCGTGAGCGGCAGCGGTCCAGCAGCGACACGCTCGCGCGCCGCGGTTACCAGTCCTAGACTCACAACGGATATGAATACTCTGCTCAGATTCAATCCCATAGCTGAGGATCCTCAATATTCAATTGACGCTCCTGGCTTCTGACAACATCGACGCCGACCCCTCATTCTTGGCCATCCCCCCTGGGCGATTGAACAAGTTCGGAGCCGGGTGAAGTTGTGTACTCTTCCCGGCCAATATCGACCCGGTTCCATACGCGTTCGTGGAGGTAATACAGGCCGAGCTTGCTAAACAGTTCCACAAAGCCGATGGAGAGCGCCATCTGGATCTTACCGGTCACCAAGAACGAGATGACGATGGTATCAAGGGTCCCCGTTGCGCGCCAGGAGATGGCTTTCAAGAGACTGCGATAGCGTTTTTCTAGCATGAGAGTATGGGAGGATACGCGCAATCACAAGTATGTCAATCATGATAGTAATGATTTCTCGGCGCCCGAGTCGAACCGCTTGGTGGCGGTGAGGATGAAAGACCCGCTCGGATCCGTGACCGCCACCGGGTCCACGCCCTCGCAGGCCCCGCCGCAGTTTGCCTGGTCGCCGTAGAAGAAATCAAAAGTGACGGTCGCTCCAAAGATCGGCTTGCCTGAGGGACCGATAACCCGCCCGCGCAGAGCCTGCTTCGGGCCAATTTTGCCAGGGTCGAGCCTCTCCAGCCTGATGGTCACCGGGCCGAGCAGGGGGTCTATTTTACCGCGGAATTGAGGCCTGTAGTGTCTTGCGGCAACCAGGATGCGAAAGAGCAGGCTGGGCGACACCGGCTCAATGGTGAATCTGCCATCGGTGCCAGTGGTTGCGTGCCTCTGGCAATCGGGGTAGCAGCCGGGACAAACGACGCTGGTCCCAGTTCGCGGCCCTGCCGTGTCGATGAAGACCGTCGCCCCAGGCACCGGCGCGCCGTTGCTCCCGATCACCATCCCGGTGAGATTCGCCCTCGTGTCGGCCTCCGCGGACGCTCCGGCCGAAAACGCGGCGGCCAGGGCGGCCAACAGCGGCAAACCGACCGCAAAGAACGACCATCGCTTGGAGTTTGTCTGAGACATAACAATTCAGGGTTGGTTCGATGCCTCAGGTTCCATTGCCGCAAGGGCCTCGCGTGCGGCAGCCTGGACCGCCGGATCGGTATCCTGCGCCGCCTGCTTGACCTGTGGCGCGCAGGAGACCGCCTTTGGGCCGAGCATTCCCAGCGCGGTTGCGGAGTTGATAACCGGCTGCCAGGAGAGGCCAGCCGCGCCGTGGGGGTCCACGCTGGGATGCTCGAGGACATCGATCAGCGTGGGGACCAGTGCCGGGTTGCCGGGATCAATCTTTGCCAGGGCAACCGCCGCCTGACCGCAGCCGAACCGGAGGGCTTCCAGCAGAGCGGGCACAGCCCCTCTGGCCTGGGGGCCGATCTCCCCCAGCGCCATCGCGGCGTAGGAGGCCACGGCATCGTTTTCGTCCCGCAGCGCGGCGGTCAACTCCGGCACGGCGGGCGCGGCGACCGGCCCCAACTCCTTCAAAACCCAGGCGGCCTCCCTTCGTTCCCAACCTGTGCGCTTGCTCTCGGCCAGCGTTTTCGGCATGGCAAGCTTCCGGCGCAGGAACGCCACGGCGTTCTTGCCCACCGTCAGGAAGGCATCGCGTCCCTCGACGTACTCCTTGTCTTCAAGGGATGGACTGGTGGCCATTTGGCTGAGCCATTGTTCGGCGGATTTGCCTTGGTATGGAAAGGTGAGCCGCGTGGCGGCGGGTGCGTCGGCGGCGCGCCGAGCGATGACTGGACTCGGGGTAGCGGGCGCGGTTGAGGCCGGTGTAGCGCCCGAGCCGCTCCGCGATTGCGCGTCGGTCAGGCCGATGAATCCCAGTCCCAACAGGAGCAGAACCGCCGGCACTGACCGGTGTGGCCGCGCCGTGTAATGCACTATCAGCGACAGGCGGCGGGCCATCGCCGCCTTGCCCTCCAGAATGCCCACCGCGCCGGAAAACGGCTCCGGGCCGCACGCCGCTTCCAGCAGCTTGATGATGGTTCCGCCGTAGAGTCTGTTCTGTTCCTGGCCGGCGTGTGACAGAACCAGTTCGTCGCAAGCCAGTTCCCGGTCGGCGGCCATCCGGTGAAAGGCGAACCACAGAATCGGATTGAACCAATGCAGCACCTTCAAACCCGTCGCCACGTTGCCTTGCCTCGCGAAGCCGAATCCTGAAGCGGATGCTCTGCACGACAACGCGCGTGGCAAGGAGCAACACGCCGGCAAGCCATAACCCCCACCCCACCCCCATCAGCGTCCATTTGCGCCCGGAGAAGGAACCTTGCGCCAGGCCGGACCTTCCCGGTTCTCGCGACGACAACCCTTCGTGAAGCGGGCGCGCAAGCGAACTTCGCCTGCCGAGTGGCGTCCCCGGACCGCCCGTGCCTACTACGATTCCCGCAGCGCCAATCGAAATATCGGCGCCGCCCACACTTCCTCCCGGGCCGGCCTGCCAGGCGGTCTGGGTCGCCCAGTCTTCCTCTCGGGCGAGGTTGAAAAGGCTCCACCCGCTCCGAGGCTCGATTGGCAGCACCAGACGCATCAAAACCAGCAGCCAGAGGGCGAACCGCCAGCGGGCTGAAAGCCGCTTGCGCACCACCCACTGCGCGATCAACACCAAGAGGACAAGAACCGACGCCTGCCGGTATCCACCAGCGTTTTAATCATCGAAGCCTTCCTTCAGAGAACTCTCCGCGGAGCCGACGTCATGGCCGCAGCCGCCTTGCATAAGGTCGTGACAGCTTTGGTCGGCGCCACCCAGGGCGCGCTCAATGAGATCCCGTACGCGCAGCCGCCGCAACTGCGGCGTTTTTCCCGCGGTGGACAAAACCCAACAGCCGGGTGCGGGGCGCGCCTCCGGAGCCCGGACTTCGTATCTCCTTGTAAATGAAGGGGAAGCATCAGTCCAGAACGCTGCGTTGGGGCATGGCACGCCGGCTGCGTTGGAGACGGCGAGACATCCGTTACGCGCGAGTCAATGAGAACCGTTTTGAACAATCAGGCGCTGGGCCGAGCCGGCCGGCGCCGCGAAGGACTAGCATGAAATGAAAAAGATAGAAGCGATAGTAAAACCGTTTAAACTCGAAGAAATCAAGGACGCCCTCGGCGAGGTTGGGATCAACGGGATGACCGTGACCGAGGTTAAAGGGTTTGGCCGTCAGCGCGGCCATACCGAGATCTTCCGCGGCAGCGAATACACGGTGGATTTCCTGCCCAAGATCAAGATTGAGCTGGTACTACCGGACGAGCAGAGCGACACCGCGGTGGATGTGATCGTCCGCGCGGCTCGGACCGGCAAAATCGGCGACGGCAAGGTCTTCGTCACCACCATCGACGAGGCCGTGCGCATCCGGACGGAGGAGACCGGAGAGAAGGCCGTATAACGTTCCACCCACGCCTCCGCTCATTTCCGAAAGATGACCAACAAGATCAAAACCACATAAGTCTATGAACATCCGATACCTCTATCTTGCGGCAATTCTGGCGCTCGGCAGCCCTCTCGGCCTCAGCGCCCAGGACACCAGCACCTCGGCGGCGCCGGCGGGCGCCGCTCCCGCGCCAGCGGCGGACAACGATCCCGCGGGCGCGAACACCACCGGCACGAAACTTGACGTGCCGAACCTGGTGGTGCCTCAGCCCACGGGCGCCGACGCCAAGGACGCCAGCAAAGTGGCCGCATACAAGTCATTCAAGGCACAAGCAGCCAAGGAACCCTTGGCGATGCAAATGGCCGACACCATTGGCCACAACAAGATCGCCATCAACTTCATGTGGACCCTCGTTACGGGCTTCCTGGTCATGTTCATGCAGGCCGGCTTCGCCCTGGTTGAAACCGGCCTGACGCGGGCCAAGAACGTGGCGCACACGATGACCATGAACATGATGATCTACCCGCTGGGCATGCTCGGCTTTTATGTCTGCGGGTTTGCCTTGATGTTCGGCGGTGTCGGCGCGCCGGGGGCCGGTTCTCTCGGCACCTGCACCAGCCTCTCTCACGAGTGGACCTGGAACATCTTCGGCAAGCCATTTGGCATCATCGGCACCCATGGGTTCTTCCTCTCAGGCAATGCTTATGACGCCGGCATCTTCTGCCTGTTCCTATTCCAAATGGTCTTCATGGACACAACGGCTACCATCCCCACGGGGGCGGCGGCGGAACGGTGGAAGTTCTCGGCGTTCATGCTCTATGGATGCTTTATTGGCTCGGTCATGTATCCGGTCTTTGGCAATTGGGTGTGGGGCGGGGGATGGCTCTCGCAACTTGGCGTGAATTTCGGGCTGGGCCATGGGCACGTCGATTTTGCCGGCTCTTCCGTGGTACACATGCAAGGGGGTGTCATTGCGCTAATCTTCGCTTGGCTGCTTGGCCCACGCTATGGCAAATACAACAAGGATGGCAGTATCAACGCCATGCCGGCCCACAACATCCCATACGCGATTTTGGGCACCTTCATCCTGGCCTTTGGCTGGTTTGGGTTCAACCCCGGCTCGACGCTGTCGGGCACCGACCTGCGAATTGCCGTCGTGGCGACCAACACCATGCTGGCCTCCGCTACCGGATGCGCCGTGGCGCTGCTCTGGATGTGGCTGGTGCGCACCGGCAAACCCGACCCGTCGATGGCCTGCAACGGAATGCTGGCGGGGTTGGTGGCGATTACCGCCCCGTGCGCGTTCGTCAATTCCATCGGCGCATGCATCGTCGGTATTGTGGCGGGGATACTGGTGGTCGAATCCGTGTTCGTCTTCGACAAGCTCAAGATAGACGACCCGGTTGGCGCCATCTCCGTCCATGGCACCTGTGGCGCGTGGGGCTGTTTGTCGATTGGGCTATTGGCCGATGGAACCTACGGCCAAGGATGGAACGGGGCGCACTGGTTCAAGCTGTTGGATGGAACCTACAAAATGATGGACCCCAGTCTGGCGCCGACCGGCTCGATTGAGCAAGGGGTACTGGGCCTGTTTTACGGGGGAGGACTGAGTCAATTCTGGGCTGAGTTGATTGGTGTGACGACCTGCTTCATCACCTTGAGCATTCTGGCGTTTGTTGTGTTCAAGATCGTGGATGCGGTTGTCGGCAACCGCGTTTCCAGGGAGGTGGAGATCGACGGACTGGACGTTCCGGAGATGGGCGTGCCGGGTTACTGCGGCATCTCGCTGGATCCGCAGGCTGAAACACCCATGCCCAAGGGCGAGACCTTCGCCGACCGAGGCAGGACGGTCCCGCTGGCGGAAGGCTCGTAGCGACACGGCCCAAATTCAGGCCCGACACCGCACGGGAGCCACAAGCTCCCGTGCGGCTTTTTACTATACGGCGCCGTGGGGTATTGGAGTGATGGAGTAGTGGAGTGGCGGAATCCAGACGCACACGATAGGGCACGGCCGGTGACGAAGTCGTAGGGCAGGTCTCCTAACCCAACGCCACTCACGTTTGAACCGGCCATCGGCCGAGCAAACTGCGCGCATGTCCCTGTGCCGGAGGCACTTCCGAGAATAGCCCAACGTTTCAACGTTGGGTGGGCGTGCGGACCGAAACAAGTCCCGACAGGGACGGCTGAGGGGCCAGGAGAGCCCCGACGCCACGGGGTCAGCCGTCCCATTCGGGACTCGCTCCCCCTCGGCGATCCAACCCAACGTTCAAACGTTGAGAGTGTCAGACGCTACGCGGTCCGGACTTTGTCGCTGGCCGTGACCCGATAGGAGCGCGGATGCCCTCGTCCGCGTTCTCCAGAAGCCGCAGTTGCGGACGACGGCGTCCGCGCTCCTACCACCACCTGAGCAGCAGTTACAGAAAATCGCAAATCGCAAATCTAAAATCGCAAATCGCGCCGCTGTCCGGTTTTAGCCGGGGTGGCTAAATTGCAACAGCAAAAATTCGCCAAACCAGGCCAAATACCTCGCCTCAAAATCCTGCGGATTCGTCCGAATCCATTGATAGCGAGGATCTTGGCCATGCGCAGGCGACTCCTTTCATATTCTGGCCTCTTACTTGCTAAAGCCTATCCAAAACGGTCCGATCGGGTTCACTGTTATCGCCCACTTCGTCGGTCACTTAATCGAGCATCAGGCAAATTCGATTAAGTGGCCGATTAAGATGGCCGATTGAGCCACCCTTTTCGGAGGACCTCTTGCTAGGTTCCGCTGTGTTGGCCGTGTCGCGTCGTCATTGGGCTGGGAAGGGTTTGCTGACGTTGCACGAACGGGCGTCGATGATGCTCGAGAACTCAGCCTCCAAAGACAGACACGCGCAAAAACAGATGAAGAAAATCGAAGCGATAATAAAGCCATTCAAACTGGAAGAGGTGAAGGACGCCCTGGGCGAGGTGGGGATCGAGGGGATGACGGTAACGGAAGTGAAAGGTTTTGGCCGTCAAAAGGGTCACACCGAGATCTACCGGGGCAGTGAATACACGGTGGACTTCCTGCCCAAGATTAAGATCGAAGTCGTTCTTGGCGACGACAAACTCGATGAGGCCATCTCCGCCATCATCAAGTCAGCCAAGACCGGCAAGATCGGCGATGGGAAGGTCTTTGTCTCGAAGGTTGAGGAGGCCTTCCGCATCCGAACGGAAGAGAAGGGCGAGGCAGCCGTCTAGGATCTGTTACCTCCGAACCTATACCGACTGATCCCACTGATGAAAACCCTGCTTTTTGCGCTTGGTTTGATGGCACTGGTCGCGTTTCTGGCGCCGGTGGCACGCGGCGCCGATGCTGCCTCCGTCTCCGGACAGTCGGTCCAGCAACGGTTGCACGACATCGAGGCCTACATTAATAACACGGGAAGGGTCACCGGCGCCCATTCGAAGATTCCCGGTCCCGGGCCGGGGCACAACGGTTGGATGATGACCAGCGCCGCGCTGGTGTTGTTCATGACGCTGCCGGGATTAGCCCTGTTTTACGGAGGTCTGGTACGGAGCAAGAACGTCCTGTCGGTGCTGGGGCAGTGTCTGGGCATTGCGGGCCTGGTGACAATCTTGTGGTTTTTATGTGGTTACAGCTTGACCTTTCATAGCGGCGGGCCGTTTCTGGGCAGCCTCGATTCGGCGTTTCTGCGGGGAGTCACTTCCATGCCCAACCCGGACTACGGCGCCTGGGTTTCGCAGAACGTGTACGCGATGTACCAGCTCATGTTCGCCATCATTACCCCGGCCCTGATAGTGGGGGCCATTGCCGAGCGGATGAAATTCGCGGCCATCCTCTTGTTCGTGACCTGTTGGATGTTCCTCGTCTATTTCCCCCTGGCCCACATGGTCTGGGGTGTGGACGGGTTTATGAACGGCGTGTGGAATCCGCACGCGGGCATTCGGGCCATCGATTTTGCCGGCGGCACGGTAGTTCACATGTCTTCGGGTTGGTCGGCGTTAATTCTTTGCCTGATTCTGGGCCGGCGCCTGGGCTTCGGAAAGGAACCGATGCCGCCGCATAATATGGTGCTTTGCATGGTAGGCACGGGAATGTTGTGGGTCGGCTGGTACGGCTTTAATGCCGGCAGCGCCGTGGCCGCCGATATTATCGCCGCAAACGCCTTTACCGCTACTACGCTGGCCACAGCGACCGCTTCGTTCGTCTGGGCAGGCGCCGAGTATTTCCTTCGGGGCAAGCCCAGCATACTTGGATTCTGCTCGGGGGCGGTAGCGGGCTTAGTGGTCATCACGCCGGCCTGCGGTTTCGTGACGCCCGCCGGCGCCATGATAATCGGCGTTGCCGCCGGGTTGGTGCCCTTCTTTGCTTGCTACAAGCTAAAAGGCTGGCTGGGCTATGACGACGCCCTGGACACCTTTGGGGTGCATGCGGTTGGCGGAACCTTGGGTGCGCTGCTCACCGGACTGCTGGCATCCGCCTCGGCCAATCCGAACCTGGTGGGCGACGCCGCTAAGGCCAACGGCTTGGCCAGGCTCGTGACCCACGGTGGCCTGTGGATTGAGCAACTCAAGGCCATAGGCGTTACCCTTGGCCTGGCAGTCGTCGCCACCACCGTCATTGGATTTGCCCTCAAAGCTAGCATCGGCCTGCGCGTCTCCAGTGAAGTCGAAGTCTCCGGACTTGATCTTGCCGAACACGGCGAAGAAGGGTATCACACCGCGGCACAATTATAGCGATTTCGCGACACCACACCGGGCTGCTGGCAGGGCGAGGGCCCAGGCGGGTCGCGATATGCAAGGAAAACTAGAAAGCGAAAAACAAAAGAAAGATAAATGAGCACACCCAAGAGCGTGATAGAACTCGCAAAAAAGAATGGGGCCAAGATGATGGACATCAAGTTCGTCGATACTTTTGGCACCTGGCAACACTTCAGTTGCCCAATTCGCGAACTAACCGAAGAAATCTTCAGTGACGGAATCGGCTTTGACGGCTCCAGTATCCGGGGCTGGAAGAGCATCGAGGCCTCGGACATGCTGGCGATGCCAGACCCGGACACCGCCTTCATGGACCCCTTTTGCGCGGAACCGACGTTGTCCCTGACCTGTTCCATCGCCGAGACCGGAACCAAGGAACTCTACACCCGGGACCCGCGTGCCATGGCGCAACGCGCCGAGAAATACCTCGTCAGCACTGGCTTGGCCGATACCGCCGTCTTTGGACCGGAGGCCGAATTCTTCGTTTTCGATAACGTCCAGTTCGACAGCAAGAGCAACGGCACCTTCTACAGCCTCGATTCAAACGAGGGAATATGGAACACGGGGCGGGACGAGATGCCCAACCTCGGTTACAAGATCCGCCATAAAGAAGGCTATTTCCCCGTTCCCCCCGCCGATACTCAGCAGGATATCCGCAGCGAAATGGTCCTGCTCATGGAACAGTTGGGCGTCGAGGTGGAAAAGCAGCATCACGAGGTCGCCACTTCCGGCCAGGCGGAGATCGATTACCGCTTCACGACGCTGGTCAAGTGCGCCGACGCGATGATGGTGTATAAGTACGTCATCAAGAATGTCGCCCGCAAGCACGGCAAGACCGCCTGTTTCATGCCCAAACCGCTCTTCGGTGACAACGGCTCCGGCATGCACACTCACATGAGCCTCTGGAAAAAGGGCAAGCCGTTGTTCGCCGGCAACGAGTACGCCGGCCTTTCCCAGATGGCCCTCTACTATATCGGCGGCCTTTTGAAGCATGCGCGCGCCCTCTGCGCCATTTGCAATCCCACCACCAACAGCTACAAACGCCTGGTGCCGGGCTACGAGGCCCCCGTGAACCTGGCCTACAGCTCGCGCAACCGCTCGGCGGCTATCCGCATCCCGACCTACAGCCAGAGCCCAAAGGCCAAACGCCTCGAATACCGCCCGCCCGACCCCGCCGCCAACCCGTATCTGGCCTTCTCCGCGCTCATGATGGCCGGCGTGGATGGTGTCCTGAACAAGATCGAACCGGGCGAACCGCTCGACAAAAACATCTACGAACTGCCGCCCGAAGAACTCAAGAAGGTTCCCAACGTCGCCGGCAGCCTTGACGAGGCCCTCAACTGCCTGGAAAAGGACCATGAATTCCTCCTCAAAGGCGACGTCTTCACCAGCGATTTTCTCGACATGTGGATAGCGACCAAACGCAAGGAGCACGACGCCCTGCGCTTGCGCCCGCATCCATACGAGTTTTTCCTCTACTACGACGTGTAGTACACACGAGAACAATGCGATTTTCACGGGGTTGCCCGTGGAAACTTGGGGTGTAGCGACAAGGGCTCCCGGACTTCAGGTCTGGGAGCCCTTCTTCCAGTTTTCCCCGAAG
>JAJYHY010000028.1 GCA_021784555.1 bacterium
GATCTGCACTAAGCAATTGACCGACAGAATACGGCAAAGGAGCCGAAGTTACCGCTGCCAATGTGGCGGCAAACGATTCCACAAACTCCGTCGGTGAAAGCAGGGAGTGAAACAGCTTACCTTCCAGTTGCCTCAGCTCGGCATCGCTTCCAAGATAGCCTGCAAACGTCTCGGCAACGCCGTCCCTCTTAATCATGTCAATAGTGTCGGGTAGGTCTCCGGCCTCAAACCGCACCCGTTTTAGCACCTTCCTGACGTGCTTGTTGGCAGAGGCTAGGCTCGGTCTTTCCACGAGATAGGGAATTAGCTTCATCTTCAACGCGTGAATCTTTCCCATCTCGCCAACCAGCGATTTGAGGTCTATGTGGTCAAGATAGTGTTCTGCCCGGTCTTGGCAATCCAGCAATTGGTGGCAAAGGGCCTCGACTTCTTTACTTCGTGCGTTCATAATTTCTTTTCCGCCATGTACTTGGGGTCTCCTGGTTGACCGAGCGGTTCTGACGGCGCCGGGCCGGAGGACGGTCTTGGCTCCTCAAGCGGCGCTCCTGATGGCACCTGGGGCGCACCCGCATCGGCGACCTCAGAGCATCATCACGAGGGTCCGCGCTATCAGGTCGTGTAAGCCCTGCTTCCTCTCCGTCCACCCGATCATCAAAAAACCTATCCCGAGCGTCAACAACCCTGCAATCGACTGCGCAAAATACCGCCCTGTGGCGCGTCCGAAAGAGATTCGGGCGCCGCGTTCGTTTACGATCTGCAAGCCGCAAGCCTTCATTCCGAAAGTCGCCTGCCACCGAGAGGACAGCAGCGTCGCGGTGTAAAGCCACCAGGCAACGGTGATTGAGATCGACATAATGACATGGACAATAGCGACATCACTATCGCTACGCACACCACCTGAACCGAGCCAAAGGAAACTCACGACAGGAAAGGAGGTCACCATAGCCGCGACTATCCCGAATGTGAGGGCGTCGATGATCCCAGCGGCGAAACGAATCCAGAAGCCGGCGAACCTCACATCTGGAGGACGCAAGGCCTCTAAATACGCTGGTTTGCCTTGAGTCTCTAGCGCTCTCAAGAATTGTGGACTGGGGCGAGCACCCGCGAAGGGTGGGGGCGGAGCCCTCTTGATGCCGGGCACAGAACCCAGCGGTATCCACTCTGTCATCCCTGGCGAGCGAGCAAGGTCTGACAACGACAGCGCGCCGCCCGATAGGTATTCACGTGCCTCATCGACTGAGTACGGGCCGAACACTTCCGCGCTTCTTTTAATGTAGATGTCCATTTCGCCAGGGCATAATCAGCCTCGTTGCGGCCGCCAAGCTTCTGGGTTCGACGCTATTTGAACCCGATCTGTCGGCGAACCTCCACGATCACCTCGGTGTGATCCGGCATCCCCAAGCGAGAGAGCTCGAGAGGGCAGGGTCCTGGGTGCGTGTCACGGGTAATTATCGGCATTCTTATCGTGAAGTTGTCTGGCAAAGTGTCTTTTTCCACCATGCCCGCGATGTGTCTCCTGCCGTATTCGAACAAGACTTTCGGAAGGTCGTCACCGGTGAGTCCCCAGACGGCCAAGCGGGTGCCCGAGATAGAAACGATGAGGCGGTGGGACGAAGCGGAGGATTCTTCCTCAGGCGAGCCGATCAAACTACAATCGAGGACGCTAAACGGAAACGACATCGCTTTGCCGTCCATTTCAGGATTGGTAACGTCTTTAAATCCGGCAAATCTTATGACCTTTTTCATATCGCCGCTCCACCCTGCAAGCATGCGTCCGGCGAGGCATCAACGACGGTCGGCCGCCCCATTGCACTCGTCGCGTCTATTATCCACGGTGCTTGCCGATAGTCAACACTAACTTGCCATGTAGCTGCCCCCACCCCCAGCCCTTTGTGCTGCACTTGGCGGGACGGCAGGGCTCTCGGTGTGCCACACCCGGAGTTCATCTCCATCTCGAGGAGCGGGCGCCGGGTTATTGCCGAGACGCAGGACGACAGTTTCGAAGTCGTGGATACGATGATGATTGCCAGCCTGGAGGTGAAACCGCCGACGGAGGCGCCGGCCTGATGAGCGCACTCTGTTTGCCGCAGAAATGAGGCTCCCCGGGGCCGCTCGCCAACGGATTCTCACTGGGTCTGCTCTCCCCGTGAGCGGGGGCCCGACGGCCGCTACAAGCCACAACCCGGCGTACCGGCCAGTGCATCGGTGGCCTCCGCGTCCAATTGGGCGATGTTCCTGGCGACCTCTTCGGCGGCGTCCCGGTCCAACGCGTCCGCCTCGTAGCCGCGGAAAAGTCCGGCAGCCTCTCCGCCGGACATGAATCCTTGGTCCGGCACCAAGCGGGCCACGGGGCGGCCGTGTTTGGTGATGCGGACGCTTTGGCCGGCCTCGACCATGCGCAGGTAGCGTCCGAATTGGCAGACGACGACCGTTAAAGCGGCAGTTTTCATGGAACTAAAAGACGGGGCCGTGGCTCCTCCGGCTCGCGGCGCTCCGTGGGTCTCGCGGTGCTTGCCTTCCAGAGAGTTGCCAAGGAGCTTAATGATCTTGACGGGAATAGAAGCACAAGAATGTGACGACTCCATGCCACTTTGCGGGGTGTCGTGATTGTGACCGATTTGAGGTTTCAGGCCGGTTGCGCAGATGCCACCCCGATGGGGCTGGCCTGGGTTTTTGGGTTGAGGTTTCTACAAATATGCCGCTCCTGCCGGAGCTTTGAGCCAGGGCCGGAGCCGGTTGCTCGGCGACCGGAGAGCGAGCGAGAGCAGCCGCAAAGAGTTTCGGGCGAGCGGGCCTGACGGGGAGCATGGCGCCATCCGCCCGCCCCGCCGGTGCCTTAGCCGGACGGTTGGGCGCCCAGCGGCGGAGGCTGCCAGTTTTCTGGGCGAATTGGGCCATGCGGCGTGGCGTGGCCTGCCAATTTGGCGTAGGGTGGGCAACATAGAGGCTCGGCCCCACCTTCGCGCTTGCCAAGCGCGTAAGTATAGGACACAGTTTCACGCTAGGTGAACCTGTTATTCATCGAAGCCACCCGCCTCCGCGATCTATGAAGAGATTAGAAAAGATGCATCAGTTGAATGAGGTGGAGTTTGGCGAATTGAAGGCTGGGGCGGAGGAGGCGCTGGCCCACGCCCAGGGCAGGAAGATCACGTTGCGCACGCGGGCCGTGCCCCGGCGGCGCAGGCCGGTGGTGTTCTCTCCGAGGCGGATTCGGGCAATTCGCAGGCGGCTCAACGTGAGTCAGCCCGCTTTTGCGCAGCTTCTGTATGTTACCCAGGCGACAGCGAGCAAATGGGAGCAGGGTTTGCGAAGGCCGTCCGGCTCGGCGCTGCGGCTGCTCGAGATCGCCGAAAAGCAGCCGCACATCCTGGTCGGCTGACTTATGCGGCCGCCTCAGGCAGACTACGGCCTTTCCCTTTTGCCGCGTTGACCCCCTTTTGCCTCGCGCTTAATGTTCTGGCGGCGTTACAACTAATTGCCTGCGCGGGTTCAGGAACTTGCCCGAAAAAGCTGCGCGCTTTGGCGAGTGACTCTTATACCGGGAGGCACCGACTTTCGCCAGGGCCCTCACTATTCAAGCAGCGGCAAAGTGTCCTGGCGTGGGGTTGGCGCCTTTGCGGGTGCGGGCAACGGTTTCGACCGATAAGCCCGACCGCCCCTACGCAACCGGCTGGCGGTTCGGATCAGGCCCAGGGTCGTTTTCCACCACGGCCGCCGCACGAACCGCATTTCGACCTCGGCGATGGCGGCCAGTCTTTCCAGTTGCGGTGGCGGCAACCGGAGGTTCGAAGGCGCGAAAAGGATGCTGCGGAATCCGTTCAGCCAGGCGAGAGTCCAATCTGTCCAGCATTTCCAACGGATTGGCGCAGGGGCACCCCATTGCCTTGAAATCCCGTTCGCTCCGGGTTGCCACGGTGGCACCGGTGCGAATGGCGAGAGCCCCCAACAACCCGTCCACCGTGCTGGGCGCGCCCTTGCCCTGCCGGCGCGCTTCTCCGGCCGTGCGCGCCGCGACTTCGATGACCACGTCGGAGTCAACGAGCCAGCGGAGAGTTGCCAAGGAGAATAATGATCTTGACACGAATAGCAGCACGAATGTGTGACGACGCCATGCCACTTTGCGGGTTGTCGCGATTGTGGCCGATTTGAGATTTCAAGCCGGCTGCGCAGGTGCCGCCCCGATGGGGCTGGCCTGGGTTTTTAGGTTGGTGTTTCTACAAATATGCCGCTCCTGCCGGGGCTGGCTGCACCTCGCCCTGGTCAATTCACCATTTCTTCCGGCGCGCCGGCCTCCGTGATATAATTAACCTGCAGCCGCGAGACGGCCGCGCGAAGGGTTATCAAGTGCGGCAGGCCCGGAGGGTGTTGCAGGCCAATGGATTGTTATGAGCACAAAGTATCAGGTGGTGGTTTACTGGAGCGAAGCCGACGGTTGCTACCTGGCCGAAGTGCCGGAGCTGCCAAGGTTGATCGCGGACGGCCCGACACGCGTGGATGCGCCGCAGAGTGCGGAAGAAATGATTGAGGCCTACGTGAACACCGCCCGCCAGGCGGGGTGGCCGGTTCCGGAACCGAGCGGACGCTTCGCCTTTGCGTGAGGGACGGCCACGCCGAAGCCCACCCCCTCCAGACGGACCCCGGTCCGGAACTGCCTCAAAACGCCCGCACGCATTTGCCTTGGCGGCCCAGCAGCACATGAGTGTGACAGGCTCCCTCATTAGCGTTTATTAGCGTGGATTAGCGGTTCGAGGGGCTCCTCCCGAATTTGTAACGCTTTGGAACGCCCCGTAACACTTTTGTTACGCTTTTGTAACGGTTCAAATCTCCGTAAGTCCCTGACTATCAACGTATGTTACGTTGTAACGTTTCCAGGAGGGTACATATACTCTCCCCCCTCCCCGTTGGCCCTTGGAGTTGGCCGTTGGATTTCCAATCGCACATCGCAAATCTAAAATCTAAAATCTAAAATGACACCCGGCTCAATTGGCGGCCGACCCAGAGGCTGCCGCCGGCATCACCACCTCGGCCAAACCGACATCCACACCCTGTCCACCAGTTGTCTGATGGCAATGAACAGCCATGGTGATCCTGGCGCCCGGTTTGAGCAACGCGAGGGCATCGTGGCGGATCTCCATCGGTTCGTAGCTGGTCGTAAAACCCTCCGCCCTCGCCGCCAGAACGCCATTGAGGTAGATCTGCACGTCTTCATCATGATAGACGTAAAGTTGAAGGTTTCCTGAAGTCTCTTCAGGCACCGCAAACGTGCGCCGCAGCCAAATATCGTCCGTATCCCAGCGGGTATGCACCCGAATGCCAGGTGTGCCGCGAGTGCCGAAGCCCGCGGGGCCCTCCTTCCAGGCGGCGGCATCGAAATCCGCCTCGGTCCAGCCCTCAGGCGGCCTCTGGGTGGTGTAGCGCCAGTTCACGCGCCGGCGGCGGGAGGTCGGAACGATTTCCTTAACGATGGGCGTTGGGGGCAAAGGCGCCCAGCCTCCGACCTTGGCGTTGTCGCCGCCGGCCCACTTTTTCCACATTGCGCGGTCGGCGAGCATTTTGATGAAGAAGCCGCCTACGACCGGGCGCGCGTGCATGCCGCCGCTGTGGATATTGTCGGTCACGTAGGAATCGGCGATGGGGTCTCGAGCGGTGGTGTGGTCGAGATAATCGTAGATAGGCGAGATGATAGCCTCGAAATCCGTCCGGTTGTCGGCCAGAGTGGCGCTCCACATTGACCAGTCAGTCTTGGTCAGATGCGTGCGCGAATCAAGGGGGACGCCATACCGCTGCATGACTTTCAGGTAATAGGCGACTTCTTTTTTGGCGACGGAGGGAGGGAAGACCTTCAGGCCAAGGATGCGGTCCCAGACCAGGTTATATTTCTGGCTCCAGGTGCCGGGCTTATCGAAGGCCAGCCGGTAATGATCGTCATCGGCGGCGACTTTCATCCAATGCTCGGCATCGACTTTGGCCAGGTGCGCGAATTGCTCCGCCTGGTCCGGCTCGCCGCGCATCCGGCAGAGGTCGCCGTAAGCGGCCAGACCGAGGATGGCCTTGACGGAGAGATTGGCATTGTGGGCCAGGTGCCCCATGAAATCGTCCGTGCAGAGTTGGTTTTCGGGGTCGAGTCCGTAGTTCTTGAGATAATCGGCCCACTGGGTGAGCTTCGCCCACCAGGGCTTTACGAAACTCGCGTTCCCCTCGGCTTGCGCCACCGCGTCACACAGCAGGATCATGTTCCCGCTCTCCTCGACCGGCATCCCTTCGCCGCCGTCATCCCGTCCGGTGACGATGGGGTAGGTGCCCAGGTCGTGGGGCGCGTTGGGGAACTTCCAATGCGGAGAGGCGGCATAGCTTAAGATGGGAACCAGCGTCGCCTTGGCCAGCGTGGGGCTGAGCAGAATCCAGACCGGGTCCATGGGGTAAAAGACATCGACGGTGGCAATATCGCCGTTGCTGGTATTCTCTTTGGTGAAGTAAAGTGGTTGTTTGTTCGCATCCGCCGCCAGGCCGCAAGCCGCCGCGCACTCGCGATAGGCCAGCGCCGCAATCAAGGCGTATCGTTCGCCGCCCTCTTTCCTTAGATCCCTCATCAACTGCCGGTCAAAGCGCCTGCACCGCGCGAGCAACCGGGGATACTCCCTGGAGGCGGTCTCCAGCAATTGCGCGGGCTTCATCCCGTTGCGCCGCCAATACGGCCGCAATTGGGTTCCGTAGTACTTGATCGCGTAGATCTCGTCGTAGGCGACGATCACCTGCCGCTGAACGCGTTTCTCCCCCACGCGCCCCAGGTTGAAGACGAAGGCCAGCACCGGCGTGTGGTCATCGACGGCGCGCGGCATTTGGGGGTCGTCTTTCCGGGGCAGCCAACCGAATTGCACGAAGTCCTCGAGCAGGGTTTGGTTCGGGCCGATGGCTGCTTCGGCATCGCTGGTCTTGGCCGCGGCATAAGCGTAACCCCAGTCGATGCGGTGGTCGTCGCCGGACGACCCCAGGATCGGCTGATCCTGCGTGCCGACCCGCAGCGCGGTCAGGTGGCCCATGATTTGCCGCGACCAATCCACCTGCTCACGGGTCGTGTTGACGGCCAGTTCGGAGCTGGTGCCGTCGTAGATGGAAACGGTGTGCGACGCCCCATCGACCGAGCGCACGCGCCAGGTAATGTAATTCAGGGGCCAGGCAAACACGTCGAGATCATGCGGCAAGGCCGGGCGCATAAAAGCGAGCGAGACATGAACCCCGGCGCCTTCGAACTGGTAGATCGTCCGCGTGGGCAGCACTCGCACCGACAACTGCGTGAACGGCGGCGCGTCTTTGGGGTCCGCACCCATGAGGCGGTAGGTCTTGCCATCGACGCGAATGAGACTCGCCAGCGCGTGCTCGTGGTGCGTCCAGTGCCGCGTGTTCTGGTCTGTAAGCCGGTCGGCCTCGGACCAAATGCTCAGATACGGGTCAAAGGTGACCAGCGGAACCGCAGGTGGACGGAATTGAGTGCCGGCATCGGCCGCCCAACCCTGATGAGGGAGGGCCCCGGTGAAAAGACAAACCGCCAGCCCGAGCGCGGCCTGGACCATGGAAGCTGCTTTGCGTCTCATGGGGGCATTCTACCGGAAAACGGGCCGGTGGCAATACCGCGGCAGCGGAGCTGCCCTACTCGTCTTCCATTCGTTCCATTCTCTTGAGAGGAATGGGTTTGCTGCGCTTAATTGAGGCGATCATTTTCCACCGTTTTTCGTCCGGCTTGAAGACCTTGGCGAGCGTGTCCGTGACGTCCACTCGCCGGGCATGCGGATGCCGCTTCAAGGCTGCCGTATTCCACTTGGAAATGAGGAGGGAGACGCCAGCCCGTTTCTCAATGGCCGGGAGACGGTCCTTGATCTCGGTGAGAATATTGGTCACGGAGGCGGTGCTGAAAGCCTGAAGATGGATCCGGCGTTGCTCATTCTTGACCCGAGTGTCGAGCTCCCGGAACCGCTCCATCTCGCCGGCCGCCTTGGCGTCGCGGGCATCTTTGACCATGGTCCCGATCCGGCGCAGATTTGCGTCACTGGAGAAGTACGCGTAGGCGACCACGCGTGAATCGTAAGTGCCGATGCGTTCGGGCGCGGCATAGGTATCCGCCCCTCGAAGCATTGGAGACGAAACCACTGCGAGTAAGGCCGCGGCCACGGAGAGGGCCGCGCCGTGCGTTTTGTATGCTTTGTATGTTTTCATCGCCCTCACTGTGCCGCGGGCGCGCCGCTCAGGCGATGGCATACGTCCATAGAAAAAATCTATGTGCCTGTGCATTTGACTCTTGCGAACGCAACGAAATGGGGCGGAATGGCGGCGAGCGACTCGGGCAATGCCGATATCTCCTCATCCAGGCGCTCGATGGAGCCGAGATCTTCGGCAATCACCGCCGCCAGCGTCGCCAACTGCGCCGGTTCCCGGTTGAAGGTCGGGCTCCTCATCGTGCCGAGGCAGCATCTACTTCAGTTTATTGACGGCTACGTCGGGATGGGCCGGATTCGGGATCACGCGACGGCTTGCACAATCGACGAGCAGGTCCATTTTCTCGAGAAGCGTCTGGCCGATAAGCACCTCATCGCCGAGCGCCAGCGCGTCGTCGCTGCTGCGGCGATGGAGGATGTCGAACATGACACCGTAGGCGACTCCGACCGCCTCTTTCTGTCCGTTGGCGTACTCGACCATCATGTGGTCCGTTGGTTGGATTCCGAGGCGGTCCAACAAGGGCTGTGGCACACAGGATCGGACGGCGCCGGTGTCCACGAGAGCATCGACCTCAAACGCACGGACGGCGGCGCCAGCCGGCTTACCCGCGGCCGCAGCGGCCTCGTCCGCCACATTGCTCAACCTCACTCTTACACGCGTCTCACCCATAGCTGAGAACCTAGGTCTAGCCCCGCACTCTTGGCAAGCAAAAGCCTCCGTTCACGTGGGGCTTGCCAGAGGGATGCCAGGAGCATAGGCTCGCCGCCTGAGATGAACGCGGGGAGAGCTGAATTCAAGTCTCGTAACCGTTCCTCCCTCATGAAGGTCCTGATCGTTGCCAAAACCAGAAGGGGTGCCGGCGCGTGCGTTGGCGGCATCACTGAAGCAGGGCAGAGCGTCCGGTTGATTGCCGGCGACGCGGCGTGCAACGAGCGAGCGGGCCTGGAATACGAAGTCGGCGAGGTGTGGGACATCGAGTCCACTCCGGACCCCGGCATCAGGCCGCCGCATGTTGAGAACATCATCGTGTTGGCCGGCCGGCGGCTCCGTCGCTCTGATCACCTGGTCGAAGCCATCCACCGGTTCATGACTCCGGTTGCAGGCGGACCGGACAAGCTTTTCGACGGACTCACGCAACCCACCACCGCCGGCGGCCTCTATGTCGCCGAAAGCACCGGCTTGCCCGCTCGCAGCACCATGTTCTGGACACCCGACCGGCCGCTTCGACTTGATTATGACGGCAAACGCCTCCGCTACCGTTACCCGACACCCGACGGCGGACGCACCCTGACTTATGTCGGCTTTCAGGAGCCCCTTGAGGAAGTCCCGGCGGGCACGCTCCTGCGCGTCTCACTGGCGCACCGATGGCGGCCCGCGGAGCGGCCCGAGGAGGAATTGCGCTGCTTTGTTCAGTTGTCCGGGTGGTTCATTGAGCAGGCGTCCGCAGCCTCACCACTTCCGGTCCAAAACCGTCCACGGGCTGGAGCCGCGGAGAAAGATTTCCGGGGTGCCGATCCGGAACCGCGGCACCTCCCTCCGCGTCCGCCGCGTTCCCCCGATGCCGCCCCTCGCCACACGGGGAGTGACCCGGCCCAGCCGGGCGTGACTCAGCCAAGCGGCTCTGGCGTGTCCGCTGCCGTGCGCGGCTCGGCTTCGCGCGCCCTCGACATCCTGGAAAAGACCTTTGGCTTTTCAAGCTTCCTGCCGCTCCAGGACGAGGTTGTGCAGCGCGTCTTGGAAAGGCGAGACACGTTGGTGGTCATGCCCACCGGCGCCGGCAAATCGCTCTGTTACCAGCTTCCGGCGGTCTTGTTCGACGGCCTGACGGTGGTAGTCTCGCCGCTGGTTTCACTCATGCAGGACCAGGTCACTCAGCTTCGCCTCGTCGGCGTCCCCGCAGCGTGCCTGAACCACACCGTGCCCGTTCACGAATACACCGCCATCATGAACCGCGCGCGCCACGGCGACACCAGGCTCCTCTATGTCGCGCCGGAAACGCTCTTGAGGCCGGAGACACTCCTGTTGATGGAACATAGCCGCCTGGCCTGTCTGGCCATCGATGAGGCCCATTGCATCTCGGAGTGGGGCCATGACTTCCGCCCCGAATACCGCCAACTCCAGGCGGTGCGCCACCGTTTTCCACGGGCCGTTTGCCTGGCCCTGACCGCCTCCGCCACCCCTCGGGTTCGCGAAGACATCCGGCGCCTGCTGGACATCCCGCGTGCGGGCGAATTCGTCGCCAGCTTCAATCGGCCCAACCTCTTTCTTGCAGTGAAGCCGCGGCGCGATGGCTTGGCCCAGGTGCTGGCGTTTCTGCGGGCGCGCCAGGGCCAGTCCGGCATTATTTATTGCGGCACGCGCAAACAGACTGACGAGCTTTGCGACGCATTGAACTTGAACGGGTGTCCGGCCCTGCCTTACCACGCCGGCCTGCCGGAGGGCGTCCGCAGGCAGAACCAGGAGCGGTTTCTGCGAGGCCGCAGCCCCCTGATGGTCGCCACCATCGCCTTCGGAATGGGGATCAACAAGCCCGACCTCCGCTTCGTTGTTCATGCGCACCTGCCCGGCAGCATGGAAAACTATTACCAGGAAATCGGCCGGGCCGGACGCGACGGGCTGCCGGCTCATTGCCTGCTGCTTTATAGCCGTGGCGATGTCGTCATCCAGCGCCATTTCATCGATCAGGGGGCGCCCTCCGAGCGCGCGGGGCGAAACGCGCGGCTCCAGGCCCTCGTCCGGTTCGCCGAGGCCCGCAACTGTCGCCGTCAAACGCTGCTGGCCTACTTCGGCGAGAGACTCGAACCCGGCTCGTGCGCCGCCTGCGACAACTGTGTTCAGCCCGTGGCGCCTGGCCGGGCCACCGACGCGACGGATGCCGCGCAAATGTTCCTCGCGTGCGTCAGGGCCACCGGCCAGATGTTCGGCTCGGCGCACATCATTGCCGTGTTGCGGGGATCGAGGTCGGAGCGGGTGCTTTCACGCCAGCATGACCGGTTGCGGAGCTTCGGCTTGGGCAGAGAACATTCGGCTGAGCAGTGGCGTGAATTAGCCCAGGAGCTCATCCGGCTGGGTTTAGTCGAACAGGAGGTGCAATTCGGGGGACTGCGTCTGACACCGCAAGGCTGGGAGGCGCTCAACGGCAAACAGAAAGTGCTGGTCCATCTGCCCTTGGAACCTGGCCCCGCAACGACCCTCCCCGCCGCCGCTCAAGACCCCGGGTCCGCCTCTGTTATTCGTCCCATCAACAGGCGGCGGTTCCGGCAGGTCGGGGAGCTCTTCGCCGCCGGACAGAGCATTGAGCAGATTGCCCGGCACTACGACATCCTGCCCTCCACGGTTGTCGCCCACCTCTGCCGCTTCCTGGACTCGGGCGGGGCTATCGACCCGCAACGTGTTCTGGCAAGCTCGCGGCTCTCCGAACCGGAGCGCGCCCGGGTGTTTAGCGCCTTCGAGCGGCTTGGTTGCCAGCGCCTTACACCGGTTTGGGAGGCCTTGTCCGGAGAGATTGACTACGAGGAGTTGCACCTCCTGCGGCTTTATTGCCTTCTCGGCGAACAGCTCGGATGACGGACATGGGGTTTTTGCCCTATTGAGCCGCCGGGCGTGAGCAACGACAGAAAGGGGTCAATTAATGCGAGCTGTTCCAGTGTTCGATGCCGCGTCTCCGCAGGCCAGGGGGATCACGTCCCTGTCGCTTGCGGTTTTGGCGATTTGCGGGGCCATTCTGGCGCTGATCGTTGGTTTGACCGTCTATAACCTCATTCGTTTTCGGGCCAAGCCCGGTGCGCCGGAGCCGCGCCAGATCTTTGGGCACAAACGTCTGGAGATCCTCTGGACGGTCATCCCCTTTCTGCTGCTGGTCTGGATCTTTGTGCTGACCGTTCAAGCGATGCACGTGTCCCATCCGCCGCGACACGGACAGCCCGACATCGTCGTCATCGGCCACCAATGGTGGTGGGAGGTCCATTATCCGAAGCTTGGAATTATTACCGCTAATGAGGTCCATATCCCGACCGGGCAAGCGTTGCTGGTGCGGCTGGAGGCCGCCGACGTGATTCACGATTTCTGGGTGCCCGCGCTGGCGCCGAAGGAAGACATGATTCCAGGCGTGACCAACTATATATGGCTGCAGGCCGATGAACCGGGCACTTATTTGGGCGCCTGCGCCGAATTCTGTGGAGCGGAGCACGCCTGGATGCGCTTTCAGGTCATCGCGCAGCCCGCCTCCCAATTCCGGGCCTGGGAAGCGGACCAGCGCCGTCCAGCCCCAACGCCGCCCGCCGGCGCGGCGGAGCGCGGGCGCCGTCTGTTTCTGGACAAGACCTGCATGGAGTGCCATTCCATTCGGGGGGTCGCGGCAGCCGGGAGCGCCGGCCCGGATCTGACCCATCTGGCCTCGCGCCGGATGCTTGGGGCTGGGGTGATGACAAATACGCCCCCCAATTTGTCTCTCTGGCTGACTAATCCACAGGCCATCAAGCCCGGTTGCCTGATGCCCAATCTGAACCTTACCCACGCGCAGGTCAGAGACCTGGTCAGCTACTTCCAGACGCTCAAATGAATAGTATCGCTTCCGCCCAGACCCTCGAACCTCCTCATGCGGCGGAGAGCGAACGGGGCTTGTTGTCCTGGGTCGCCACCGTGGATCATAAGCGGATTGGCCTTCTCTACCTTTTCACGACGCTCGCCTTTTTCCTGGTGGGAGGAATCGAGGCGCTGCTCGTCCGCGTTCAATTGGCAGTGCCCAACGGTAAGTTTCTTTCGCCGGAGGCCTACAACCAGGTCTTCACCATGCATGGCACCACGATGATCTTCCTGGTCGTGATGCCGATGCTCATCGGCTTCGCCAATTACCTGGTGCCGCTGATGATCGGCGCGCGCGATATGGCCTTTCCCCGTCTGAACGCCATGAGCTACTGGTTGCTCCTCTTTGGGGGATTGCTCCTCTATTTCAGTTGGGTGGCGGGAGGCGCGCCGGCGGCGGGATGGTTCAGCTACTCCCCGCTGAGTGAACGCCCCTTTTCCACCACGGCGGGAATGAACTACTGGATAGCATCCCTCCTGGTGCTGGGCATTGGCTCGGTGGCCACTTCCGTCAACATGATCGCCACGGTCCTGACACTCCGGGCGCCCGGTTTGACCATCCGAAGGCTGCCGCTGTTTGTCTGGATGGTGTTCGTGAATTCATTCCTGATCATTTTGGCCCTGCCGGCGTTGAATGCCTCAATCGTCATGCTCCTCATCGACCGCTTGCTCAAGGGCAACTTTTTCCAACCCGCCATGGGCGGCTCGGCGGTGCTCTGGCAGCATTATTTCTGGACCTTCGGCCATCCGGAGGTTTATATCATGGCGTTGCCGGCGTTTGGCATGATTTCGGAGGTCATTCCGGTCTTTTCGCGCAAGCCCATCTTCGGCTACCCCTTTGTGGCCGCTTCGAGCGTCGCCATCGGGTTGCTCAGCTTCGGCGTTTGGGCGCACCACATGTTCGCCGTTGGCCTGGGCCATATCGCGGACTACACGTTTGCGGTGACGAGCATGCTCATCGCGGTGCCCACCGGGGTGAAGATCTTCAACTGGACCGCGACGATGTGGGGCGGCTCCATCCGGCTGACCACCTCCATGCTTTTCGCCATCGCCTTCATCATCCAGTTCGTTATCGGCGGGCTAAGCGGTATCACTTTCACCGCCGTGCCTATGGATTGGCAGTTGACCGACACCTACTATGTCGTGGCGCACTTCCATTACGTGCTCTTTGGCGGCACCTACTTTGCTATCCTGGCCGGGTTCTATTATTGGTTCCCAAAGATGAGCGGACGGATGCTCTCCGAGAAATGGGGCAAGCTCCACTTCTGGTTGACGTTAATCGGGTTCAACATGACCTTTTTTGTCCAGCATATCCTCGGCTTGATGGGGATGCCGCGGCGCGTGTTCACCTATCCCAACCTGCCCGGGTGGGGCGCACTGAACATGGTCTCGACCATAGGCGCCTTCATCCTGGCCGCCTCGACGCTGGTGCTGATATGGAACGTCTGGATCAGCCTCCGCCACGGCGACCCCGCGGGCGATAACCCCTGGAACGCCTGGACGCTCGAGTGGGCCACCACTTCGCCTCCGCCTCCTCACAATTTCGACCGCCTTCCGCCCATCAATGGACGCCGCCCGCTCTGGGACCTGGCCCACCCGGAGAATCCGGACACCGACGCGGCGGAAGTGGGCCGGCACGTTCCCTGGAAACTGGAGAAGAACGTGACAGGGATGATCACCTTTATCATCTCGGAGGCGTTCTTTTTCCTGATGTTGATCTTTGCGTATCTTTACTATAACGCCCGACCGATGGTGGGCCCGGTCGCCTCCTCGGTTCTGGACGCGCGTAAGACTTTGGTGTTTACCGTGTGCCTGCTGTCGAGCAGTTGGACCTTCTGGATGGCGGAGAAGGCGCTGCACCGGAAGAAAATGTCCGGCTTTTATGCCTGGCTGGGAGTGACGCTCATCCTCGGCTTTACGTTCATCGTTGGCCAGGGGCTTGAGTACCTGGGCCTCTACAACCACGGCCTGCGAATGAGCACCGACCTGTTTGCCACCACCTTCTTCACTCTTACCGGTTTTCACGGCCTGCACGTCTGCCTCGGCTTGATTGGGTTGCTGGTGCTGCTCGGCCTGGCCCTATCCGGCGAGTTCGCGCACGGACGCACCGAGGCGGTTGCCAGCATCGGCCTCTACTGGCATTTTGTCGATGCGGTTTGGATAGCGGTGTTCTCGGTGATTTACCTGAGGCTGCTCTTATGACCACGGAACAGTTTTGGACTTCGGCCTGGAGATGGGACCCGTGGGTCCTCGGCTTGAGCGTCGCTATAGTGGCGGGCTACGCCGCAATTGTGCGCTGCCGGTTCGCCTGGAGAACCCTCTACCTCGTTGCGGGCGTGGCCGTGTTCTTGCTCACGCTCCTGTCGCCGCTCAACGCTCTGGCCGACGGCTATTTGTTCAGCGCCCACATGCTCCAACACCTGCTCCTCCAACTGGTGGCGCCGCCGCTAATGCTGCTGGCCATCCCCGTCGCCCCGCTCCCAAAGGTGTTTTCGCGCCCGGGTTTGCGGCTCATCCCTCAGGCGCTCGAACGGCCGCTGGTGACATGGTTGCTGGGGTTGGGCGCGATGTGGATTTGGCATTTGCCCGCGCTGTGCAGCGCTTCGATTATGACTCCCTGGGTTCACTGGGTGCAAATCGGCTCGCTGCTGCTGATGGGCGGAGCATTCTGGTGGCCGATCATTGGGCCGTGGTCGCAGCGGCGCCTGACGCCGCTGCTGGGTGTTCTCTACCTGTTCAGTGCCTGCGTCTTTTGCACCATCCTCGGAATTATTCTCACCTTCGCCCCGCCCGGCCTCTACCCGATGTTCTTGCATCCGCATGATTCCCTGGGGATGCTGCCCACGATCCGCGACCAGTGGGGCCTGACTTTCGCCAAAGACCAACAATTGGGCGGGCTTTTGATGTGGGTACCCCCTTGCTTTGTCTATCTTTGTGGTATCTTTGGATTGCTCGCCCGGTGGTATGTCGGCCCCGACCCCGAACTGGTCCTGCCGGCATCGGGATTTGAAGCGCTGGACTGTGAGGATCTATGACTGAGCAAACCCCTACACCCTCTTTGCCGCCCGGTTGGAACAGGGCGCAACCGGAGCATCTGCCTGAGCCCACGCAATGGCCGCCGGCGCTAGCGCTGGCGGTGACCTTGGTTTTTTGGGGTCTGGTGAGCTCCTTCATCATCACCGGCATCGGGCTGTTGCTCTTCGGCTTCTCGATGGCCGGTTGGATCAGAGCTATTCGTCATGAACGAGAACAAGAACATTGAAGGCGCAGGGGTCAGTCCTGCATCTTTTTCCGCCGCCTCGCCCTCCATTACCACGGAAAAAGTGAGGACTGACCCCGGCGCGCTCCACGTTGAAAAGGCGCCGAATTCAGAGAGCCCTCAGAACTCAGAAGAGGCCTCCCGCCGGGTCTTTCTGGAGAGGTTAAGCATCATCCTGGGAACCATGGGCGCCCTGGGCCTGGCCGCCCCCGCCGTCGGCTTCATCTTCGCACCGCTGTCTGAACGGGCGCCGCGCATCTGGCGCAAGGTGGGAAAGGTCTCTGGGTTTAAAGTTGGAACCACCGTTCCGGTGCGTTTTGAGGACGCTACGCCGCTGCGCTGGGCGGGCGTCACCGCCAACACCGCCGCCTGGCTCAGACGCGTGGACGAGGAACGTTTCATCGCCTTTGCCATCAATTGCAGTCATCTCGGCTGCCCGGTGCGCTGGCTGCCCGATGCCGACCTGTTCTTGTGCCCGTGCCACGGCGGAGTGTATTATAGCAACGGCGCCGTCGCCGCCGGCCCGCCGCCATGTCCGCTTACGCGTTACCCGGTGCGCGTGAAGAACGGCGACGTGGAGATTCAAACTCGGCCCTTGCCTTTCGCCACCTGACGCCGCGTCCTGCTGGGAAGAGAGTTGCTCATGCTAAAGCGTTTTTCCAAACGGGTGTGGTCTTGGCTCGATACACGCATCGGCTTCACCGACATGATCAAGCCGGTGGCGGAGCACCTGGTGCCGCGCGACGCACGCTGGTGGTATGTCTTCGGCAGCGCCACCCTGACCGCTTTCGTCATTCAGGTCTTCACCGGAGTTGCCCTCGCCTTCTCTTACGTTCCCTCCGCAGCGCACGCCTACGCGACGCTCCAATTCATCTCTAATCAGGCGGTCTTTGGCCGGTTCATGCGCGCGTTACACTACTATGGCGCCTCCGCCATGGTCCTGATGGTGGGACTTCACATGGCCCAGGTGTTCCTCTTCGGCTCCTACAAGTATCCCAGAGAACTCAACTGGGTGAGCGGCTCCCTGTTGCTCCTCTTCACGCTGGTGATGGGTTTTACCGGCCAGTTGCTCCGCTGGGACCAGACGGGGGTTTGGTCGGTCGTTGTCGCCGCCGCGCAGGCCGCCCGGGTCCCAATCATCGGCCATTGGCTGGCGCGTTTCACCCTGGGCGGGGATACGGTAGGCGGGGCCACATTGAGCCGGTTCTTTGCCATCCACGTGTTTGTGATGCCGGCGCTGCTCTTTGCCTTCATTGCCCTGCACCTTGTACTGGTGTTGCGCCACGGCATCTCCGAGCCGCCCAATCCCGGCCTTCGCCCCGATCCGAAGACCTACCAGCGTCAATACGAGGAACTCATGAAGAAGACCGGTGTCCCCTTTTGGCCCGATGCCGCTTGGCGGGATGTCGTGTTTTCGGCCATCATGATAGCCGGTATTGTCGGCATGGCGCTCGTCTTTGGGCCGCCGGCCTTGGGCAAGCCGCCCGATCCGAGCATCATCGCCGCCGACCCGCGTCCGGATTGGTATCTGCTCTGGTATTTCGCGGTGCTGGCCCTGCTGCCGCATGGCACCGAACATTGGTTTATGGTGCTCGCCCCGCTCGCGGTCGGATTCCTGCTCATCCTCCTCCCGCTCGTCTTCCCGCGAGGTGAACGCAGCCCGCGCCGGCGGCCATGGGCGGTTGGACTGGTGCTAATGGTGGTGCTGATGATCGGCACACTCTGGCGGCAGGGCGAGGTCTCTCCCTGGTCGCCCAATTTCGACGTCAAACCGCTCCCCGCCCAGGTCGTCGGCACCGCCGGCGGCCCAATCGCTCAAGGCGCCCGCCTCTTCTATGAAAAAGGCTGCATCAACTGCCATCTCATCGCCGGCCATGGCGGACGGCGCGGGCCGGACCTGACCAACGTTGGAAGCCGGCTCAGCCGCAACGAGATCATCCTCCGCATCTCCAACGGCGGCATCAACATGCCCGCGTTCGCCGGGACGATGACGCCGGAAGAGATGAACCAATTGGCCGACTTCCTGCTTTCCCGCAAAGTCGGGGTCACATCTCAACATTTGACAATTCCCTGACCCGCAACAGACGTGGCACAAATTGTCAAATGTTGAGACGTGACCCCGATGACAGCCCCGGCAAATAGTTGCGACTTCCTGCCCTTGGTCTAATCTTACGCCAATGAAAGTTCGCGTTCGATTTGCTCCCAGCCCGACCGGCTACTTGCACATAGGCGGCGCCCGCACCGCCCTGTTCAACTGGCTGTACGCGCGGCGAACAGGCGGTGTGTTTGTGCTGCGCATCGAGGATACGGACGTAGCGCGCAACTCGCAGCAGGCCGTGAACGTCATTCTCGAAGGCTTGCGCTGGCTCGGGCTGGATTGGGACGAAGGCCCCATCAACGGCGACGCCACCGGGCCGGCCAAGGGCCACTGCGGGCCTTATTTCCAGAGTCAGCGACAGGAGAATTACAGCCGGCGCGTCGAAGCGCTGTTGTCCAGGGGGCTGGCCTATGAACAGGAGGGGACCATTAAATTCCGGATGCAGCGCGAACCGGTGCTCATCCCGGACCTGGTCGTCGGAGAGGTTAAGCGCGAACTGACCGACCGCGAACAGGCGGAGCCGGATTTCATCATCGTGCGCTCCGATGGGCAACCGGTGTTTCATCTCGTCAACGTGGTCGATGACCTGGAAATGAACATTACCCATGTCATCCGCGGCGAGGACCATCTGAGCAACACCGCCAAGCATATTGCCCTGTTTCGCGCCTTCGGTGTCGAGCCACCCAAATACGCCCATATCCCGCTCATCTTGAACATTGACGGGAGCAAGATGAGCAAACGAGACAAGGGCGCCTCCTTGACCACCTACATCGAGGAGGGCTACGCGCCGGAAGCTCTGGTCAATTACCTGGCCCTGCTGGGCTGGTCTCCCAAAGACAACAAAGAGAAACTTCCTCTGGAGGAAATCGTCGAGCGCTTTGATCTGCCTCAAATCCTGCGCCACAACGCCCGGTTCGACCTGGCTAAGCTCAACTGGCTCAATGGGGAGTACGTACGGGAGATGCAGGACGACCGGTTTTACGAGCTGTCTATCGAGGCGCTGGGACGGGCCAGGCTGGATACGCACAAGTATCCGGAGGCCTACGTTAAGGCGGCGCTGGACACCTGCAAGGGCAAATTCAAGGTCTTTGGTGAATTGGCCCCTTACGCCGGGTTCTATTTCACGGACGAAATTACTTGCGCCCCTGAGGCCGCCCAGCGCGACTTCGTCCCGGAGAACAAGCCCCGGATGCTCAAGTTGCGCGAGGCCCTGGCGGCCCTGGAGCCGTTCGAACCGGATGCCATTGGAGCCACCTTTGCCAGCACCGCCAAGGAACTGGGGGTCAAGACCGGCGTGCTGGTCCATCCCGTGCGCCTGGCGTGTTGCGGCAACCCGGCCGGCCCGAGCCTCTACCATCTCCTGGCCATCCTCGGAAAGGACCGCGTATTTCAGAGACTCAACAAAGCCGTCGCAAGGATCGGATGATTCGCGCTCGAACCCTTGGGTCAGAATCTGTCGAGCCAAGAAAGTCATTCGTCCAGGGCGGGGCCCAGGATCCGATATATCTTTGTCCGATTGATTCCGAGCACCTGGGCTGCCCTGGAGACATTGCCCCCGGCCTGGGCCAGTGCGCGCTTGACCAGCGCGATCTCGGACTGCGCGAGATTTAACGGGAGAGGAGGGACCTGCCGGCCGTCGGTGCTGGAAGGTGAAGGGCTTTGAGTCAAAACCCTTTCATTGAGCAAATGCAGGTGGTGCTCCTGAATGGTTGCACCGCCGCTTTCGATAAGCGCGCGCTCGATGATGCTCTTCAGTTCCCGAATATTGCCCGGGTAATGGTACGAAATGAGGGCCTTGTGCGCTTCCGGGTTCAACTTGGGAGAGGCTATCTTGAGTTCCTTCGCGAATCGTTTCAAAAAATGCTCGATGAACAATCCAACATCGTCCCGGCGCTCGCGCAATGGCTTGAGCTGAATTTCGTAGCCGGCTATCCGGAAGTACAGGTCGTTCCGGAAGGTTCCGCTCTCCGTCCGCCTCTGCAGGTCAACGTTGGTCGCGGCCAGGACGCGCACATCCGCGCTCCGTTCCACCTGGCCCCCGACCGCGATGAACGTGCCGTTTTCAAGGGCGCGCAGCAGCTTTGCTTGCAAGTGGAGCGGCATGTCCCCAATCTCATCCAGGAAGAGCGTGCCACCATGAGCCATTTCGAAGTAGCCCTTCCGGTTGTCGTGGGCGCCGCTAAACGCGCCCTTGACATGCCCGAAAAACAACGATTCGGCCAGTTCGGAGGGCACAGCCGCGCAATTCACGGCGATAAACGGCCGTCCCCGGCGGCGCCCACTGAAGTGCAGCGCCCGCGCGACCAACTCTTTGCCCGTGCCACTTTCCCCGCGAATGAGTACGCTGGTTTTGTCAGCAGGCTGCAACTTGCGGATCTCTTGGATCACGTCGCGCATGGCCTGACTGCGGCCCACCAAAGCCGCCAATCCCCACCGCTCCATTTCCTGTTCGCTGATCAGTGAGAGCTTGGCGTCGGCAAGCTCAAGCGACGCCTCCGCCTCCTCCCGCCTCCCAATCTCCTCCCGCAGCCGGGCATTGATGGCTTCCAACTCGCGGTTTTTCTCCAGGACCTCCCGTGTAAGCCGGTGATTCGTCAGGTGCGTGTGGACTCGGATCAATACTTGGTCGGCCTGGAACGGTTTGGTAATGTAATCTACGCCTCCCGCCTTGAACCCGTCGATCGTCGATCGAGTCTCGTTCTGGGCGGAGATGAAGACGACCGGAATAGGTCTCGTTTCCGGATTGGCTTTCAGGCGGCGGCAGGTTTCGAAACCGTCCAGCCCTGGCATCATGACATCGAGGAGGATAACGTCGGGCCTGGCCTTGTGCGCCACTTTGAGCGCGGTTTCTCCGTCTGGAGCGAGCAACACCTCGTAGTTCGCCTGTTCCAGGGTTTCGTCGGGCAAAGACAGCCCGAACGGCCCGCGGCGGCATGATGCGGTATCGAGACTTTCGGCACACAATTCTCCGAGAGGGCGATGAGTTTGCAGATCGTCTCACGTGATGCCTCCACTCCGCCCCATCTGCTCCAGGAAGCCGCCGATCCGTTCGAAATCGCCTGATTCCAGCAATCCTCTGAGGTAGTCCGCCGCTCGGCGCTGCTGCTCATCGCCAGCTTCCAGCGGTTCGAGCGCCCGCTTCAATCCCGTGCGACTATACCGGTCTGCGGCCTCCTTCAGTGCCTCCCACACCGCGCGAGGCAGGGCGGGGGCCACCGGATCCGATGCCGCTAACGGCCCTGGGACGGACGGGGGCGCCTGGCCGTACTCGAACTCCACGTCCAGCAACTGCTTGAGGCAGGCGCAGACATCGGGAAATCGGAACGGCTTGGAAAGAAAGCCGTGGAATCCGGCTGACATGTGGCCAACCCTTTCGTGTTCAAGCACCGAGGCGGAGATCGCCACGATCTTGATTCGATCTGGACCGTGCTCAGCGATGAGGCGCCTGGCCGCGTCCGCTCCGTTCACCACCGGCATCCGGACATCCATGAAAATAATGTCCGGAACGCGCTCCCGCACGCGATCAAATGCCTCGGAGGCGCTCCCAACCTGGCGGACCCGACAGCCGACACCCAGCAACAACTGGCAGAGCACATCCCGGTTCTCCTCGATGTCGTCCACAACGAGAGCATCGACGCGGCAGTCCCCGCTCAGGCGAAGGATCTCCCTGGAGTCCGCGGCCATCGGTGCGACGAATTGGCCCTCCGCCGACGAGAGTTCCAGTTCGAAATAGAAGCGGCTGCCACGGCCAAGGGCCGACTCTAATCTCACCTCCCCCCCCATCAGTTCCACTTGGCGGCGCGTGATCGCCAGTCCAAGCCCGGTGCCGCCTCTCTTCAAACCCGCCTCCGACTGGTGGAAGGGTTGGAAGATCCCGGCCTGCTCCGTCTCCGAAATCCCCGGTCCGGTATCGATCACCTCAAACCGATAGACCCGCTTCTGATTCTCGATCTCCGCCCCCTCGCCTCCCGCCTCGCATGTCCGCTCCCCAGCGTCCAACCGGTGGACCCTCAGCGCCACCGTGCCCTGCTCTGTAAACTTCACCGCGTTGCCCAGCAAATTGATCAAGACCTGTCGCAGCTTGCCTTCATCCCCGCTAACCGGCACCGGCTGGCCGTCGAAGCCAATCACGTCCAGTCGGAGGTTCTTTTCCTGACACCGGATACGGAACATGACGGTGATGCCTTGGATCATCTCGTTGAGGTCGAAATCAGCGGTCTGCAGTTCAAGCCGTCCGGCCTCGATCTTGGACAGATCGAGGATGGCGTTGATCATTCCCAGCAGGTGGTCTCCACTCCGTTCAATGGTCTGGATAGACTGGCGGTGCTTGTGTGAGAGTTCTTTGTCGCGTTGAAGGATCTGCGCATAGCCCAGGATGGCATTCATTGGCGTGCGAATCTCATGGCTCATGTTCGCCAGGAACAGGCTCTTGGCCTGGTTGGCCGCTTCGGCGACGGTCCGCGCTTGGTCCGCGATCGCACGGGCCGCCTCGAGTTGGCGGTTGGACTCAGCCAGGGCGCAAGCCTTGGTTTCAATTTCGCTTTGCGCCCTCTCCGCGGCCTCACGCCCCCGCCGTTCCTGGTCGAGCAGCCGCTCGCGCAACTGTCCGGCCTCGCGTTTGCGCCGGATCACCAGCAAACGAGCCACGAAAGCCCAACCAATCAATCCCACCACCCCTCCGCCGCCCGGGACCGTGATGAATGCGTCCGCATACCAGGGCGGGACCACCCTGAAGGCCGCCAGGGTCACTGGGGAATAGTTGAGGTCTGGGTCAATGTATTGAACCGCAAATGTGTAAGCACCGGGGCGCTGCGCGAGCCAGTCGAAAGCGGTCTGGTGCGTCTGAGGCTGCCAGGAACCGGGCGCCCGCAGCGTTTGAGGCGAGGGCTTGGCATGGAACACTTGATAGCGGAACCAGCGTTCCTGGGGACGGTGATCCAAATCAACGACGTTGTAGCGGAAGGTCACCCGCTGGCCTTCCACGATCTGGGGCAACGCCGAGAGGTCCTCGTACCGCTTATCAGTCTGCACCACCAGGGACGGTGCATGCAGGGTGAGTTTGCGAGGCCGGTAACTCACCAGCCCATTCGGAGTTCCGATCCACAAGGTCCCGTCAGGCGTCTCATCCACTCCGTAGGCCACTGAGCCAGGCCAATCGTCGTTTTCGGCCATGGTAGTCCAGGTCGCGCCGTCGAAGCGCATCAGGCCGCTCGATGTGCCGAACCAGATCACGCCGTGGCCATCGCGATGAAAGCCAAAGGCAGCCGAAGTGGGAAACCGCTCCGCATCCGCATGTTTGTACTGGACAAACTTCTCGCCGTTGAATGCCCAAACGCCGTTATGGTCGGTGCCAGCCCAAACGGAACCGGCGGGGCCGGGGCCAAGGCACGAAACAAAGGTGAAGGCCTTTCCGTCGGGGGCGGTAAAGCGGGTCATTTTAGAACCGCGCAGGCGCCAGATGAACTCATGGTACTCGTCCAAATCCTCGACCAACCAGACGCCGCCGCCGGTGGCGTAAACAACGGTAATCGCGTTAGTGGTAAATCCAGCGGGCGTAATACGAGTGGCCTTCACCCCATCGTAGCGGACGACGCCACCGCGCACCCCAAAGTACAGGCAGCCCATCGGACCGCGGCATATCGACTCCACGTCATGCGCCAGAAGACCGGCCGCGTCGGTGAATTTGGCAAAACGCTTCCCATCGAAGCGAAAGACGCCTTGGTTCTTCGACACAAGCCAAAGCCGGCCTTGGGCGTCGCTGGTCATGCCTTCGATGCTGTTGGGCACGCCATCTTTAGCCGTAAAGTGGACGAATCGCTTTGCGCTATCCGCGCTGGCTTTAGGGTCCATGCGCGTGAGGCCGGGCGCGCCCGCGCCCGGCAGAGGCCAAGGCGCGCGCCCAGTAAACCAGACCATTCCCTCCAGAGTGCAATGAACGAGGTAGGCGGCGGTGTCACTCAAGCCATCCGCCTTGGTGTACAGGCGTACGGAGCGGTCATCATAGCTTGCCAGGCCATTGAATGTCGCCGCCCAGAGCACCCCGGCAGAGTCGCTCTCCGCGTTGTAGATGCGTATATCAGGCAAGCCGTCCGAGCGGTTGAAATAGACGAACGACTTGCCGTCGAAACGGCACAGATACCGCCCTCCCCACGCGTCGTTGGCTCAGAGTATGCCCTCAGCGTCCAGGTGAAGCCTGCCCACGCCGCCCAGGAACCCGTCCGTCCTTCCGAAGAGACGAAGCCGAAAGGCCCCGTTTGCCGCCGCGTGGGGATAGAGACGTCCTAACCTGGAACCGACAAGAAACCATACCGCCCCATCCCGCGCCCCTGCCACGGCCTGAATCGGGCCTGGAGGCAAGCCATAGTGTTTGGTTCCGTTAATGAATCGGTGGCCGTCGTAAATGGATAATCCTCCCTTTGTTCCAAACCAAATGGTGCCATCCGGCGCCGGCCAGATGGAATGGACGGAATCACTCAACAGCCCGTCTTTTGTCGTAAAGGTGGTGAACATCTTGTCCGCCGGCCTGTGGGCGGCGGGGTCATAGACGGTCGCGCCGCTGCCCTTTCCCAGCCCGCCCGTTCCGATCCAGAGCCGGTTCTTCGCATCCACCGCCATGGCCTCCGCCACGGTAGAAGCATTGGCGATTTTTGGGGGAAGACCATTCTTGGTCGTGTACCGCGTCCACCGTCGCCCGTCGAATCGCAGCAGGCTGCCATCCATCCTCCCAAACCAGAGGCTGTGTGGCGGCTGAAAAACGGACGACCAGACGTAGTCCCCGACCGCGCCGTCCGCGGGCCGGTAGTTCTTGAAGCTTGAGCCATCGAAACGGGCGATACCCCCGCCGTTGCAGCCGATCCAGAGCTCTCCGTTGGCCAGCAGCAGGGCGCTGAGGTACGGGGACGGCAGCCCCTCGGGGCAGGAAATGGTGCGCCAGATCCCTTTCTTGAACGGCGCAATCCGGACATCGCTGTCGATGGGGGACTGCCCACCCGGTCGAACCACCAGGGGCTGGGGTTCGTCCAGGACGCCGCCCCAGACCTGGACGCGAAGCCGGTACTCGCCAGGCGCCAGGGACGTAAACCGGAATTCGCCTTGGTCGTCGGTCAGTTGGCTCTCGGTAATCCGGTGCGGCTGGCTCAGGAGGGACTGTGAGCGTGTGCGCTCGCCTTGCTCGAAGGCAGCCAATCGCGCCGCGTAGGACGAGCGCTCTTCGATCGCTTGGACCAGTACCGCCGAGAGCGGGGAACCGTCCAAGGCCTGGACGTGAATGACGGCCGATGCAGGGGGGTCGGGCGGCGAAGATTGGCTTGAGACCACGTCCGCCCGCCCCGTCCCCTGGGGTTTGAGCACGGGCTTCCTTTGGGCGAGGCCGCCTTTGCCCAGCGCCGCAGCAACCTCGGCGGCCGGGGATCGTGAGCCGGGCGCTAGAGGCTGTGCCTGGACCGCCGCCAGTTGGGGAGGAACCCCGAACCAAGCGAGCAGGAAGACTTTGAATAAGCACCGGGCGTTCATAAGGCAGATCCCCCGCCGGCCCGTCGGGGGGCGGGGGAAACCGCTGTTACCATATCACCAATGGATGGGGTTGCCATCCCTAATCCATTTTCAATGCTGCTGGCCCCGCGCGCGTCAACGTGGTAACACGGTTATGGTCCAGGAGTAATGATAGATCACGCCTGTTTCCGGTTGCACGTCGTTGGCCGGGATCATCACGTAAAAGTCTGTAGCCAAGGTGTGAGTTCCCACCGAGAGCGGGGTCAGCCCTATAACATGAACTCGGGCCTACAGCGGAACTTCCATGACTTTTCGGTGGCAAGAAGTGCATTTCGGCCTTATTTGACGCGGCTCTTGCGCGCCTTGTTGATTTTCTTGCGCGTGACTACTTTCACCTTGGCTTCGGGCACTGTGGCCGGCAGTGTCAACTTCAGCGCGTCCAATAGTTGCTTTTGCAGCGGACTGGGCTCGGGCAGGCGGCGGCAGAGGATCTGGCCGCTGTTGGCCTCCACCCACTCCATGACGCAAAGCTGCTCCAGTTCGCGCAGGCCCTCTTCCACCGTCAGTTCCAGCGGCCACCAGGCCTGTTCCAGATGCCGGCGCACCTTCAAGGCCATCATCGAGGTCAGGGCGTGAGCCTGGGTGTTGCCCTCGGTGCAGACAAACCAGGGCCGGAATTCCAGGTGCCCGCTCTTGAGCGTGCGGAAGTCCCGCTCGACATAGGCCAGGTCCTTGTAACGGTCGTGGATGGTCTGCGCGCTGGCCTGAGCGGCTTTGAGGTCGGTCGCCACGGCATAACAGCCGTCCAACTGAGCGGCCTTCTGGAGCGCCTGCTCGTCGCGGGTGAGGACCAGCCGGTCCTTGCACACGCTGAGCGTGAGCCCGTCTCCCACCTTCAAATGCTCCAGCCGGGCGGCCAGCTTCCGGCGCTGGGTTGGCAGCTTGGCGCGGGGGTGCTCATCCAGGTAAGTGTTGGCCTGCCCTCCAGGTAACTACTGGTCAGGTCGTAGAGAAAGAGTTGGTTCTTGGGCTGGGTGGGCCGAGCCTCAGACTTCCTGATCTCGCGGAATCTGCCTTGAGCCCACTGCCGGGGAGACAATCAGAATGGATTATCAATAGAAGTCGCGTCGCTAATCATCGGGCCCGGCTTTGCCTCCGTCGAGCCGCGCCGATTCAGCCGGCGGTCTGCCGTCGGCCAGTTCATAGACCAAGCGCAGTTTGGTGGTGGGGAACACGGTCTCGGTGGCGGTCAACGGCAATACCGCCTACCGCAAGGGCGAGTATTTCGATTACGCGCTATCGACCCCCAACAGCGGCACGCCCTGGTATGGCAGCGTGACGGTCGCCTCCGGCTCCTCCCAGTCGTCCGGCCACCTCTATGTACCCGGCTCGCCGGAGGCCTTCAGCTATGACCTCGATGGCAATCTCCACAGCGATGGGCACTGGACTTACACCCGGGATGCCGAGAAGCGGCTCGTTCAGATGGTTTCCAACAACTCCACCGCCCCTCCGCAGCTCATCAAGTTCGAGTATGATTGGCTGGGTCGGCGCATCCACAAGCAGGTCTGGAACAACACCACCGGCTATGGCACCGCGGCGGCGGATTACCATTACCTGTATGACGGCTGGGAACCAATAGCCGAGCTGTCCGGAGTCAACAACGTCGTGCTCCAGGCCTACGTCTGGGGGACAGACCTGTCCGGCACATTGCAGGGCGCGGGTGGTGTGGGCGGGCTGCTCAGTCTGTTTGACGTGAACAGCGGGAGCGTGACGTGGTTCGCGGCCGGCGACCGCAATGGGAATGTCGTTGGCTTGCCCAACGCCCGGACCGGCACCGTGGATGCCAACCACGAATACGGCCCCTTTGGCGAACTCATCCGCGCCACCGGCCCGACGGCCAGGACCAACCCCTTCCGGTTCTCGACCAAATACCAGGACGACGAGTCCGGCCTGCTCTATTACGGCTACCGCCACTACAACCCCGGCTGGCCGCGCCGTTCGACCCGATGGTCCAGTTGGGCACGAGCCGGGCATCGTGTTAGCCGCCACAGAGGTCCCAGCCGGGTGCCGCACAAAGCCATGCTTTGCCCCGGATGCTCGCGCCGGCGCCGAGGGCTGTGGGGCTGCTCAGTTATCGGAGCGCGTCGGGCGCGGCTCGCTGAAGCACTCGGCTTGGTACGTGAACACCGCCGCCTCTGGACCTCGCCAGGCTGAGGGTTCACAGCCGGCCTTCTCAGCCAGCCGGTTCAGAAAGCGGGCCTTGCCGGGAATCTGGCTCCAGACCTGCGGCAGGAATGTGGCCATCCGCGAACCCACCCTCAGCAACACTCCGTCAATGGAGGGACGCAGCTTTTCCAAAAGGTCGCTTACGGAGGTATACGCCAGCCGTTTCGGTTCTGTCAAAACGCTTATCTCGATGCTCACTTCGGACAGTTCCTCAGGGGCAACCGGAGAAAACCGTGGGTCGCGCGTGGCGGCACTGCGTGCGTTGCTGGCCACCGTCTGGTAAAGAGCGGTGTGCGCAAGGACATTCCCGACACAGCCACGCAACACGCCCTTCTTGGTCAGCGTGACAAAGCATGCGCGCGGTTGCGTCAGCCCCGCGGCAAGTTCCCGCGCGGAGACCGAAGGGGGCGCCTGTTTCATGACCACACTGGCGAGAGACCTGCGCGCCAGGTCCAGCAGGACCAGGCGCTCCGCCGGAGTGAGGTTCTTCGCGTCGCAAAGAAGGGCGGAGCGGAGCGAGGATTCGCTCTGAACGCTAACGCCGGCTTCGATGCGCTTGGGCGGGGTCCATGGGGGTAGTAATTGCATGTTCGACGGTTTGTGCCGCGCCAGCCCGATGAGCGCGGCGAATCCGCTCTGGCCGCAACTTTGCTCTGTGTTGGTTCCGTACCGGTTCACGGCGATGCTTTCCCGTTTCCTGGCGCCACCCAAAAGGAGCGGCTTTTCAGCGGGAACCATCCTCTCAAAAACCGGCCTGCAACGCAACCACGGATTTCCGGGGCCGCTGTGTCAGCCGACGGAGAGCCTACGTCACCTAAACTTAATGGCAGTGCAGCCGGCCCAACCCACAGACCGTTGCCGTTTTGTTCGTGGCAGGGGCTATCCCGGCTAAGCGGGTCCCACCCCACGCTGGCGAAGGAACTCGCGATTCCGGGCGGCGTATTCCTTAGGCCGGCCCATTCCGGGCAGGATGTCCTGCTCAACCACGATCCAGCCGCGGTAATCTTCGCGGGCCAATTCATCCAGCACGGCGTCGAAGGGGACATCTCCCCGGCCAAGCTCGCAGAAGACGCCATGCCTGAGCGACTCGAAATAGTCCCATTGCCCCGTGCGGGACTGTTGGAGAACCGCGGCGCTGCAATCCTTGAAATGCACGTGCCAAATGCGCTCGCGAAACCGCTGGAGCACCTTGACTGGTTCCGTCCCGCCGCCGAACCGGTAATGGCCGGTATCGAAACAGAGTCCGACCATGGCCGGATCCGTGTTTTGAAGGAGGGCCTCGATTTCCCAAGGCGCCTCGATAAACCCCGCGCAATGATGGTGAAAGACCGTTCGCAAGCCCGTCTCGCGGCGGACTCTTTCGGCGACCCGGTTCACTCGCTGGCCATAGTCAGCCCATTGTTCGGGCGCCAGGCTGTTGGCGGGCTGAACGCGGCCGGCGATTTTGGTTCTCGTTGCGTCCTTTCCGTTGTCATCGGCCAGTACCAGGAACGGCTCGCCGCCTGCGGTTGCGGCCATGAGCGAGGCAGTGCGCAAGGCGCGGCTCTGTCCTTCTTCGAAGGCTTTGGGGCGCGCAAAGGCGACGGGGACGAAGGCGCCAGCGAGTTTCAACCCGCGGGCCTCGAGCTCACGCCGAAGGGCGCCCGGGTCGGTGGGCATGAATCCCCAATCGCCCAGTTCGGTGCCCTCGTAGCCGGTCTGGCGAATCTCGTCCAGGACGGTCGCATAACCGAGGGCCTGGCCTGGCAAGTCGAACTCCAGCGCGCCCCAGGAGCAGGGTGCATTGGCGACTCGGATCGAGTTGAGGTGGGCGGTCGTTTTCACAGGAAATAGCGCTCCTTGGTCTTCTCTTGCTCATAGGCCTTGCGGGCCTCACGGACCGAATCCAGTTCCGAGACCTGCGCAATGGGCACGTCCCACCACGATTCATAGCCGGGGACACGCTTCTCGGAATCCGTCTCGACCACAATCACCGTCGTCCGCGTCTGTTTTCGGGCCTCCTCCAGCGCCGCTTCCAGCCCCGGCACATCCCGCGCGGTGAGGACGTGCGCGCCGAGACTGCGCGCATTGGCCGCGTAATCGACAGCGACGACTTCGCCGCTGAGTTGGCCGCTCTTCGGGTCGCGGGAGCGATAGCGGGTGCCAAAGCCGGCACTGCCGATGGCCTGGGAGAGACCGCCGATGCTCTGGAAACCGTGGTTGTCGAGCATAACCACCGTGAGTTTGTAGCCTTCCTGGATGGAGGTCACCACTTCGCTCGACAGCATCAGCCAGGAGCCGTCGCCAACCATGACGTACACTTCGCGTTCCGGCGCGGCCATTTTCGCTCCGAGGCCCCCGGCGATTTCATAGCCCATACAGGAGTAGCCGTATTCAAGGTGATAGCCCTTGGGATCGCGCGTGCGCCAGAGCTTGTGCAGGTCGCCCGGCAAGCTGCCCGCGGCGCACAAGACCACGTCCTGGGGTTGAGCGGCTCGGTTCACGGCGCCGATGACTGGGCCTTGTCCGACCGGCAGTTCCTCTTCGGTGTCAGCGTAGATGCGCGCCACCTCGCGGTCCCAGTCGCGATTGAATTTCTCGACGCGCTTGCGGTAGCCGCCCGCCACCTGCCAGCCGCCCAGCGCGTTGGCCAGGGCGTCGATGCCGGCTCGAGCGTCGGCCACCAGCGGCAGCGCGGAGTGTTTGAAGGCGTCGAACTCGGCCACATTGAGATTGATGAAGCGCACGTTGGGATTCTGGAAAGCGGTCTTGGAGGCGGTGGTGAAATCGCTGTAACGGGTGCCGATGCCGAGAACCACGTCGGCCTCGCGGGCAATGATATTCGCCCCGAAGGTGCCGGTGACCCCGATAGCGCCGAGATTCTGCGGCTGGTTATAGAGCAGCGAACCTTTGCCGGCCTGGGTTTCCCCGACCGGGATGCCGGTTTGCAGGGCGAAGTTGGCGAGGTCGGTATGGGCCTCGCTGTAGAGGACGCCGCCTCCGGCGATAATGAGCGGCCTCTTGCTGGTACGAATGAGTTTGACGGCGCGCCCCAGCAGGCCGGCGTCCGGGGCAGGGCGGGGGATGTACCAGGTGCGGTCCTCGAACAATTCGGCGGGATAATCGAAAACTTCCGTCTGGACATCCTGGGGCAAGGCCAGCGCCACCGCGCCGGTGTCCGCTTGGGAGGTCAGCACGCGCATCACTTCGGGCAGGGCGCAAATGATCTGGTCGGCCCGGTTGATGCGGTCCCAATATCTTGTCACCGGTTTGAAGGCGTCGTTGACGGAGATGTCCTGGGAGTAGGGTTGTTCGAGCTGCTGCAACACCGGCGCGACGTTGCGCCGGGCAAAGATGTCCCCCGGCAGGAGCAGCACGGGCAACCGGTTGATCGTCGCCAGGGCGGCGCCGGTCACCATGTTGGTGGCGCCGGGGCCGATGGAACTGACACAGGCAAAGGCGCGGAGCCGGTTGCTCATTTTGGCGAAGGCCGCCGCGATGTGGACCGAGGCCTGCTCGTTCTTGGTCATGTAGTAACGGAATTGGGGGTATTGCTGCAGCGCCTGGCCGATGCCGGCGATGCATCCGTGGCCGAAGATGCCGAGACAGCCGGCGAAAAAACGGTGCCGCTCGCCGTCACGCTCGACGTACTGATGTTGGAGGAATCGGATGATGGCTTGCGCCATGGTGAGTCGTTCGGTTTTCATGGTTTTGCTGTTTTCATGTTAGAGCTCAACTCAGAGATACCGCAATCTTCTCGGTATCTGAGATCTGAAATTTCAAATCTGAGATCGTCGGCGCATGCCGGATTGCCTCTGAACCAAAGTCTAAAAGCCGCCGCGCTCGGAGACGAAGTCCAGCGCCTCCCGCTCCAAGGCCATAAAATTGGCACACCCGTGCCGGGTCACCACAATAGCCCCTCCGGCATTGCCCATGCGCGCCGCCTTTCGGTAGTCCCAGCCTTTTACCAGCCCGTAGATGAAGCCGGCGGCGAAGGCGTCACCGGCGCCGAGCACGTTATAGACTTCGACCGGAAAACCGGGCACGTCCTGGGCCGGCCTCCCGGTTTCAAACAGACTCGCGCCCCGTTCGCCCCGCTTGACAACCACGCACCGCGGCCCGCGCGCCTGAATCGCCCGCACCGCGGACGACAGGTCTCCCGCCACTCGCGCCCCTGAAATCTGAGAGTGCGTGACGCTGACTTGCGAGGGCTGGGCAATCGTTACCGCCTTGCACTCGTCTTCAGTGCCCAGGACGATATCAACCAGCGGCAGCGCGTTCCGCACCGTGACCCCGAAGGCGCGCGGGTCATGCCACTGGTCCGGGCGGAAGTCCACGTCCAGGACGACGGTCGCGCCGGCGGCCCGGGCCCGTTCGGCGGCGAAGAGGGTGGCGCTGCGGCTAGGCTCGCGGCTCAGGCCGGTGCCGGAGAACTCGAAGATGCGGCAGTCGCCAAGGGGCGTCCGGAGGGCGTCATCAATCCCGAGCTGGATGTCGGCGCAGTTGTCCCGGTAATAGACCAGCGGAAACTTATCGGGCGGTTCAATGCCCAGCACGACCGCGCTGGTTCGGGCGCCGCTCTTGACCGGAATGAATTTGGTCTCGACCCCCTCTTTCGCCAGGAATTTCAAGATGAATTCTCCCACCGGATCGCTCCCCACAGCCGTGAGCACTGCCGCCTTCAGTCCCAAACGGCGCGCGCCCACCGCGATGTTCGTCGGCGAGCCGCCCACGTAGGCGGCAAAGGACTTGATGTCCACGAAAGGCGCGCCGACCTCGTTGGCATACAGGTCGATGGAGGAACGGCCCATCGTAATGAGGTCATAGGTTGGGTCTGTTAGGGACATGCTCGCTGGGCGACGTAGTCTGTTGCGGAATGCGGAGAGGCGGAGTGGTGGAGTGTCGGGGTGGCGGAGTGTTGGAGGGCTGGAGTGATCGAGCATTGGAGTCGTGGCCGCGCAATCGGCCCGTCCGAAACTGGCAAACCATTACGTCGTTGCCTATAAGTGGGTGAGAGCGCAAGGGCAGTGATTGGTCCGGCGGGGCGTGGTAGCTTCCAATCGCAAATCGCAAATCGCACATCGCAAATCATGAATACGTCACCGTTCTACTTCCCAGAGCGCCCGGCGGCTGTTGTGGTTGCGGCCTGCTCCATGCCCACGGTCACCATGGGGACGCGGGGGTCCTTCTCCCGCCAGGCGCTCTTAATCCACGCGTGAGCCGGATCATCCGCATTGGCCAGCGATTGGGCGCTGCCCGCCAGAAAGTTCAAGTAATAGGCGGGATAGCCGTGGGCGGCGGCGACCGGGTGGTAACCCTCCGGCACAAGCACGACATCGCTGTCATGCGCCACCATGACCTCATCCAGGCGCCCGTCGCCGGTATAGACGCGCTGGATGGCGTAGGCCTGCGGGCGATTGAATTTGTAGAAGTAGACCTCTTCAAGGTCCGCCTCGACCACGTGGCCGTCCGAATCCACGCGATGCAGGTCGTGCTTGTGCGGCGGATAAGAACTCCAATTCCCCGCCGGTGTATAAACCTCCACCGCCACGAGCCGGTGACAATCAAAGCCGGGCGGGAAGATCGAGTCGATCTGCCGCGTCGCGTTCCCCCCACCCCGGATTTCAATCTCGACCGTTTCCGGGAAAACGAGTTGTGCCGGGTGACTGCCCTCAGAACGGCACCACCCGCAAGCCAGGTCGAGATCATCGCTCAGAGCCGTGAGTTGAAACTCCGTTTCTCGAGGCAGATAAAGAGCATAAGGCATGCCTGCGAAGACGTTCGGCCGGCGGCCAATCGAGCACCAATCCCCTCGTGAGGATTCCACGGCGCAACGCCCACCCAGGACCACCAGCCCATACTCGAATTGCCCCGTGTCTCCCTCCCATTCCTGTCCTTTCCGCAGGCGGCGGGCCGAAAAGTGCAGGTGTTCCCATCCGGCGACATCAGGGGTGACGCGCGAGTATTCGCCCGCTCCACATTGCGGGTGAATTAAAAGGCGTGACTGGGGCGACGAGGTCATAGACAAAGGCCCCTGGGCGCAGAGCACCCAAACAATAGGGCATACCGCAAGCCAGGCGTTGTGTTCATGCTTTCTTTAAAAATACGCCAGGATCCCGCTCAAAGCAAAGCAAATTTCAGTTATGCATAACTTGGGTGCCCGGTTCAACAGTCGTCCTGGGGGAACCCGCAAAACCCGGCCTAAGTTGCGCTTGCTTCACCCCCACACCGACGGCGATACTTCCCGCGTCGGCTTAACCGGCGGCTATGACCAAAGAAGAATTCAAGAAAGTCCTCGACCAGAAAGTTCGCGCAGCCAAAGAAGCACCCAAGATTGACTGGAATGCGGAAAGGCGCGAATGGCTCGAAAACCTGGCCTGCTTTTACAGGAAGGTGGAGGAATACCTTGCCGAGTTTCAGAACGAGGGGAAAGTGAAGCTGGAAAAATCCACTGTCACCGTCACCGAAGATCATCTCGGCCAGTATGAGGCAGAGTGCATGTCAATTCAGATTGGCGACGATGAAGTCAAACTGATTCCGATTGGGACACTCCTGCTCGGCGCAAAGGGCAGGGTGGACATGGTCGGCCCCGCGGGGACTGCAAAGTTCGTCCTCACTGAAAAGCATTCGAAGGGGATACGGATCTCTGTTACGGTCCGTGGCGAAGCCAAGGGGGCCCAAGAGGCAGCGCCACCGCCGACGGCTCGCGATGAGTTCGTCTGGAAGCTCGCAACCCCCCCTCCAAAGGTCCGCCTCATTGAACTGAGGCCGGAAACGTTCTTTTCCGCTCTTACAGAAGTCGTCAATGGGTGACCGAATAACCTTCTGGCCGGAGCTCCTGCGCTTCGAGGAAGTGGCGGTGTCGCACTCAGATACCGGCAGGAGCATCCGGTTCTATTACACCGCTCCGCTGCTTGAGATGCGCGACAAAAAGTTCATCGGCTACTCACCCCTCGAGATACACCGGGAGCAAGACCTGCGTCTGGAGGAATTGGACAGGAACTCCGTTTTCAACATCCTGGCCGCGCTGGAGGGAAGCTTCAGAATTGACTTTTACCTAAGGTGTTACGGAAGGAAAAAGGATGACCTCTCCAGGTTTTTTCGAGCCCTCTACAAGACACGGGGGGACAAAATCTCCTTTGAGGAGGACATCCTGGAAGCTTGGCGAAACCACATCCCCGCAGTGAAGTTTCTACTCTCCGAGCTGAAAGGCGCGTTCCGCTATCGCCACTGGCTTGCCCATGGTCGGTACTGGATGCCAAAATTGGGGAAGAAGTACGATTTTTCATCCGTTTACCTGCTGGCACAGGCCGTCCACGCCAATTGCGGCCTGCTAAGCTTGAAATAACGGATTGTATGGGGGCCATAAAGGCGCCAGACTGTCACTCGAAGGATAATGAAAACGAAGGTCGCGCAAGGGTCTGTGGGTGCATTCGTTCGAATGGCCCGGCGTAGATGGAGATGGCGTCTTCTGGCGGCTATGGCGGGAGTGTTCGCCCTGTTCATCGCGCTCGGTCTGCGCAACGGAGAACCGCCCGAACCGCGCTATAATGGGAAAGCGCTGTCCTTCTGGATCAGGGACTGGTACTACCCGCTGCCTTTTCCGCAGCCTCTACGAGCCAGCCCGGCGCTCTACCGCACGTACGCGCAGGAGAGCCGCAAGTACGCCCAAGAGCGGCAAGAGGCCGAGGATGCCGTTCGCGCCCTTGGAACCAATGCCGTTCCCGCACTCTGTCGGTTGGTCAGGGTGAGGGATTCCCAACTGAAGGCGCTTCTCGGCAAGAGCCGTGCCGCGCAATGGCTTCTCAAGAGAGGCGTCTTCCGTCAGTGGCTCGAACCGGCGTGGGTGAAAAACAGAACGGGTGCCCAGTTATTGGGAACTTTGGGGCCAGCCGCCAAGGGTGCGGTTACCGACCTGCTTCACTGCTTTGAGACCAATCCCGATGAGGAGAGCCGGCGTTGCGCGGCCGTTGCTCTCGGCGCAATCGGCCCCGGGGCGGCAGCGGTGGTTCCGGCATTGACGCGTGTGTCCATTGTTAACCCTGGCCTGCTCCACATAACGGCGCGGCATGCCTTGATCTCAATCGGTTCAGCCAGAACCAACGGCCTGCCGGTGGCGTTGCGCTACCAGAATGTCACCAACCGGAACGAAAAAATGCGCTACCTTATGACCATCGACGTTGTGGACCCCACGGCCATTTACGGCAGCGGCAGCGCACCCTGGCCGCGCTAAGGAGCGGATCCTTCAGCGGATCCTCGCTTAGGCCTGGCCCGGCGGGACCGGCTCGGAGAACCGGGCATGACGTTCAGCACTTGCGTGCGCATGTCCTGGCCCGGCTTGAATCTGACCACACACCGTTCGGGAATCGGCACGTCCTTGGCCGGCACGTTCGGGTTCCGTCCGACGCGGGCTTTTCGCAGCTTAACTTCAAAAACGCCGAAATTCCGCAGTTCCACCTTGTGGCCGTTCGCCAGCGCCCCGGCAATGCAGTCCAGCGTCTTCTGCACGATATCCAAGACGTCCTGTTGGACCATGCCCGTTTCGTTGCTGATGCGAACCACCAAATCTCGTTTAGTCACAGTCATAGGTATTAGGGTTAGATTTAGCGTCCCGTTAGTCTGATTCTATAACTCTCTTGCAGCCAACGGTCAAGCACAGAAATAGCATTAGGTGCGATCAAAAGTGTCGGTCAGGCGCGGGGTCAGTCCTCACTTTTTCCGCGGTGGAGGAAGGGAAGTGGCGGAAAAAGGCGCAGGACTGACCCCGGCGCCTTGCGTGCCCGACACATTTGATCGCACCCAATAGCATTTGTTCTATAGTCAGGCTTGATTGCCTGGATTAGACGTACTTGTAGCTGTGCCCCAGAAGCCACCCAGCGCTTGCCGGAGGCCGCCTGGCCGGCCAATGGGGCGTGGCCGCCACCACGCCGGAAATAGGCGCCGGTAGCGGGCATGATTGAACCTGGAGTCGATGAGGAGGATAACGCCGCGGTCCGTTTCGGAGCGGATAACCCTGCCTGTCGCCTGCAGCACACGGTTCATTCCCGGGAATGTATAAGCGTAGTCGAACCCCGTCCCGGAGCATTCCTCGAAATAGGCGCGGATCAAATCCCGTTCAAGACAGAGCTGCGACAGCCCAACGCCTACGACCACGGCCCCGATCAGCCGCTCACCCGCCAAGTCGATCCCCTCGCCAAAAATCCCTCCCAACACGGCAAAACCCGCGAGTGTGCCCTCCCGCGGGGCGGCAAAAGCGGCCAGGAATTGTTCGCGCCCCGCTTCGGGCATGCCCGGCTCCTGCGAGAGAATCCGGATGCCAGGAAACAGCCTGCGGAACCGGTCTCGCACCGAAACGAGGTATTGGTACGATGGGAGATAGACAAGGTAGTTCCCGGGCCGCTCCTGAACGAGCGCGCCAATCGCCTGGACCACTTGGTCCAAAGTCCGGTCACGGGCTTTGAGACGAGTTTGAATTCCGCCGGCCACGAGCACGGCAAGGTTTTCCGGCGGAAAGGGGGAGGGAAGCCGCAGCAGGCGGTCCTCGGGGCTGCCGCCGAGCAAATCGCGGTAGTAATCGATAGGCGCAAGGGTCGCGGAAAAAAACACCGCGGCCTTGCCCCGCCGAAGGGCCTGGCCAAGCAGGAATGAGGGGTCCAGACAAAACAAACGCACCTTGATGGACGCGCGATGTTCGATAATCGTCGCGAATCGCTCGTCGTACAGCTCGCCGGCGCGGCAGAATGTGTTCAGCCGGAAATAGAGGCCGAGCAGCCTTTCGCGGAACTCCGCCGCCTGGTTTTGCGCGAGCCACCCCTCGGCCTCGTTCAGCGCCTGCTCAGCCAGCCGCACTATTCCCGCCGGCAGCTCGCGCGTTGCGTGCGCCTCCTGGTTACCCGCCGCTGGCGCGCTTTGCGCGCCCCGGCGCGTGTCAAGCTCCGTGAGCTTCGGAACCGCCTGTGGCGAAAACAAGTCCAATTCCGCCGCCGGCTCGGCCGGTTCATGGCTGGGGACTTCGGGCGCAAGGCCGTTGCCGAGCCTTTTGAGAGCCGAGTTGAGCCTGCTCAGGGCCCTGGCGCAACGAGGAACAGCATTGCGGGTGGTGCGGCTCACCTCTGACACCTCGCTGCTGTCCAGGCCGGCGGAGAACATCTCACGCGCGCGGTCCACCAGGTTGTGCGCCTCATCCACCAGGAAGGCGTAATCCGCCGGCTTGTCCGAAAAATGCCGGCGCAAATAGACCTTGGGATCGAAGGCGTAATTGTAGTCGCAGATGACCGCATCCACCCAGGAAGAAACATCCAATGAAAGTTCAAACGGGCAAACCTGATGCCGCTGGCCGGCCGCCTCAAGAACCGAACGGTTTATGTCCATGCAGGCCAGCACCTCCCGCATCGCCGCTTTGCGCCGGTCATAGTAACGACTTGCCAGCGGGCAGATCTGAGTATCGCAGGGCTGGCCTTGGAGGACACAAACTTTTTCTTTCGCCGTCAAGGTGAGGCTCCGCAGCCGCAGCCCCGCGGCCCGCAACTCCGCCAAGGCCCTCTCCGCCACCGTCCGTCCGACGGTACGCGCCGTAAGATAGAAGATCCGCTCCAGCTTGCCTTCGCCCATCGCCTTCACTGCCGGAAACAGCACCGACATAGTCTTGCCCACACCCGTCGGCGCCTCCAGGAACAATCGCCCGCCCTCCTTGATGCTACGGTAAACCGCTACCGCCATTTCACGCTGGCCCTGGCGGTAGCGGGAGAAGGGAAACGCCAGCAATTGGATGGAGGCGTCTCGGGCGGCTTGCCACCGCCGCTGTTCGCGCAACCACTCCAGGTATTCCGCTGTCAATGCTTCGAAGAATCCGCTCAACTCCTCGAACACAAACCGCTCAAGAAGCTCAGTCTGTTTGCCGCTCCTCAGCTCCAGATAGGTCAAACGCACGGCCACCTCACGCAGGCCCTCCTGATGAGCGTAAATCCAGGCGTAACACTTGGCCTGTGCCCAGTGAAGCGGGTCGGCCACTCCGTCCCAAGCCCTTTGCACCGTTTTTATCTCCTCGATCAGCGCCTCCTGCGGCTGAACCATCAGCCCGTCGATGCGACCCTGAACCCGCAGAACTAAGTCTTCCGTCTCAATGTCATGCGAAAGCGCGACCTCTTTGCGATACCCGGCGGCGCGCGAGCGTTGCACCCACTGATGGCCCCGTATGCCCGCCAGCGAACGGTCACGCCCCACAAACTCGCGCTCCCCGCCCAATCCGCCCCGCCGCAAGACGAACTCAACCAACTCTCGCACCTGGACGGTGATGACCGGCTTAGACTCTGCGCTCAATGCCACAGCCCAAGTCTCCAGTCAAAGGCGCACCGCCCAAGCTGGTGGCGTTTCCCCCGCGCGAGTCATAGCTGGCTGACGCCACGCGCCCAAGAACTTGGCCAAAACTGGCCTTGAGCTCCATTTTCTGAAACTGGGCTGGGCCCTGGACGCCGTTTTCGGAAAGCGTGAGGTCAAGGGGCGCGCCTATTTTGCCGGCTTGGCCTTGCCGCCGCCTCCCTTTCTACCGGCGGTAATGAGAGTGCCGGTCACGACGCCCAGCGCGAAAAAGCCAAAGTACATCAGGGCCGCCGGCAGACTCCGCGCCTTGGTCAGGAGGGGGGGCATGGCGAGCTGGACCGTCTGGCGGTTATTCATGCCCATAAGAACCAAGAGCAGCAGAATGACCATCAGCAAGATCGTCTTGAGCAGCAGCTTTGTATTCATAGAAACGTTTCGCCCGACATTAGAGAATCGCCGGACAAGGCGCAAAGAAAATTTGGGCGGCGTCCGAGCTCCGAGCCTGCGGTGCCGGTGTTCAGGTGTTTCGCGCCGCGAGAATGGCCGCGCCGAGGGCGCCGGTGTATTGCGGCAGGGATGGGAGCTGAACGCGACGGCCTAGCGCCGTCTCCAACGCCCGGACCATTCCCGCCTGAAGGGCCACGCCGCCAGTGAAGCAAACCGGCTCGGCTATCATCCGGGCCGAGAGGGCGGCGACCCGCTGCGCAATGGCATTCTGCACTCCAGCGGCGATATCGGCGGGGGCAACACCCTCGGCCAATAGCCCAATGATCTCGGTTTCAGCGAAAACGACGCATACGCTGCTGATGACGGACGGTTTCCGGCTCTCCCGGCTCAATTCTCCCAGGGCCGCCAAGCCTACCCCTAGCCGCGTCGCCACCACCTCCAGAAATCGCCCGCTGCCGGCCGCGCAACGGTCGTTCATGGCGAAGTCGCGCACGCGGCCATCCCCCTCCAGGACAATCGCTTTGCTGTCCTGCCCGCCGATCTCAATAATTGTCTGCGCCTGCGGCGCTAAATAGCGGACGCCAATGGCGTGGCAGGTGATTTCGGTGACGGTCGAGGTGGCGAATCCGAGGACGTTGCGGCCATAGCCGGTGGCGACAATGCGCCCGATGGCGGCGCCCTCCACGCCCGCTCCCTGGCAGGCCCGCTGAAAAAGGCGGCGTGCCAGCCGGTCCTGTTCGATGGCTTGGTCGGCGATCTCCGTGCCGACGATTTGACGCCGCTCTGAATCGAACAGAACAACCTTCGTTGACCGAGATCCCACATCGATGCCAGCGCAGATCATGCCGAGAATGGTAGTGGCTTGGAGGCGGGCTGACAAGACCGTCGGGCGTCGGGGTCAGTCCTGCACCCTTTTCCGCCACTTCCCTCCCTTCGCCACGGCAAAAGTGAGGACTGACCCCGCGCCCGCATAAGCCATGCGATTGAAACCTGGTAACTGCTCCGGCAAAGCTGCCAGACGCACGCGATAGGAGCGCGGACGCCCTCGTCCGCGTCTCCAGAAAGCCGCAATTGCGGACGAGGGCGTCCGCGCTCCTATCACCACCCGACCAGTTACGAGACCTGAAGGGAACTTGCCCAGCGAGCCTTCTTTTGATTAATATCGCCGGTGATGAACCTGGCAAATGCC
>JAJYHY010000359.1 GCA_021784555.1 bacterium
GGCAAGATGCCGCGGGGATTTTGGCGTCTGGCGAGGCGCGAACGAGGCGCATATCCGCGGGATCTGTAACGAGTGAGCAACGAAGCCAGGCGCCAAAAGAACAAGGCAGGTTGCCACCTTAATTTCCTACCGCCGCCTTAGCTTGAGGTTTCCTGCTGGCGCGCCTCGTGGCGAGCCGTCCGTGGATAGTACGCCGCGTACTTGTAGTAGTAGTGGGAGCGGGAGGCGGCATCAATCCGATTGAAGACGACGCCCAGGACTTTGGCCTGGCGCCGGAGGAGCAACTCGATGGCCTCCCGCACCTGCCGGGCGCGGGAAAAGCGCCGGCGCACGACGAACAAGGTTCCATCGACCTTGGGAGCGAGCGTGGTGGCGTCGTCGGCGGCGAAGACCGGGGTGCCGTCCAGGATGACGTAATCGAACTGGGCGCGCCAGGCCGCGAGGAGCGAAGTCAACGCTGGATGGAGGAACAGGTCGCCAGGGTTGGCCAAGCGGGCGCCGGCGGCGATGAAGGAGAGGTTGGGAACCGAATCGGTCTGGATAGTCTCGTGCAGGGTGGCTGGATTCAGGAGCAACTCGGAGAGGCCGGGCTCAGGCAGCAGGCCGAAGACTTCGTTGAGCGAACCCTTGCGCAGATCGGCATCGACCAACAGAACGCGCGACCCGCCCAGCGCCAGTGTCTTGGCCAGGTTCGCCGCCACGGTCGATTTGCCTTCGCCGGGCAGGGCACTGGTGACCAAAATCACTCTGGGACGTTCCGGTTCCGCGGCGATATACATAATGGCCGAACGCAGGTTGCGGTAGGACTCCGCATAGATGTGGCGGCCATCCCCTTCCTGCACTAACATCGAGCCATCCCCGTTGCCAATGGATTTGACCTCGGGAACCCCGCCCACCACCCCGTCTCCCAGCTTGTCCCGGACCTCGCGGACGGACGTGAACCGGTCATCCAGAAGCATAATCAAGACGATGATGCCAAAGCCCAACCCCAGCCCGCCGACGCCGCCCGCAGCCGCCAGGCTGACCTCCTTGCTGTGGGAACGTTTTGCCGCGGAGGCGGGATCGAGAATGGAAAGGGTCTGCTGGTCGATGTTCCGGCTGATATCGACGTTCTGGACCAGCGTGCTCAGGGAATCGCAAACGCTTTGGGCATGAAGCACGTCTTGTTTGAGCCGGTCCGCCTGGGCGATGCGAGCGTTGGCTTCCACGGTCTTGCTCTCGTATTCCTTTATCGCGGCCTGGATCTGGCCGATCTTGATCCGGTTATCCGCCTGGGCCTGGATCAGTTGCTCGAGCCTCTGATGCTGGAAGGCCTCGATCAGTTTCTGCGCCCGGTCAATCTGGGCAGCCAGCCTGACCATCTTCGGATGTTTCGGCTTGAGAACCTTGCCGAGCCGCTGCTGCTGAATCTTCAGGGTCTCCAAATCGGTGAAGGCGGTCTGGATTTCCGGGGAAATGCCCGAGGAGGCGGCTGAGCCATCCAGCGATGAAGCTGAACTGATGCCGACAGCCACGTTGTTGGCGTTCGTGCCCGCGTATTCGCCGGCAGCCAGTGAGGCCTTGAGGAGCTTGTTTTGCATCTCCAGGTCGGAGAGTTCGGTCTTCAAGCGCGCCAGGTAGCTCCCGGAAACGGTGCCTTCGGCCTGCAGGACGGCGAGATTGTTGGACATCTGGAACGCGGTAAGCCGGTCTTGCGCATTCCTCAGGTCGCCCTCGTACTTCTTTACCAGTTCGTCGATGGAGGTAAGCGTGTCGAGTGAAACGACCTGGCGGGCAGTCTTCTCATATTCCAAATAGGCCTGCATGAGGGCATCCAGATAGTGCCGGATGTAAGCCGGGTTGGAGCCCGTGGCCTCAAGTGTGAAAACCGAGCTCTTTGAGGCCTGGGAAACACGGATGCTCACCGGCAATGGCTGGCCGTCCTGGCCCAAAGGCACCGCGACGTGATTGTTCTGAAGTTGGGCCAGGGCCTTGGCGTGCAAGGTGCCGCTTTTGAGGAGTTCGGTCAGCGTTCCGACGAAATTCTGGACATCCTCCGAAAACATCCCGCCCTGGGGCAACTGGAGCTTCACCGTTTCCTGCATTGAAGCGTCGGTGACGTAAGTCGGGGGGCGGCTCAGGATGACGGCGACGGCGAGGCCCAAACCCAGGAGGAGCGTCACCAAGGGAATCCACCAGTACTGCAATAGGAAGCCGAGCACCCTTTGGACCTGAAAGGCGGACCCGGTCGCCGCCGCTTCCTCACCGGCGGAGGCCATCACGTAGTCCTGGTCTGGACTGGGAACGGGCAAATTGCTCACGGGCATCCTCCGATCTCGACTGAACACAATTGAGTTTTCATAGACGTTCCACCAATTCAAAACCTGACCGATTTTTCTCGGATATAGATGAGGTCACCCGGCTGCAAAACGACATCCTTTTCCGTTCTTCCCTTGTCGAGAATTTCGCCCACGTCCACGATGATAGTCTTATCCGTTCCGTCCGGTTCCTTCCGCGTGATGCGGACGTGACGTTTATCGGCAAAATCGGAAAATCCTCCAGCCCGAAGGATGGCTTTGCTCAACGTGAACACTTCGTCGCTGGGGATGTCTTGCGGTCCGGCCATCCGGACCGGGCCGACGAGGTAAACGCGGCCCAGGCTCTTGGCGGCGATATCGACGGCGATGATGACGGTCGCTTTGTAATAATAATCCTTCTCCAGGGCAGCCTTGAGCTGTTTGGCCAGTTCTTTGCAGGTCTTGCCCTTGGCAGGGAAGAGGCCCAAATAGGGCACATCGATGTCCCCGGCGTCAGTCACATAGAGGGTTTTCGGGTCCTCCTCATCTTCGATAACGCGGTAACTAAGCCGATCCCCCACCACGAGCTTATGTTTGTCGTCCAGTTCATCCATGCTGGTGATGAACGACGCCGCTACCGCGTTGGCCGCCGCTTTGGCGGAGGCCGCCGCATTGACTGTCGCTGAACCAGAGACGGCCGCGTTGGTTGCCGCCGAGGCAGAGATGGCAGGGTGGGCGCTTGCAGGCGGGAGGTTTGTGGCCGCCGAGACGAGCCGGGAGACATCGGCAAATTGCGGCGGTTTGTCAGCGAAGGCGCAGAGGCTGGCGGCCAGGAGCAGAGCGAACGGACCCGTCAGCGATGCAACGGCGCCGAACCTGACTTTTCGATCTAGCTGGACTTTGGGAATACTCATTGGGGTGTATAGGAAGCCGTGAGGCTCACAACGTTCTGCGTATATTGATTAGAGGGCGCGTCGGACGCCCTCATGGTGAGCCGATAGTTGAAGCTGAGGCGGACGCGCCTTGAAACGGTGTAGCCGAAGCCGAGAGACCCTCCGTACCAATCGAAGCCCGCCTCCTGGGCAAACTGGGGGACCAACAACCGGGCTCCTTGCTCGGTCCCATGTTCGTAAAAGATCGCGGTGTTGATGGCCATCCGTTTGAAGATGCTCCAGGTGGCGTTCGGCCTGACATACCAGTCCTCGATGGCGTCGGATTGGATGCCGAGCTGGATTTCATGGCCGGCGCTCAGCGAATAGCTTAAGACCTCCGTGGGCGCATGAGTGACGGTCACGTCCGCATACCACGTGTTGAGTCCGGAGGCTTGAACGCCTGGAAAATGGCTTGTCTGCTCAAAGCTATACACGGTGTAGCCGGCGCGAGGGGTCAGGCTGAAATAATTCCCGGGCCGCCATTCGCCATAGACCCCGCCGCTATAGCTGGTGTTGTTGTCCAACTCCTGGCGGTCATAGGCGGTTAGCGAGGTGCTCCCCTCGACCCCAACCGTCAGGCGCGGGTGAACGCGCAGCCCCGTCCGGGCTACAAACAGCTCGGAAGAGCGGTCGGTCTGCTGGAATTCGCTGGAGGTGGACATGGCCGTCTGGTGGTCATAGCTGAGGGTCAGGGTGGCTTGGTTGAGGTTCCAGGTGCTCGAAAGGCCGGCGGTGTTGTCGAAAAGCCCATAGCTGCCGGTATTGGCAATAGCGGCCTGTTGCGCCGAGTCCTGCACATAGGAAAAACGGTCGTGCAAGTTAATCCGGAAGTCGCCGACGAAGATGTCGAAGGAGAGCGCCGAACCGGACTGTACATACCACCTGCTCAAGTCATCGTGCTCGAAGTACTTGTCGTATCCGACACCGACGTTCAGTTGCAGGAGGTTTCGCTCCGTGACAGGGTAGCTGAGAGCCAGCCCCAGGACGGGGCGCAGAATGACATCGTCTTCGGGACTCCCCCTGGAGAGCCTGACGTTGTCGTTCCACTCCAACCCCAGCGATGGCGTCGTGAGCAGCCGAAAATCCCCCGCCCGCCAGGTAAAGGGCATTGAGGAGGGGGAAAGGCGCTGGGACTGGGCGGCGGTCTCTCCGGCCATGGAACTGCGCAAGGCCTCCTGTGCCAGGGCCAGGTCTGCCGCCAGGACGATTGCCGCAACGCATAGACATCGGAGCGTGGTCATCGATCCATCAAGGCCGCAGCAGCAGCTTAAGCATCCCGGCAGGCTGTTCCGTCGCACGCTGCACGCCGCTTTTCTCCTTGCCGCGGCTCTTGGCGTGGTGTTGGCCATTTCCGTTTCTCGGATTCGCGCGGTCGGTCCCTTTGGGAAGTTTGCCGTTGCCGACCGCCACGCCGTTATCGCCCGAAGCCGGAGCGGAGCAAGCCAACTCCGGGGCCCAGGGACACAGCCCCATCGTCCGCAGCCGGCAGCTATCCTCCCCATCCGGCTTGCTGCCCGCCGGGAGCGCGCTCTGCGGCGCATTCTTGCGCCATTGGCCGGGCGTGACTCCAAAGCGGCGCTTGAAACAAGTGTTGAAAAGGCCGAGGTGGTTGAAACCGCACTCCTCCGCCAAGTGGATGATCTTTATCGTAGGGTCTCTCAGTAACGCAACCGCTTTGAGCAGCCTCATCTCCATCCGCAACGTGGCCACCGAGAGACCAAAGTACTGGTGGAACAACCGGTTCAAGTGTCGCCGGCTGCAACTGAACCGCGCGGCCAATTCATCCACGGACAGGCCCAGGATCTCGGCAATCGAGAGACGTTCCAGCACCTGCGTAACGTGTTCATCCACACGGATGAACCCGTGACGCTCGTTGCGCGCGTTCCGGAATTCCAGTGAAAAGATGACGGCCGCCGCTCTGAGCAGTTGGCTTCGATGCTCCAGGTCGAACTGCCGCGGCACATCGCTCAGCAGCCGGTGGCATGCCGTCGCTACGGGCGACGAAGCCGGGTACAGCTTGTAGCCTCGGAAACTGTCATTAACCATCCGAGCCAGGCTGATCTCATCGGGGGCGAACAGAGGCAGGAGGTTCTCAAAACCCAGCGCAAAGTGCCGAAAGACCAGGTCCCCGCTATCCGGATGGCACACCACTTTCACCCTCGCCGCCCCGTTCAGAACAAGCACGTCTCTTGGCGCGAGGTCTTGTCCCGTCGTGCCGTTCACACACCTGCCCGCCCCGGCCTCCAGAAAAGCAAAAGAGAGGCACTCCCCTTGGGCGACCCACTCTTCAAAGGGCCTTATCCGGACCATCTGCAGCGAAAGATAACCTTGTGCTTGCATTGAAGTAACAGCCTCGATCGACTTCGAGAGCGCATCATTCCCCCGCCCAATCCTCGGCTGACTAAATAAATTAAGCATAGGTTATAGCAGAAAGGGCATTGGGTAGGTCTATACACATTTGAGACATCAATGACCACTTATGGGACATCCGACATATAAGCATCGTCTGGTTCAGCCCGGCTCTCACCGACAAGGACATCGACCGCCAACGCCCCGTATTGAACCGGATTCCGTCTGAATCGTCAAGCAGCAAGAATCGCTCCAGCATCTTGCCAAATTGGAGCCGCACCACTATCATTGCTTTAAAAATGGGATCTCAAATTGACCCTTCCGAAGGCTCCGGCAAGGAAATGCAGAGCGCGCCGTCCAGGAAACAGGTGTACGTGGTGGACGACCACCCGGTTTTCCGGGAGGGGATGGCGCAGATTATCAACGGCGAGCAGGATTTGCTGGTATGCGGCCAAGCTGGCGACGCCGAGCAAGCGCTGCCCGAGATTGAGCGCCTCCAGCCGGCAATCGTGCTGGTGGACCTATCCCTTCCGGGCAAGAGTGGGCTGGAACTTATCAGAGCCATTCGCGCGCGGAACCGAACGGTGAAACTGCTGGTGGTCTCCATGCATGATGAAGCCCTCTACGCGACGCGGGTGCTTAGGGCCGGCGGAGATGGCTACGTGATGAAGGAGGAAGACCCGGAGGAAATCGTCAACGCCATTCGCGACGTCCTTGCCGGCCACATTTACGTCAGCGAGGCGGTGATGGCCGATATGAAACCGCAGGAGCGCGGCTCCATGCCGCGGCAATCGGACCTGCATGAAGTGAGCGACGCCGAGTTGGCGACTCTCGAAATGCTCGGGCGCGGCAAGACCAACGCGGAAATCGCCGGCAGCCTGCGCCTGGATTTGAGCACGGTCGAAGCCCAATGCGCCGAAATCAAGCGGAAGCTGAAGCTCAGGACGGATAATGAACTGATTCGTTACGCCGTTTGCTGGGTCGAGACGGGGGCGGCCTGAGGCGCTGCGCGCTGCATTGGCAGGGGGACGGATGTAGTGAGGACTGTTCCCTGGCCGGGGGTCGATCGCACCTCGCAGGTTCCTCCCAGTAAAGCGGCCCGTTCGCGCATATTGGCGAGGCCAATTCCGCTCCCGTCCTTCCGCCTGGCCGCGCTGCCTCGCTCAGGCTTGAACCCCTGCCCATCGTCCTCGACCCTCAATACCAGATGCCCATCCCTGATAGCCATATCCAGCGTGGCCGAACGCGCCCGCGCGTGCTTCACCACGTTCCCAAGGGCTTCCTGGATGATGCGGAACAGGTTCAGTTCCACGTTGGACTCAAGGCGCCGCTCCAGCCCGGCAATGCGGCACTCGACCCGGATGCCCGCGCGCGACTCGACCTCCTCGCAAAAGCTCCGGCAGGCCTCCGCCAGACCCAGGTCGTCGAGGATCGTGGGATGGAGGTTGTGGGCGATGTACCGGTTCTCCTCCAGGGCCTGGAGAAGCAGTTCCTGGCAGCGTTCGAGCAGCAAGCTGTCGGCCGGATGCGAGTCCGCCAGCATCTCCTTGACTTTGCAAAGCCGCATTTTAGCTGACGCAAGCGTTTGATTGACTCCATCATGCAGCTCGCGGGCCACTCGCAGCCGCTCTGCTTCCTGCGCCTCGATGATGCGGCGCGAGAGTTGGCGCAAGTCTTCCTCGGCGCGCTTGCGGGCTGTGGCGTCCCCGCCAACGACGACCAGACCCGCGGGCTTGCCGCCCGCGTCGGTGAGGACCGCCGCGCTCAGTTCCGCCGGGAACCGGCGGCCATCTCGCCGGAGCATAGTGAATTCCGATCTCGACATGCGGCCCGAGCGCAAGGCCGCCTCCATATTCTTGCCAAAGCGGGCGCGATCCTCGGCGCTGAACAGCTCGAGAATGCTCTTTCCAACAAGCGCCTCCGGATGGCTGAAGCCCAGCATGGCCGCTGCCTGGGGATTGGCCTCGGTCACCCGGCCCTCCAAATCGATCAGATTCACCGCATTGGGCATGATCTCCAGCAGGCGCCGGTAGTGCTGTTCACTCGCCCGCAACGCCGCCGTCGCCTCGCGCAGACGCACGATGGTTCGCAGCCGGGCCAGGAACTCCCGGAAATCCACCGGCTTGGGAAGGTAATCGTCCGCGCCGGTGTCCAGGCCGCCCACCTTGTCCGCCGTGCTGATGGCTTGACCCGAGATGAGCACTACGAATACATCCGGCAAGGCCGGATTGAGCTTGATTCGGCGGCAGACCTCCAGGCCGCTTATATCGGGCAGCCTCACGTCCAACAGCACAATCTCCGGGTGCGCGGCTTGCGTTACTTCCAGCGCCTCGCGCCCGGTTGCGGCCGTTTGCACCGCGTAGCCGCTGGTGCTCAGCAATTGAGAAAACACGTCGCGCGTCGCGCGATCATCGTCCACCACGAGTATTCGGCTCGTCTTGTTGCTCATAGGACGTAGCAGGCCAACAGTCCACTCATTCTGAAGCCTGGATTTTGCGCCCACCAGCCCCGCTCGTCAACTGCATATTTCGAATGTACCGAGATTATCTTACAGGTAATGTTAAATCGGCGGCCTTATATAACCGCGCATAAATACTTCGACATCAGTTTTGCAAAAGGCAGCACTTTTTGGGCCGGACAGGCGCTATCGGGAAGCCCGGGACGCGGGTGATTCCGCCAGGCCTTGGAGTGCGGTGGCAGAGCGCAGCGCCGACACCGCTTTCCGAGCAATCCTCTGGCAACGGCCCAAGTTCCAAAGCGGCGTGGCGTTTCACTTCCCCTCAACTTTACCCACAGAATACCGCGCTAAACAAATCAGCCGGGCCGTGAGATTGTTGGAACGTGTTGGGCACGGCGGCAATTTGCGGCCGATAGATGAGCCGGCCACGCCGGCAAACATGATCTAGCGAGGCTCGGCCTCAGACCGTTTTTCCCACGTCATTGAGCATTTTTCATTAGGCATTGGGCATTGGGCATTGCCAATGAATAATGCTAAATGCCCAATGCCTAATGAAAAATGCCGCTGAGGGAGCCGCAGACCGCTTCGCCCTCGCCGCAGACGCCGG
>JAJYHY010000360.1 GCA_021784555.1 bacterium
GAGCAGGCGCCATGAGCGGCCCAGCGGTGCGGCGCTATTGCGGGCGAGAATTCAGTGCGGCGGAGCTGGACCACATCGGGCAGTTGCTCAAGGGGCGGCCGGTGCTGGGGCGAGTGGCCTGGTCGCCTCGGTCCGCCAAGCCGGGGTAGTGGTTGAGGACGCGGCGCTGAGGTTTTACCTGATGGCCTACGCCGCCTTCCGCCTCGGCCTCATGGCCTTGGCTGAACAGCAAACCTCTGCGGTTTAACCTGAGCAGTTACCGATTGGGTTGCCCGCCCCTCGCGTGCCGCCGGTTCAATCGCAAACCGCAAATCAAAAACCGAAAATACTTCCAGAACTAACCTGTCGCCAGACACCGCCGCGCAGAAGTTCTCTTGAACTGACCCGTCTTTTGCTCTACAAACTTGCGGCAATGAGAGATCAGATCGAACCGAAACTGGCGAAATGGCCGTTCTATCTCGGAGACGCATTGATGCTCGGCGCCGCCTTCGGAATCTACCGCCAAAGCGCGCTGCCCATGGGCCATTGGGAGCTGTTCATCGCCGTCCTTTGCATTGCGGGCGGGGCGATGCTGGGCGTGGCGCCATTCCTGACTGAGTATCGGGCTTGGACGAAGCTGAGCGAGACCGAATCGCTCCAAAGTGCGGCGGCACAGATTGGAGACCTGAAGTCCGTGGCCGCCCAGATTGCCGGGGCCACGGACCAGTGGCATTCGGTGCATGAGCGGGCGGAACAAACAGCGGAGCATTCGCGAAAGCTCGCCGAGCGCATGGGCGCCGAGGTGAAGGCCTTTACGGAGTTCCTGGAGCGCGCCAATGATGCCGAGAAGGCCAATCTCCGGCTTGAGGTGGAGAAACTCAAGCGGGTGGAGACGGAATGGTTGCAGGTGCTGGTGAGAGTGCTGGACCATATCTATGCGATGCACCAAGGCGCCTTGCGTTCTGGCCAGCCCAGGCTTATTGAGGAACTGGGCCGGTTCCAGAACGCGTGCTGCGATGTTGCGCGTCGTGTGGGCCTGGCTCCATTCAGCGCGACCCCGTCAGAACCACTGGACCTGAGCCGCCACGAAGTGCTCGACGGCGACGGCCGGCCGCCTGCCCAGGCGCTGGTGAGCGAGACGGTGGCGGTCGGATACACCTTCCAAGGCCATGTCATTCGCCCGGCCCTGGTCCGGTTGCAAACCAACGATCATCTGGAGGCAACTCCGGAAGCGGCCTCGAGCGACTCAGTTACAGCAGCGCCGTCCGCCGAGGTGCAGGGCGCGCCGAGCGAACCATCACCATCGCCCGAGCCGGTGGACGAGAGCCAAGCGCCTTCTAGCTAACCGACGAACTTCTTGGCCACTACGCTGGCGTTGTGGCCGCCGAAACCGAAAGAGTTATTCACCGCGACATTGACCGCAATTTCGCGGGCAGCATTCGGAACGTAGTCCAGGTCGCATTGCGGGTCGGGGACTTGGTAGTTGATCGTGGGAGGGACAACATCCGTCTGGACGGCCTTGGCACACACGATCATCTCAACCGCGCCGGCGGCGCCCAACATGTGACCGGTAGCACCCTTGGTGGAGCTCACCGCGAGCTGTCCGGCGCGAGGGCCAAAAACGTCCTTAATGGCCTCGCTCTCGGCAATGTCGCCCGGCGGCGTCGAGGTTCCATGGGCGTTTATGTAAGAGACCGCATCGGGCGCCAGCCCGGCGCTGCGCAAGGCGGCCCGCATGCAGCGCACGGCCCCCTCGCCTCCGGGCGCGGGCGCCGTCATGTGATGCGCGTCGGCCGTGTTGCCGTAACCGGCAAACTCGGCATAGATTCGCGCGCCGCGCGCTTTGGCGTGTTCGAGTTCCTCGAGCACCAGCACCCCCGCGCCCTCGCCCATAACAAAACCGTCCCGCTCCTTGTCGAAAGGGCGGGAGGCGTGGGCCGGGTCGTCGTTGCGGGTGCTCATAGCGCGCATAGCGCAGAAGCCCCCTATGCCGATGGACACGATGGTGGCCTCGGCGCCGCCCGCCAGCATGACTGAGGCGTCCCCCATCTTGATGGTCCGCCAGGCCTCGCCCAAGGCGTGACTGGCGGTAGCGCAGGCGGAGCAGGTGGCAAAATTGGGGCCGCGAAGATGATAGTACATGGAGACCAGTCCGGAGGCCATGTTGGAGATGAGCATCGGGATCATGAAAGGGGAAAGCCGTCCCGGGCCCCGATGCTCCAGAATTTTATACTGGTCAATGGTTGTCTGCAGACCGCCAATCCCCGAACCGATGAAGACCCCCATCTCGTCCCGGTTGACCCGTTCCAAATCCAGCCCGGAATCCTGGATGGCCTGCGAGGCGGCATAGACACCGAATTGAGCGAAGCGGTCGGTGCGCCGGACCTCTTTGGGGGAAGGAAAGGCGGGCAACGGGTCGAAATCCTTCACTTCCGCGGCGATTTGGGTGTCGTAGCCTGAGGGATCAAAGGCGGTAATCCTCCCGACCCCGCAAACCCCGGCCAGGAGGTTGTCCCAAAAGGTCTTGAGGTTTGTCCCGACGGGAGAAACGACACCCAAACCGGTGATGACCACCCGGCGGTCTGTCCAGTTGCTAGCCATGACGTGAACGGGGCAGTTCACCCGCTTCAGGATTCAAGCTGCCCCGGCGATGCAAACACATTCCGCTACTTTTGCTGCAGGTCCTCGATGTACTTAATCACGTCTCCCACACTCTGGAGTTTCTCAGCCTGCTCATCGGGAATCTCATGCCCAAACTCCTCCTCCAGCGCCATCACCAGCTCAACGGTGTCGAGCGAATCGGCGCCCAGGTCCTCGATGAATTTAGCCTCGGGTGTGACCTGGTCGGCATTCACGCCCAATTGCTCGACAATGATGTCTTTGACTCGTTGCTCGATTGTTTTCTCAGCCATGGTAGTCTCCGGTTCAATAGTTGCAGTGTGTCTATGCTAGCTCAGGGGGAGCCGTCAAGCCCCTATTTGGATAAAAATTCATGCGCCGGCGCCATAACTCTCGCCTTACATCACCATTCCGCCATCGACGCTCAGCACCTGGCCGGTAATGTACCGCCCTCCGGGCCCCGCCAGGAACAGCACCGCCTCCGCTACGTCCTCCGGCTGGCCAAATCGGCCCAGGGGGATGCTCCTAAGCGCTCCCTGGCGCAGTTCCTCTCCCAAACCCGCTGTCATGTCCGTCTCAATAAAGCCAGGTGCCACCGCGTTAACGGTAATGCCTCGCGAGGCAAACTCGCGCGCCACAGACCGGGTCAAGCCAAGCAATCCCGCCTTGCTGGCGCCATAGTTGGCTTGGCCCGCGTTACCCGTCAAGCCGATAACCGACGACACATTGATAATACGTCCGGAACGCTGCTTCAAGAAGCTTCGCGCCAAGGCCCTCGTGAAGAGAAACGCCCCCTTCAGATTGGTATCCAGCACCGTATCCCAATCCGCATCGCTCATCCGCATCAACAATCCGTCCCGCGTCACACCGGCGTTGTTGACCAGGATGTCGATGCGCCCGGCCTCCGCCAGAAGTTTTTCCGCCGTTGCCGTTACTGCCTCCGCGTCCGCCACGTCCACCGCGCACGCCCAGGCGCGACGGTCCGCCCCGCGCACCTCCTCCGCGACCTTTTCGGCATTCGCGGACGTGCGCGAGACACAGGCAACATCGGCCCCCTCCGAGGCGAATTTCAGGGCGATGGCGCGCCCAATTCCCCGCCCGGCGCCGGTTACAATAGCAATCTGACCAGCCAGTTGGCTCATGCGGGGCTAAGTTGTCGGTGATTCAAGGCCGATTGTCAACTTATTGAGAAGGCCGCGGCTAATTCCAGACCCGGCAGATTCCCCACGCTCAGCACTTCGACGGTCTTGTCGATCCGCTTCATGAAACCGCTCAGGGCGGTTCCCGGCCCTAATTCAATAAATCTCGTGAAACCCTGGCCCAGGAGGTATCGCATCGACTCTTCCCAACGCACCGGGGCGGTTACCTGCTCCAGCAGCCTCGTCCGGATCGATTCCGGCTCGCCATGCGGGCGTGCGGTCACGTTGCATATAACGCTCACGGTTGTCGGCGCCAAGCGGGCTTGTCGCAGTTCCGGCTCCAGCTTCGTCTGTGCCTCCGCCATCAATGGTGAATGGTAGGCGCCGGCAACCGCGAGCGGGAGGGCCCGCCGCGCTCCCCGCCCCTTAGCCAGCTCGCAGGCGCGTTCAATCCCCTCGGCTGGGCCGGAGATGACCAGTTGACCGGGACAATTGAGGTTCGCAAGGGTAACGCCCGTCTGGGCACAGATTTCTCGGGTTGCCGGCTCGTCCAGGCCGATGATGGCCGCCATCCCGCCGCGAGTCGCCTCGCAGGCCTCCTGCATGAAGCGCCCCCGCTGCCGCACCAGCCTCAGGGCGCCCTCAAACGTCAAAGAACCGGCTGCGGCCAGGGCCGTAAACTCGCCCAGGGAGAGGCCGGCTGCGGCATCAAAGGCCAGGTTGGGCACGCGCGCCTTGAGCATCTGAAAGCAAATCCAGCTCGCCAGGAAAATCCCCGGTTGCGCATGCTCGGTCTTGGTCAGTTCCGCTTCCGGTCCAATGAAACAAATCGCGGCAAGATCATAGCCCAGGACAGCGTTGCCGCGCTCGAACCACGCCGCCGCGTCGGGAAACGCCTCTGCCAGGTCCTTGCCCATGCCCACCACCTGGGCGCCTTGTCCCGCAAACATCAATGCTGTCTTGCTCATAGCCGCCGGGACTAAACACGAAAGGGTGACCTTTTGCCAAGTAATTCTGTGAGTGGCCATGGTGATAGGAGCGCGGACGCCCTCGTCCGCGACCGCAGCCTCCTGGAAAGGCGGACGAGGGTGTCCGCGCGCCGACCGCATGGCGTCAGGCAGCTTGACCCAAGCAGTTACCCAATCTCTTTCCTACAAAAAAGAGTTGAATCCTTCCGCAATCGCGGCAATTAAATGACGAACACTTTATGAATCTGGACGAGGGACAACGCAAAAAGGTCGCTGAATGGATTGCCCAAGGGCTCAAGCTTTCCGAGATCCAAACCCGGCTTGCCGATGAATTGGGGCTGCGCCTGACCTATATGGATGTCCGCTTGCTGGTGGACGACCTGAAGCTTACCCCCAAGGACGTCACGCCTTCCCAAGCCGCCAGCCCCATCCTCCAGGGGCCGCCCGGCGCTCCACCTGCCCGCGGGGCGAAACCGGCTGCCTCGCCGCAACCACAGACCTCCTCAGAGGCGGGCGGCGTCTCCTTGAGTGTGGATCAAGTCGCTCGTCCCAACGCCATCGCCAGCGGCAAAGTCACCTTTTCGGACGGGAATAAGGCGGAATGGTATTTCGATCAAATGGGGCGCCTGGGTCTGATCCCGACTCAACCCGGCTACCGGCCGCCGCCTGACGATCTGCAGGAGTTCCAGGCCGCGCTGGAGATGGAACTGGCACGGATGGGATTTTAACATGATTCAACGTTATTCGCGCCCGGCGATGCGGGAGATTTGGAGCGAACAGCGCAAGCTGGAAATCTGGCTGCGCGTTGAGCTTCTGGCCAGTGAAGCCCTTTGCGCCCACGGCCTCGTGCCCGAAACCGATTTGGCGCAAATCAAGACCCGCGCCGCCTTCAGCATCGACCGGTGCAAGGAACTGGAGCGCACGCTCAACCACGACGTCATCGCCTTCACAACAAACGTGGCCGAGAATATTGGCGCACCGGCCAGCCGCTGGTTCCATTTCGGCCTGACCAGCAGCGATGTTATCGACACGGCCATGGCCATCCAGATGGTTGAGTCCGCCAATATCCTCATCGAGGACGTTGAGGCCCTGCGAAAGGTCATCGCCGCCAAAGCCAAACAGTATCAGTTCACGCCCATGATTGGCCGCAGCCACGGCATTCATGCCGAGCCGACCACCTTTGGACTGAAGATGGCGCTGATGTACGACGAGTTTGGACGCGCCCTGCGCCGCCTCACGACCGCGCGTGAAACCGCCGCTGTGGGCAAACTGTCCGGCGCGGTGGGCACCAACGCCCATCTCTCGCCTGAGATCGAGAAATACGTCTGCGAGAAACTCGGTCTGCGCCCGGCCCCTATTGCCACCCAGATCGTTCAGCGCGACCTCCATGCCGAATTTGTCGGAGTGCTGGCGCTGGTCGGCGCCAGCATCGAACGATGGGCCACCGAGTTCCGCCACCTCCAGCGAACCGAGGTGCTCGAAGCCGAGGAGTATTTCGCCCGCGGCCAGAAGGGGTCCAGCGCTATGCCGCACAAGCGCAATCCGATCACCGGGGAACGGCTCTGCGGCCTGGCCCGCGTGCTGAGAGGCAATGCGCTGGCGGCCATGGAGAACGTCGCCCTCTGGCATGAACGCGACATCAGCCACAGCTCGGTTGAGCGCATCATCTTTCCCGACTCCTGCACCCTCCTGGATTATATGCTGGTCACCCTGGCCAGGCTCACCGAGGGGCTGCTGGTCTATCCGGCAAATATGGAGCGGAACCTGGCATTATCTCTTGGACTATGGAACTCCCAGACGGTGTTGCTGGCCTTGATCAAGAAAGGGCTGACGCGCGAGGAGGCCTACGAACTGGTCCAGCGCAATTCCATGAAGACCTGGGAGGCAAAACACGCCGGCAGGCAAGACGCCGATTTCCTGGCTCAACTCAAGAGTGACCCCGAAGTCTCAAAGCATTTTCAACCGGGCGAACTGGAGAAGCTTTGCTCGCTTGACTTCCATTTCAAAGAGGTAAAAGCCAGGTTCGCAAAGCTGGGGATCAATTGACGATTCCTACCCCTTCTGTTGGCCGGTTCCTTCCGTGGTCTCGAGGGCGCTTACCAATTCAATGTCGAGTATGCTAATCCGGCCGCCCTCAGTATTGACTATCGCTGTCTTACCGTCCTGAGTAATGAAGATGAATTCCGGGTGAGGCACAGCCACCAGTGAACCATCCGTGAGCCGCAGCATGAAAGGACGTCTCGACCGGATAAGCTCCCGCAATACTTCAGTACTCATATTTCAAATAATTCTCCCACCCGCAAGTCCGGACTTCAAGCCTCATTTCTGAAAATGCCCCTTGGGTGCGCATCCCGCCAGAACCCCCGGAGTCTTGACACTTTGCCTTCCATTAACACCGTTGGCTTTAGCCCGGTGAATCGCCCGGTGCGTCGGAGCGAGACAACTGTTTCAACAGTCTATCCTCGCGGACCTGATCGAGGAGACAAAAAGTGTTGAAACAGTTGCCTCCTCCCGGCGGGCGCGCGCGTTCACCGGGCTAAAGCTAGCGGTGTTCGGCAAGCACAACGGGCGTAAGCGCCGCCGACTACGGCCCGGTTCTGGGATTGAAGCGCGACTGGCGCGCCAACTCCTCCCAGAGCTTCCTCTCACCCTCGCTCACCTTGTCAGGCACCTCGACTCGCATTACCGCGATCAAATCCCCGCTGGCTCCATCGCGCACCGGCAGTCCGCGCCCGCGCACCCTGAGCTTTTGCCCATTCTGAGTTCCCGGAGGGATGCGGATATTGACGTGGCCGTCGAGTGTCGGCACGGAGATGTTCGCGCCCAGGACAGCCTCCCAGGGAGCCAGCTCCGTCTCGTGAACCAGGTTGTGCCCATCCGGCTCAAAATCCGGATGCCGGGCCAGGCGCACTCGCAGAAATAAATCGCCGGCCCTGCCTCCCCCCATCCCCGCCTGCCCGCGCCCGGCCAGCCTCAGCCGCTGGCCCTCGCCAATGCCGGCGGGGATCTTCACCTGGCAGGTCTCCGTCTTGGAAACTTGCCCCGTGCCGCCGCACACATTACAGACATGCCGCGCCCGCCGTCCTGTTCCGCCGCAATGCTCGCACAGCACGCCGTGCCGCACCGAAACCGCCCGCACCGAACCGTGCATCACCTCGTCCAGGGTGACGAGGATGTCCCCTTCAATATCCTGGCCGCGCTCAGCGGCGAACTCCTCTTCCATCGGCGCCCGCCTGCCAAACCCGCCCCCTCCCCGTCCTTTCGCTGCGCCGAAGAACTGCTCGAAAAAGTCGCTGAACCCGGTGCCTCCGAATTGAAACCCGTAGTCCTCTCCACGCGGGCCGCGCGCCCGAAATGGGCCACCCCCGGCGGCACTCCATCCCGGCGGCGGCCTGAACTCGGCGCCGGAGCTCCAGTTCGCCCCCAGCTCGTCATAGCGCTTGCGCTTGGCTGGGTCGCCGAGAACTTCGTAGGCCTCATTGACCTCCTTGAACTTCTCCTCCGCCTGCTTCTTGTTCTTGGCAACGTCAGGGTGGTACTGGCGGGCCAGCTTGCGGAAGGCCTTTTTAATCTCCGCATCGCTTGCATTCCGGGGCACCCCGAGAATCTCGTAATAATCTTTGTATGTAACGGGCATCTTTCCCTGCTTCCCCAAATGATGCCTTCCCCGGCGGTTTTGTCAAAGTCCCTCGCGCCTCAGGGTGTGATGAAATGCGCCGGGCACGGGAGGCGGCGGGTCACTGCCATTGAATTTGGGATACATTCATGCGTAAGCTGTTTTGTTGCAATAGGTTAGATTTATCTGGACCGAGCGGGCTGGTTCCCCCATTAATCTGGGGATGCAAACTAAGATTACCGAGTTCCCCCAGTACCTCATTAACCTCGTTGAGAGCTTGCGCGCC
>JAJYHY010000029.1 GCA_021784555.1 bacterium
GAGGGGCGGACGAGGGCGTCCGCGCTCCTATCCCATGCGCCCAGCAGGCTGACCTGGGCAGTCGCGTGGGACGTTACGGGATTCCAGCCATTGCTCATGCTCGAAAGACACTTTCATTTGGCGGCCAATAAGAGCTGTGCCCGCACCGAGGTGCTGGCGGGCCTGACAACTTTCCTCACGATGGCCTACATCATCTTTGTGCAGCCGGCGGTGCTGTCCGGGGCGATGTTTGGCAAGCCTACAGGCATGGAGTTCGGCGCGGTCACCACCGCCACCTGTCTCTCGGCCGCCTTGGCTACCGTCATTATGGCGCTCTATGCCCTCTATCCGATAGCCCAGGCGCCGGGGATGGGCGAAAACTTTTTCTTCGTGTTTTCGGCCATCCCGGCGGCGAGCGCGGCAGGCTTCTCAAACCCGTGGCAAGTGGCCCTGCCGGGCGTGGCGTCATGGCGCGTAATGGCGGGTTCCGGGCTGGCGCAGCATTTCAAATGGGCCAGGGGCATTGTCGCCGCCCCGCCCTCAATCGGCCCAACGTTCTTGAAGATGGACCTGGTCCGTGCCCTTTCGCCTCAAATGCTGCCCTTTGTGTTTGTATTCCTGTTCATGCTCGTCTTCGACACCGTCGGCACGCTCATTGGCGTCTGTGAACAGGCCGGTTTCATCCAGGACAACAAGCTGCCGCGCGCCCGCCAGGCCATGCTCTCCGACGCGGTCGGCACGGTCGCGTGGGCGGCCTTGGGCACGAGCACGGTGACGAGTTTTATTGAGAGCGCCGCCGGAGTGGCGCAAGGTGGGCGCACCGGCTTGACTGGTCTGGTTGTCGCCGCTCTGTTCTTGCTGGCCCTGTTCTTCAGTCCCTTGATTGCCATGGTGGGCAGCTATCCGCCGATCAGGCGCCGGCCTTGGTCATCGTCGGGACGAGGATGCTGCAGAACGTCACCCGTATCGACTGGAAGGATTGCAGCGAGGCCATCCCGGTATTTCTCATCCTGGTTGGCATCCCTTTTTCGTATTCCATTGCCGACGGCATGGCGCCGGGCTTCATCAGCCACCCGATTGTCAAGCTCTTCAGCGGCAGGCGCAAGGATGCCGGCTGGTTGCATTGGCTCCTGGCGGCCATTCTGACGGCCTATTTTCTCTCCATCCGCAGCCGGATGGGTTAGCCATTATGGCCTGGCGACTTTGCCAATAGCTGTGGGGTCAGGGCCTGATCGGGCTTGATCACCAGCGACTTACGGTAATTCGCCTCGGTCCGGCGTTGCGGCCGCTCCCCGAGGCGGACTTCGCAAAGTCCGCCCTTTCCGCCTCCGCAAGTGGCAGCGTATCGCTCGGGGCCCGGCAGGCTCGATGCCAAAGCGGCGTCGCGTTTCGCTTCCCGCCGCACTCCACTGCTCCACCGCTCCGTTGCTCCATCAGCCCACCCATCATCCACCATCCATTCATCCGTTGCTGCCCTACCGTACCGCTGCGCTCACGCCCAGCGCCCGATGCCCGCCGCCGGTGAGCTTCGTCCACCGCTCCCGGCCCCAAACGCGCCAGACCGACTGCATACTGACCAGCAGCCAGTAGAGCAGAAGCACCTGCAAGGCGATGTCCGTCAGCCCACGGGGGAGCGGCAAGCGGTCGGCCAACCGGCCCATCGCCCACCATGGCGGCGCCGGTAGGCCGAGACCAGCGGGTCGTCCGCCGGCAGGCCGAGGACCGCCTCCCTGTAGAACTAGTAACCTCTGTAGTTGTCGTCCATGGCGCGGCCGAGATCGAGTCGGCCCGTCGGCACGGGTGCGTGCGCACCGATTCCGATTCCCTGCTGCAGGTACCAGGCCGACGTCAGCACCGAGTCCGCCAGGCCCACCACGTCGCTGGGCGCCACGACATCTGACTCGTGAATTGGGTGCCAGCCTGGGCCGTTTGGGTAAGGCTTGACGTCTCCTGTGCCATAGCTGCCCAGCGTGTCGTCCAGCCCATTGAGCTCCGGACCGTCCATATGATCGGCCAGCGGCTCGGCCCACCGCTCCATGCCCTCCGAGTTGTAGGCGTACCTCCCGAAAGCCCACTCGCACTCGCCAACGCCGGGTACCGGGCCCCGACGCAAGCCCGGCTCATCCCAAAACTGACCCTGCACCCGATTGTACCCGGGGCAGCAATAAACCCCCTGCCGAGGACCGAGATAGGCATCGGGAGCGAAGGGGGCTCGCCCGAACCTGCCCGCGTAGTTGTTCGCTGGCCATGGCGCGTGGAGGAATGGATAGAGCTCCGGCAACAGGGAGTTCACCTCGGGATAGGTCCCGTCTTGCTGCACGTACATCGTCAGCGCCAGCGAAAGCTGGTGCAAGTTGCCGCGGCAGGCGGCCGAATTTATGAAACAGGCGCTCGGTTCCGACTTCCTTTTCCGGTCCGCTCGTGATAAGATTCAACCATGAATACGGCCATCCTGGAAAGCGCTCAAACTTACGAACAAGAGAGAGGGAAACCCATGCCCAGCAGGAACCACGCTGCCGCGCAAACGAACCTGGTCGCGGAGTTTATCAAACAGAGGGAGTACCGCATCTTCAGCGAGCTGTCCCTGCAGCTCAACGGGCGTCCCTTGACTCCCGACCTCCCCGTTTACCCCCGCCGGCCCGTTGATTTCCGTTATGACGAGGTGCATTTGATTGAGCCCCCGGTGCTTGTCGTTGAGATCCTTTCCCCCATACAGGGGATGCTGGCGGTCATGGCGAAAGTGGAGGCTTACCTCCAGAGCGGGGTGAAGAGTTGCTGGGTCGTCAATCCGCCCCAAAGAGTTATCAGCATCTACACCCCCGACGGCGCTACCAAAACATACGCCGAAGGGGTGGCCAAGGACCCCGCCACCGGCCTGACCGCGGATTTAAACGCCGTGTTTTCGTGAGCGAATCGGCCGCCTTTTGCTCCCGTGAGGGCCATGTGAGGCCACTTTCCTCACTACGGTCGTAGCGTTAGTCCAGGCCGGCGCGGACGACGTCGAACATGCTCTTGGCGGATTCGACCGGAACCGGGCGGGTGGCTTTCTGGTCGGCGTGTTCAACCAGTTCGGGCGGCAGGTCTTTGAGGAAGGGCGAGGGGTGGCAGACGGCAGGCTTTCCAAATTTCTGGCGTGTGGCGCAGTGGCTGATGGTCAGGCCGCGCATGGCGCGGGTGATGGCGACATAGAACAGCCGCCGTTCCTCGTCCAGCGTCCCTTCCTCCTTTGAGCGCGCGTGCGGCAGGAGGCCGTCTTCCATGCCAACGACATAGACGTTGGGGAACTCCAGCCCCTTGCAACTATGCATGGTGATGAGCGTGACGGAGTCTCCGTGCGCCTCGTCTTTATCGTTGCGGTCGCTGTCGAGGCTGATCTCCTCCAGGAACCGTTCCAATCGTTCGGACGCCGGCGGAGAGCCGGATTCGCCGCCATCCAGCGTGGCCATCAACTCCTTCAGATTGCGGATTCTCGCCTCGGCCGCCTCGGCGGTCTTTTCGAGCCGCCGCAAATCATTGAAATAGCCGACCCGGTCCAGGAATTCCTCCGCCCACGTCTGAAGAGGGCGGGGAAGACCGGCGAGGGTGCCATGCAGGAGCCGGTCACGAGTTTGCTCCACGAGTTGGACGAAGGCCTCGATGGACTGAGCGGTCCGCGCTTGGAAAGTGGCGACAACGGCCGGGTTTTTCATCACGTCGAAGACGGAGATCTTGTGCTCGTGGCTGGCGGCCAGGAGCCGTTCCATCGTGACATCCGTCATGCCGCGCGCCGGGACGTTGGCGATGCGCAGCAGGCTAACGTCGTCGCGCGGGTTAAGGAATGTCTTGAGGTAGGCAAGGAAATCGCGAACCTCGCGCCGGTCAAAGAAGCTTTGGCCGCCCACCAGATGGTAAGGGACGCCGGCCTGGCGGAGGGCAGTTTCCAGCGGCCGGGACTGGGCGTTGGTGCGAAAGAGGATGGCGTGCTCGGCCAGGGGCGTGCGCCGGGCCAGCCGGGCAAAGTTGATCTGCTCAACAATCGTCCGCGCCTCCTCTTCTTCGTTTTTGAAGGTATAAAGGTTGACCTTGGGGCCGTCCCCTTTCTGGGACCAGAGGTGTTTGCCGCGGCGCCGGAGGTTATGCTTGATGACGGCGTTGGCGGCGTTGAGGATGGTGTTGGTTGAACGGTAGTTCTGCTCCAGCTTGATGACCTTGACCTCCGGGAAGTGCTTCTCCATTTCGAGCAGGTTCGAGATCTGGGCCCCGCGCCATCCGTAGATGCTCTGGTCGTCATCCCCCACCACACAGAGGTTGCGATGCGTAGAGGTGAGGGCGTGAACCAGCTTGAATTGAGCGGCGTTGGTGTCCTGGTATTCATCGACCATCACGTAACGGTACTTGGTTCGGCAGGCCTCGAGGGCATCCGGCTGTTCCTCGAAGAGCCGCAACGTCAGCAGAATTAAATCATCAAAATCGACCGCATTGCAGGCGCGCAAGGCCGACTCATAGCGCGGACGGATCTGCTGGGCGATTTCGCATTCAATCGGGCCAGCGGCAAAGGCGCCCTCATCGCCCGCGTTCTTGAGACGGCTGAGCCAATGGAGAACCGTTGGCGCATCGACCTTCTCGCCCTTGACGGAGAGACGCGCCAGGACTTTCCTGAGCGCGCCGAGTTGCTCGGATTCGTTGTAAATAACGAAATTGCGCTTATAGCCGAGTTTCTCGATGTGCTGGCGCAGGATGCGAACGCACAGGGAGTGGAAAGTGCAAAGCGTCGGACGGGATGAGGCCTCGGCGCCGGGTGTGCCCTGGGCGCCCCGAACGCCGGTCTTCCGGTTTCGGGCCGGTCTGGCGACGAGTTTGGCGACCCGTTCTTGCATCTCGCGCGCGGCCTTGTTGGTAAAGGTCACGCCGAGAATGTTGTCGCTGGGAATGCCACGCGCGATGAGATGGGCGATGCGATAGGTGATGACGCGGGTCTTGCCCGTGCCGGCCCCGGCCAGAATCAGCACCGGGCCGTCGAGAGTCTCCACGGCAAGGCGCTGCTGCGGGTTGAGGGTGTGAAGGCTAAGCATGGAACCGCGGGTTGGGTGGGGGGTGTATTCTGGTGGGGGGCACCCCAGACCGCTTTTCCCACCTCATTGAGCATTGGGCATTAGGCATTGCGCATTTGGCATTGCCAATGAATAATGGTGAATGCCCAATGCCTAATGGGAAATGCCGCTGTGCGCGCCTCAGATGCACACTGCTTCGCCCTCGGCGCACACGCAGCAAGATTTGGTTTGTCTGTAGCATTCTTGAAACTGGAGGATTCTACCGAGCCGGCGATCAGACCACTTGTTTTTCGCAGCGAGAATTAAGAATTGAGAATTTCAAATTGAACCCCGATTCCGGGGTCCTCGGGAAGACCGCATCGGTTCGATCTGCGCGGTGGAAATGGATTTGCCTGGAGTGCAACAAAGTGGCATCAATTTACCATTTCCAATTCTTAATTCTCAATTCTCAATTAGCTTCTATAGCCCGCTCAGACGCCTCCAATCCATTTCCGGTCTTCCCAGACGGCCTTGATTGAGGTGATGTTTCTGGAATCAAGGATCTTCTTCGCGGCCTTGATGAATTGGCCTCTCTTGAGGTGATGCCAGGCATCGCTGGCGCTGATGGCGGCGAACTGCAGAACGCTGGGGTCGCGGTAGCAATCGATCATGCAGCGTGTGCAGCCGTCTCGAATCAGCTTCGATGAGTCAAACTCGTAGATGTTGCACATCGGCGTCTCCCAGAAGTGGCAGCGGTAGAGATTCAGGTTCCAGTCGAGGTAAAAGTACTTGTGCCCTCCGAGGCAGCCGAACTTCTCAGGCTCCTTGCGCAGATGCCGTTGCATTTCGGTAAGCGATTCAGCCGGGTTGACTACCGGGAAACCGCTATGGTGTTTCATCAACTTTATTTTTTCGAAAACCTCAATGAGCTCGTTGGTGGTGTAACTGACCAGGCCGGAATCGCTGAAGCTGAGGTAGCTGGAGGCCAGGCTGGTCAGGGGGTAACTGAAGGTGCAACTCCGGAAGCCGAGTTCTGACAGGAAGGCGGGCAGTTTCTCGTAGTCGTCGATGAGCCGGCTGGCGGTGACACTGGCCGTGGTTTGAACCGCGAGCTGGGAGAAGACCTCATTGGCGCGTTGGATCTTGCGGCAGACCTCCGGCAAACCGCGATTTGACTCGTGCCGGGCCACGTCATGGGCATCGATCGACATAATGACGCTGCTCAGACCGTCCCCGGCGAGGTCGCGCATGTTGCCCTCCGTCCAGAGTGACCCGTTGGTGCAAACCATCGGGTGAATCCCGCGTTCGGCGGCGTATCGCGTCATGGCGCGCAGGTCTCGATGTGCCAATGGTTCGCCCCCTACAAACAGGAGGTAGCCGACGTGGTTTTTGAGGCAGATATCGACCACGTCCCGCGCCTCCTGCAGTGTCACACTGCGCCTCATCTTAGCGTCGAAGCGGTCCACGGCAAAGCCGCAGAAATCGCACCGGGCGTTGCAAATATTGGTGATGGCGAACTGGAGATAGCCCGGTCCGCCGTGTTCGAGCACGTCCCGCAGGAGCCGCCATCGGCTCTGGTGCGGACGTTCCACGGGCTGTAAAACGCCGGCCTCTTTCTCCATGGAGATTGAGGAGCCTTTGCTTTCGCGTAATGCTATGGGACTCATGCCAAATAGACTCGCCCATTTTGCCGGGAACGCCAGCCCTCACGCAACCACGAAGGATGCGGGCCCCCCAGATGCCCCTATCCCGCCCCTTGAAGCTTGTGCTTGGGGGCGGCGTATAGGTAAGTTTCTGCCATGTCACTTCCGGTAATCAACGTCGAACAAATGCGCGAATGGGAACGGGCTACCTGGGCTTCGGGCCAGACCGAGGACGAAGTCATACGGCGGGTTGGGGCCTGTGTTGGGCGCCGGGCGCTGGAATTGACGCGGCCCGGGGAGCGGGTGGTCATCCTGGCTGGCAAGGGTCACAACGGCGAGGACGCCCGATGCGCCCGTGAGCACCTGGCGGCGCGCAGCGTCGATGTGTTGGAGGTTGGCGACCCCGCGGCGGACATCTCCAAGCTGGAGGCGCTGCTTTCCACCCCGGTCGCGCTGGTTATCGACGGCCTCTTCGGCATTGGCTTGAACCGTCCCCTTAGCCCGGAATGGGTCGCCTTCATCGAGCGGCTCAACGACCAGCGGGCGCGTGTTCTGGCCGTCGATGTGCCATCAGGGTTGGATGCCGATAGCGGTCAGAGCCAGGGCGCGGCGGTCCGCGCCGCCGTTACCTTGACGGTCGGCGCACCCAAAGTCGGCCTGCTTCAGTCCCACGCCTGCCCCTTTGTTGGCCGGCTTGAAGTCGCTTCCGACGTCGGTCTTGTCCCCTGTCCGGCAACCAGCGACGTCAAATGGATCGTCCCGGAGGATTTCAAGGGTTTTCCCCCTCTCCGCGAGGTCGCGACCCACAAAGGCAGTTACGGACACTTGGCCATCCTCGCCGGCAGCCTCGGGTTCCATGGAGCGGCGGTGATGAGCGCGAAAGGCGCCCAGCGCGCCCAACCGGGACTCATCACCCTCTACACCCTTGAATCGGTTTATTACGTGGTGGCGCCCCAGCTTCAATCGGTGATGGTTTCGCCTTGGCGCCCAAGCGCGAAACTCACCGCCCTTTATGACGCCGTTCTTATTGGCCCAGGTTTGGCGGCGACCGACGTGCCGGACCAGCTAAAAATGTTCACCCGGCATTTGTGGCGCGATTCCGAAACGCCGATGGTGGTGGATGCCAGCGCGCTGGACTGGGTCCCGCTCGAAACCCCTCGCCGAAACGCTGTGCGCGTGATCACCCCCCATCCAGGCGAGGCGGCCCGAATGGTGCGCGGCACTTCCGAGCAGGTCCAGACTAACCGGGTGGCCGCATTGCGGAACATTTCCCAGCGGTTTGGGAATTCGTGGGTCGTCCTTAAGGGCCATCAGACCCTCGTCGGGCGCTCCACGGGCGATGTCCTGGTCAACTCCAGCGGCAACCCGCATCTGGCTCAAGGCGGCAGCGGAGACGTCCTTTCCGGCTTTATTACAGGGCTATTGGCCCAGCCCGCCCTGCAGGAGGACCCACTGAGGGCGCTGGCCTACGCGGTGTGGCAACATGGCGCCGCCGCGGACCGCCTCCAGAGCATGCGCGCCGGCTGGGTTATCGAGGACTTGATTGTCGAATTGGGCAGGTTCAAGCCCGGCGAACAGCCGTTTGAGCTCAGCGACTCGGCTCGGTGATGATTCCATTCCCCCTTGAGCGCGCCAACCGTCAGTTCGGAAAAGCAGGAGCAACTGGCCCATCGCATGGCCCAGCTCGGTGTGAGCGAAATGGACATCGAGGAGACGTTCGTCCGCTCCGGCGGGCACGGCGGGCAAAACGTCAACAAGACCGCCACCTGCGTGATGCTGATGCACCGCCCCACGGGACTGCAGGTCAAATGCCAGACGACGCGCCAGCAGGGACTAAACCGATTCATCGCCCGCCGCCTGCTCCTGGACAAGATTGAAGAGGCGCAAAAGGGTTATGTTGCCGCCAAGCGCGCCCAGGCCGAAAAAATACGCCGGCAGAAGCGAAGCCGGAGCCGGCGTGCCAAGGAACGGATGCTGGCTGACAAATCCCGCCAGGCGCTAAAAAAGGAATCTCGCCGTCCGGTCAGGATGGACTGAATCGAAGATTGCGTCAGGGGGCTTTGGATTCCGTTCTTTGACCCCTTAACCCCGCCGCGGGATCAGCGTGGCGCGGAAATTGGGAATCAATCTCGGAAAGGCGCGCGGCCAAGGCGGCGGCTTTGTGCGGATGCGTGTTGGCAAGATTCGTCTTTTCGCCTGGGTCATCTGCCAGATTGAACAGGAATCCTGGCGCCGGAATCTTCACGCGCTTCCAAGGCCCCAAGCCGTCGCAAGTCCGCCCCGGCAAAACGAATTTCCAGTCACCGGCGCGTAGCGCCTTCTCCCGTCCTTGATCCCACTCCACCAGACTCTGGCGCCCGGTTGGTGACTGCCCCAGCAAGGCAGGCAGCACGTCCTGACTGTCGGGACAGTCGCCCGCCCCCAACCTCTGTCCGGTCAGGGCCGCAAACGACGCCGCCAAGTCCACCTGACTGACCAGCGCCTGCGACACGCCGGGTTTGACTTTGCCGGGCCAGCAGACAATGAACGGCACCCGCGTCCCACCGTCGAAAATGCTGTATTTGCCCGCGCGCAGCGGGCCGGCCGGTTTGTGATTGCCCAGCAGTTGGTTGGCCTGGTCGTTGTAGCCGTCGTCCAGCACCGGGCCGTTGTCGCTGCTCAAAATCACCAGGGTGTTGTCCGTCAGTTTCAGCCGGTCGAGCGTTTTGAGAATCTGGCCCACCGCCCAGTCAAACTCCGCCAACTCATCGCCGCGCGGCCCCATGCCCGTCCGGCCCACGAACCGTTTGTTCGGCACCCGCGGCACGTGTATGTCGTGCGAGGCGTAGTAGAGGAAAAACGGATGATTCCTTTCGCTTTCGATAAAATTGACGGCCTGCTTCGCCAGGACCTCTTCAATCTCGTCGTCTTTCCACAGCGCCGCCTTGCCGCCGGTCATATAGCCGATGCGCCCAATGCCATTGATGACGGCATTGTTGTGACCGGCGCTTGAAGTCATCACCAATTCGCGGTGGTCCATGGTCTTGTAGGTGACTTCACCCGGCAGGGCGTGGCGGTAGCTGACATGGATCGGATCAGAGGGGTCGAGATTGAAGACGCGGTGGTCCTGAACATAGACGCACGGCACGCGGTCCGGCGTGGCGGGAATGATGAAACAGTGATTGAACCCCACTTCCAGCGGGCCGGGTTTGATGACGCCGTTCCAGTCCTGCGCTCCCCGCTTCGCTCCCAGGCCCAGATGCCATTTGCCGATCGCGGCGGTAGCGTAACCCGCGCGCCGCAAAATGGCCGGCAGGGTCATACTGCCCGGCTCAATGAGCAGCGCGGCATCGCCCGGCAGCACCCCGCTGCCTTTCCGGCGAAAGGCGTATTCGCCCGTCAAAATGGAAAAGCGCGACGGGGTGCAGGTGGCGGAGGTTGCGTAGCCGTTCACAAAGCGCAGGCCTTCCCTGGCCAGCCGGTCCACGTTCGGCGTCCGCACGCGGCTGCCGCCGTAACACTGCAAATCGCCAAAGCCAATGTCATCGCCGTAGATTATTACGATGTTGGGTTTTGGTGCGGCGGCCAGGCCCGGCAGTACCGGGCATAACAATGCAGCCGCCAGGGGGAGTGGAAGGATTTTGTTCATGGTTGCGATTCATTCATTCGCCCGCCGCCCTCTTCATTTGGCTAATCCATTCGCCGGCCCCATGGCCCTCGCGAAGGGAGGTGAAATGGAATCGCTTAAGGTCGGCTATAAACGGATTCAGGCGCGCGCGGAAGTCGGCCCGCTGGGCCGCGGTCGCGTCGCGGCCGGGAACATGAGTGGCCAGGTAGATGTAGCGCAGCCCCAGGCGCGCCTCCTGGACGCGGTTCCTGATTTTTGGGGTCTGGGCCGCCGCTTCCGCGTGGTCGAAGAGGAGATTCGCCGTGCTGAGCAATGCGGGACTGAAGAGCTTGGAGGTGGGAGGATCGTAAAGGTGCAGGTGGACGTCGGGTTGCCGCAACTGATAGTGGAAAAGCCGGAGATAGGCGTAGATGTCCGGACCGGCCTGGCCGTAGTAGCCATCGCAGAAATCGCGAATGAGGCTCCAGACATCCTGGCGCGGGTCCCACACGAGATGGGCGATGACCCACGTGTGCAACGGCTGCATGGCGGAGTTGCCGGCGACATCGCCTTCGCAAAACATGCCCGAAACGCCGTTGTCCCGGTAATAGGCCATATCGGCGCCCAGTTCGTCCCAATCGGGATAGGGTTGGGCGTAGTGAGCGAAATTGACCACGTAGTGCCAGATTTGAAGGTGGCCCGGCGCCACCTTTGCCCACCCGAGCAGTGCTCTTTTGGAGGCCTTGTTCTGCGGACCGTAGGCCAGCGAATGACCGTCGCAAGCATAGATCGGCGCCAGGCAGACCAACACGTTGGTGGCCGGGGCAATGGCGCCGGGCGTGGGCGCTTTTTGAGTGTATTGATAGGCCAGCGTATCGAGCCAGATTTTGCGTCCCGGCAGGGCCGCCTGCACCGCCGCGGCGACTTTGTTGACAAAGTTCAATAGCGTGCCGGCGGGGGAACCGTACTTAGCATCGGCCGCCCGGCAGGCCGCGCACTGGCAGTTTCCATCCACGGCATCGTTGGGGGACAGGCCCAAGGTAAGTTCTTTGGGGTTGGCCTTGGCCTGGGCGATGAGCGCCTGAACCACGACCTTGAACACACCCGGATTGCTCAAGCAGAGTTGAGAGTCCCTGGAGCACTTTCGTCTGCCGTTGATGAGGCTGTAATAATCGGGATGGTCGGCGAAATAACGGGATGGCGGGACAAGGCCGTAGAAATTTTCCGCCCCGTTGAAGAGCCGGTTGATGCCCCCCAAGTCGCCGCGGTCGGGCACACTGACTCCGTTGAGCTTGAGATGCGCGTCCCACCGCGGGTGTTGGAAAACGATCTGCTCGTCCGTGTCGCGGTAGTTAAAGGCCGGCGCCTGGGTCTCGTCCAGGCGCGGAATGCGCACCACCTTTCTACGCGGCAGCACGGTGGCGTCCGGCGCATACCATCGCGCGCCCAGGTGCTCTTCGAGGAAGGAATAGACGGCGTAAAGCGTGCCCCGGTCGTCGTGGCCTGCCAGGTAGAGGTTGTCGCCCTCGACACGCATCACAAACCCTTCCTGGGCAAGGGCGTTCAGTTCCACCTTTTTGAAGCCCGGTGGCAGGAACGGGCTGGCGCCCACGAAGATGGCCGGGCCATCGGGCTTCTGGCTCATCACCGGCAGCGTGGCGCCCGAAATCTGCTTCAGGTCTCCCGCAAGCTCCTGTGCCGCGTGCCCCACCGTCGCGCTGGCATCCGGGGCAATGACGATGGAATAGGTGCTCTGCCCATGCCGCGCTAGAATCAGTCCCGCCGCCGAGGCCGCGCCAGTTGACAGGCAGAAGCTCAGAGCCAGGGCCAACTGCCGCGCGAACCAAAGACGCCCGCTGAATGGGTGAACAGAAACCGGGAAAAAGCCGGCAACGCGCCGCCAGGCCGAAACCTGGCGCCAAAAAGGTGTGGAAACTGTTTTCATGCCCCCAGATAAAAAGCCGCCCAACCCGCCAAGCCAAGCGTAAAATTCGCGGCGATGGTCAGGCGCATAGCCGTCAACTCTTAGTTGTTACATTTTGGCGATAATCTTGGTCTTGGAAGGTCACAATTGCCGCCATTCTTCGCCCTTGCATTGGACCGACGCGCCTTGGGAATCGCTCTGGCCGGGGGTTGCACCCGCCGGTGAGCGCGACAATAAAATACGCGGCCGCGTATTTTATTGTCGCGGCCAAAAGGACGGTCGAACTCCGGGCATTAACAATTTCACCCCAAGCATGGCCCCGCGGAGCGTCCAGTCCTTCAATTCAAAAGCCGGAAGAACTACGCAGGGATGGGCGAGAAGCTCCGCTTGAAGTGACAATCTCACGCCAAAATCATCGCCAAAATGTCAGTAGTTCTCAATTATCAATTATCGCTGACAAAACAAGGGGTCTGAGCGCCGGCTCACGGACAGTGACAAGGTCACCGTAAACCGTTGGAAATCAGCAGTACGGTCTTGACAATTGCCGTGAGCGCCTGCTGGCTAGCGGCTAGCATTTGTTCGGGACATCCTCACACCATTTTTTTAGGCTGGCGGCATGGGTAAAAGCAAACATGAATATCGACGGCGTGAGTTCTTGCGGAAATCGGCGGTGGGGGTTGGCGGCCTGGTGCTGGGCAGGAATTTTGCCCCCGGCCAACACCAGGCACTTCCTGGGCGCGCGCCCGCTGGAGGCGGTCGCGCCGCCACCGGTGGCCCGCTGGTGAGGCTGCGAACACAAGCCGCCACCTTTGCGATTGATGCCACCGGTTCGCTCAGCGAGCTTTCCGCCAACAGCGACGGGCGCGGCTACCTGGCTGACAATCAGCCCGCTCCTCTGCTGAGTGTGCGGCTTCACGATGCGCTTTGCGCGCCGAGTGAGGCCACGTGGGAGGCGGGAACCGGCCGGTTGACGCTTCGCTATGGTGAGGCCGAGGTGACCGCAGTGTTGCGCGCCGAAGCGAAGGCAACCCACGTCGTGTTCGAAGTGGTTGAGGTGGAAACGCCCAAACACGTGGAACTCGTGCTATGGGGGCCGTATCCGACGAGCATTGGGGATATCATTGGCGAAACGGTCGGTGTAGTGCGCGACCACCGGTTCGCCATCGGCATCCAGGCCCTCAACGCCAAGACTCTGGGCGGCTACCCCGCAGCCGCTGACGACATCCAGGCCGGTTTCATGGCCGACGACCACGGCCATTACCCGGACCTGCCGGAGGCGCTGAACCGCGACCAGCAGTGGCGGGGGGATACGGCGCGCGCCAGGCCTTTCGGCAGCGTGTTGCAGGCCTATTGCCGCAACCGGGACCGGGAGCGGGTCATCGCGAATTGGGGCCTGCCAAAATTTGTCGCGCCGGCCTTCAACGATGGCGGGGTCATAGGCAGCAAGGTCGCGCTCTTCGGCTGTCCGGCCGCGAACGCCCTTGACGTTATCGGCGCCATTGAGGTGGCCGAGGGATTGCCGCATCCGCTCCTGGATGGCATCTGGGGCAAGGTGGCGCCCAAGGCCAATTGTTCTTACCTGATTGTGGACTATGGCGAGGAAAGCATAGACCGCGCCATTAGCATGGCCAAGCGCGCCGGTTTGAAATATGTTTACAACAGTTCGGCCTTCGAAACGTGGGGTCACTTCAAGCTTAAGCGACGTTTCTTTCCCCATGGCCGGCAGGGCCTGCGGGCTTGCGACCAAAAAGCGCGCCGGGCAGGACTGCGGATTGGCTTCCACACGCTCTCCAATTTTATTACGCCGAACGACGCTTACGTTACGCCAAAGCCGGACCCACGCCTGGCCCGGGTTGGAGCCAGCGCGCTGACCGCCGACGCGGATGCTATTCAGAAGGAAATTCCCGTTGCCGCGCCGGATTATTTTCAGAAAAAGACCACCATGAACACGGTGGTCATCGGCGAAGAACTCATCCGCTACGATTCGGTTTCCAACGCCGCGCCGTGGCGTTTGTTGAATTGTCAGCGCGGAGCCTGGGGAACGCGCGCCGCCGCGCACGCTCAGTACGCCGCCGTCGCCAAACTCATGGACCATCCCTACCACGTGTTTCTTACTGATGCCGGCCTCTCCGAGGAGGTGGCCCGCAACATCGCCGCCCTGTGCAACGATACCGGCGCCCGGCAACTCTCCTTCGACGGGCTGGAGGGCAACTGGTCCACCGGGATGGGACAGTATGGGCGGACGCTCTTCACCCGGGCCTGGTATGAGGCACTGTCCCCGCAAGCGCAAGGCCGGGTTATCAACGACGCCAGTAATCCCGGCCACTTCAATTGGCACATTTACACCCGGATGAACTGGGGCGAACCCTGGTACGCGGGTTTTCGCGAAAGCCAGACATTGTATCGGTTCAAGAATCAGGTTTATTTCGAACGTAATCTCATGCCCCGCATGTTGGGCTGGTTTGCCTTGCGGCCCGATACCAGCCTCGCCGACGCCGAATGGCTGTTGGCGCGCGCCGCGGGATTTAACGCCGGTTTCGCCCTGGTCGCCAGTCTGGCCAGCACGGCGCAACTCTCGGCCGATGTCTCCTCCGGCGAAGCGACGAGCCGCTGGGGCGCCACACCTGCCATCCTGGAGGCGGTCAACCAATGGGAAACGGCGCGGCTGGAGCGCGCTTTCCCGGCACACGTCAGGGCTGTGTTGAGGGACAACACTCGCGAGTTTCATCTGGCTGCCGCTGGCCCCCATCAGTGGGACCTTTATGAAGTTCATTCGGCGCGGTTCACCCGTGACTGCGCCCGAGTGGCGCCGACCCAATGCCAGTTCCAAAATAGGGATGGCCCCCAGCCGTTGCGCTGGACCTTTCACTCCACTGCCGCCCATCCTCTGACCGGGTTGACAATCGGCATCAATGGGGTGCAGGTGTTTGATTTGGCGAACCAGGCGCTGCCCGAGGGCGGTTACTTGCACTACGCCGGGGGAGCGGCCGCCGCGCTTTGCGACCACCAATGGCGCCAGTTGGCACGCCTTCCAATTGACACGGCCGCCGCCCGCGTCGGGAACGGCTCGCAAGAAGTGGAGGTGAGTTGCGCGCCGCTGCGGAAGGCCGAGTTAAAGATCGAATTATACACGCTGAGCGCCGCCACTCGTCTTCGAGCGACAACCACGGACTTCCAACTACCCGTTTGAAACTTATGCCAAGACACCTAACCAAATCGCAGATTACCGCTTCTATCGCGGAGAGGGTGGGACTTACCAAGACGCAGTCCACTCAAGCCTTTGAGGCCCTCGTGGCGCTGACCTGCAAGCAGGGATGGAGGGCGAAATTAGGGATTGTCGCTTTAGCGCTCATTATCTTCTATCCGGCTATCGGCTGCTCCAATGGCCGCGGCGGAATGCTCTGGCAAAACTGGCCGGGGATGCCCAGCCGCAGTCAGCCCCTTTGGTGGGCTCAAGTTGACTTCACAAAGCCGCACAACATCCCTTGGAGTAACGGGGACTTTGCGGCGCTGGCGCAGGACGGGATGAATGGGGTGGAAATCAACTTGGACTGGGGAAACATCGAACCTCGAGAGAATCGCTATGATTTCCAATTGCTGGATCGTTATATGGCCGAGGCGGCAAAATCCCATCTGAAGATTTACCTGCTGTTTTGGGAAAGCGTTTGGGGTGGACCAGGCAAGAACCCTCCGGCCTGGATTACGGCCCGCGACCTTTCCAGTGACGGCGTCAAGGCTCTCGAGCCGCCTTGGTGGGATCCGACCTCGCGCAAGGCTTATTTTGACTACGTTGCGCGTACGATTGACCACGTAAAGCGCAGTCCGGGCTTCGGCGGCGTGTACGCCGCGTATGGATGGCTGGATTCGGAGTGGGGGCCGGCGCCGCGGGGTTCTCACGGGGTCACCGGTTACGCGCCGGCCGACGTTCAAGCCTTTTACCGGTGGCTTCCACAAACGTATAAAACTGTCGCCAGGTTCAACCGCCGCTGGCATACCTCCTACCGTGCCTGGAGCGCGGTGCCGGTGGGGAGGCCGGGCGAGCCATTGTTTCCTCTTTACCAGCGTTTTCGTCAATATAGCGCCGAAGAGGGTTTTGCCGCCATCTCGCGGCTAGTGCGCGAACATACCCAAGCGACCCTGCTCTATTCCTGGGGAGGCGGCATCTGCGGGAGAATTGGCCCGGAGGTGCAAGGGAATGATCCCGACATGTTCTTCCGCCTGGCGAGGAAATACCACGCGATTGTCAATCTCGATGATTGTGACACGACGGGGTTGGCGCTGCTTTTTGGCAGCATGGCACGCTATTATGGAGTTCCTCTCTTGAACGAATGGACCCCCGGCAGACCAGACCTCCGGCCTGAAGCTCCGCAGTGGCTGGGCCATATCGGGCTGGACGCACCCTATGAAGTGGGAGAAGATTTCTTTATCTATCCCCCTTCGCGGGAGCATCTTGGATTCGTTCAGGGCTGGCAGGTTTACCAACAATTCCATCGGATCCTGACGAAGGTTATTCAGGGAGTCATGCCCTGGCAGCCAGTGGCTGCGATCGTGCCTTTGCGTCAAATCTCCCTAAGCGGCAACCTCAACGCCGACCCGAATCTGGCGCGGGAGCTGGGTGACTTTTGGCGGCATTATCACGTGCTGCCTCAGTTTGTGAGTGATGAGCAGGTGGAGCGAGGAATAGTCAGCCTTCGACGCTTTCGAGCCGTGGTCGATTTAGGGGACGAAGCGGGGACTCTGCCTGCCCTGAAGGCTTACGCCAAGAAACATCCTATTCTCAAGACGCTTGAACAGACGGTTGCCTATCTCCAGCCCTATGAGACCCTGAAACCGCAAGACGACTCAATAGAGGTAGTGCCGACGGTCGAAGGGTCGGAGGTTTGGCTTACGCTGGCCAATTGCAGCGGGCAGGCTTACAACGGGTCCGTCCGGTTTCATCCTATGGCGATTGGACTGCGGGCGGCAGCCGCTTCCATCGTGAAAGATGCGGAAACGGGCGGGCGTGTTGCAGCCCTCCGCCGGCCAAATGGCGACATGGAGTGGCCAGTCCATATAGCACCCGCCGGTTTTCAAGTCCTGGAGCTGCGGCCTTTCGCTCCGGCACAAGGGGCAAGATGAAGGTCACCCAAGTCAAGCGCCCAGCGCCCAATCATCGCCCCTCGCTTAGAACCACCCCCCTCGCTTGCTCGGAATCCTCCGACTAAAACTGCCCTGCTCGGAAAGGGAACACCGCCTCCTGGAGAACAGGCGACGCCAATCCTCTCCCGTCGAGTGGATTCCTTTTCCGTGAGCAAAGCCGGGTCAGTTTCCGTGAACGTCTGGGGCCCCTTTAGGCCTGATAGAAGCCAGCCCTCCAACTCCCCATTGGCTGGATACCTTGGCTCCGAAGCGCCCAAGTTCCACATGGGCGGCGCGGTAAGTCGCCCGCGCAACCACTGACGAGTTGGCCACCCATATCTAATCGTCGTTGACTTCGCCGCGAGATTCGCTAAGCTTCCCCGATATGCAACTGTCCGATTTATCACCACAACAACTACGAAAGGCCGCTGACATCAAGGAACGAATCGACGCGCTCCAAGCCGAACTGAACGAACTGCTGGGCGCGGCTGAAGGCTCTGAGGCGCCATCCAAACCCAGGGTGGCCGGGAGTCAGAGGCGCAAGGCGCATCCATCGCTCAAAGGCGATGCGAAGCTCACGATTCAGGCGGCGGTCCTCGAGGCGCTTGGGTCGGGGGAGGCGATGAGCAAGAAGGAAATCCTGCAGAGGGTCTCCGCCTTGCGGGGAGAGAATACCAACGCCGAGAGCCTTCGTCTCAGGCTTTATGAAATGAAGGCGAAGGATAAGACCATTACCAACCCTCAGCCTGGGTTCTACCAGTTGAGGTAGCCAGTCCGGCCAAAGCCGGACAGGTTCAGGTGGCCCTCAGGGGCGGCCCAGCAGGAGCATTCATGGTCTAATCAGGCCTGTCCGTCCCGCAGAGAGGCTTCCAGGTTGAGCCGCGTCACGAGAATGCCGGCCACTTCTTCAACGCGCAGGCGGTAACGGCCTAGTTCGACCTTATCTCCGGCTTTTGGGAAGCCGCCCAGCCGATGGGTAATCCAGCCGCTGACGGTGCTGATGCCTTCCTCCTGGAGCGGTTGGCCGACCAACTCCTCCAGTTCATGCAACGGCAACGCGCCGGCAATCTGCCACGAGTTCTCCGAAGTTCGGACCACCAGGGGCTTTTCCTGGTCAAACTCATCCTGGATCTGGCCGACGAGCTCCTCGAGGATATTCTCCATGGTTGCCAGTCCGGTGGTGCCGCCGTATTCATCGACCACGATGGCGAAATGCATCTTTCGTTCCAGGAACAATTTGAGGAGCCGCTCCAGGTGCGCGGTCTCGGGGACATAGATCAATTTGCGGGCTACTGAAGCCAGGTCCGCCCCGCTCCGCGTTTTCAGGCGCATGGCGTAAAGGTCCTTGATGTGAACGACGCCCAGGGTCTTGTCCAAGTCGCCTCCTTCACACAAAGGGAGGCGTGAATAACGGGTCTTCTCGGCCGTGTCGAGGCACTCGGCGATGCTGGCCTCCGTATTCAGGCAGACGATTTCGTGCCGTGGCCGCATGACCTCCCTGGCCAGGCGATGGCGAAGGTCGAGGGCGTTGAGCAGGAGATCGCGCGAGAAGGAGGAGACTCCTGCCTGCTTCTGGGCCGCCGCAAAGAGCAGCCGCAGTTCCTCCTCCGAGTGGGCGCGTTCGACTTCGGAGACGGCGGCCAATCCGACCTGCTGAAGGAGCCATTGGGAGGTGGTGTTGAGAGCAATGACAAAGGGATAGGCAATCCGGTGGAACCAATATAGCGGATAGGCGATGGTCAACACTGTGGGCAGGGGCTTCTGAATCGCCAGCCATTTGGGGGCCTGCTCCCCGGCGCTGATGTGCAGGAAAGTGATGGTGGTGAAGCCGACGGCGAATGCCAGGGTGTGCCGCGCCTCCTCGGATTGAAGATGCATCCAGTTGAAAAGCGGGTGCAGGATGGCTACAAACACCGGTTCACCAATCCAGCCCAGGCCCAGGCTGGCCAGCGTAATGCCCAGTTGCGCGGCACTGAGGAACGAGTCCAGCCGATGCAGGATTGTGTTGGCCACCCGCGCCCTCCGGTGTCCCCGCCCGATGAGCGGACTCAATTGGGTGTCGCGAACCTTGACCAAGGCAAACTCGGCCGAGACAAAGAAGCCATTGAGCAACACAAGCAACAGCACCGCCAAGACCCGGAGCACGATGGAGATGGCGCTGTCGCCGGTCATGCTACAGATTCACCTCGCCGAATATGACCCGGAGCACGTCTTGCAGGCTGATGATGCCGCTCTCCCGCCGGTCGCGGCCCAGAACGATAGCCAGGCGCCGCCCGCTGCGCTGCATCCGGCGCAGGGCCACCTCCAGCCGCAGGTCTTCGTCGAGATACAGGGCGGGTTTGACGTGCTCGCCCACCGGCCGCTCCACGTCCAAATCCGTTTGGTAGAGCAGCGTGCTCAGGGTCACAAAACCGGCAACCCGCGATTGGCCGTCGCGCTCCTCGCAGACGGGCAGGCGGGAGAAGTTGCGGTCGCGGAAAACGCTTAGGGCCTGCCCGACCGGCGTGTGAACGGAGAGAGTGACCGCCTGCGCCAGGGGTTTCATGACCTGGCGAACCGTCAGCCCTTGCAGGTCCAAAACGCGGTTAATCATCGTGCGCTCCTCCGAGGTCAGGGCCTGGGCCGATTGCTGCATGACCCATCGGAGTTCCTCGCGATTGCCGAATAGCCGGCCGGTGAAAGCCCGCCCTCCGCGCCACCGCAAGAGGAGGCCGGAGACCCATTCCACCAGCTTGACGAGCGGGCGCAGGGCAAAATCGACCGCCCTGAAGGGCCGCGCCAGCAGCAGGCAGAGGCGGGTCGGACGCTTGCGAAAGAGCATTTTCGGGAGCAGATCGAAGAGGCTGTAGAACAGGAATACCGTGATGGCATAGACAAGGGAAAACCAAACCAGGTGATAGGCCAAGGCCCGATGCACCACGATGATCAACCAGCCGAGAATCAGAAAGTTCGCCAATGTATTGCCGACCAGGATTGTCCACAAAAATGTCTCGGGATGTTCCAGATACTCGTGCAGGACCTGCGCCGAGAGCCGCCCAGCGCGCACCTGTTGCCGTATCTGGAGCCTGCTCAGGGCGAACACCCCCGCCTCCATTCCGGAAAGGAGGAACGAAAGCGCCAGGCAGACGCCGAAGACGCACCAGGCAAGAAGGTCATGATCCATAGGTTCGGCGCTTATTTGGCCTTTTCAACCAGAATCTCGCGCACCCGGCGCTCGTCCGCAATCCGGGTGGTCAGCTTCAGTCCGCGAAAGTTGGCCGCCTCGCCCGGCTTGGGGACAACCTCCAAAAGGCTCATGAGCAGCCCGCCCATGGTCTCGACCTCCGGCACATCGCCTAAAGCCGGGTATTCGCGCCGGAAATCGTCCAGGCGCAAGGTGCCCGCGACCCGCCACCGCCCCGGTCCCAGGTTCTCCAGGACGAATCCCTCCGGCTCCTCCTCGTCCCGTATCTTGCCGATCACCTCCTCCAGAATATCCTCCAGGGTCACGATGCCGGCCGTGCCGCCGAATTCATCGAGAACAATCGCCAGCCCGCGCTGCTGGAGTTGGAGGCTCTTGAGGAGTTGAAGGAGGTTCATCGATTCGGGCACAAACGAAGGAAACTCAATGGCGTCGGCCAGGTCGAGGGCGGGCCCCAGCAGCAAGGCCCGGGTGTTGAGGATGCCCACAATCGTATCCGGAGTTTCGTCATAGAGCGGCAGGCGGCGGTGGCGGTAGCGGCGGGCGGCGGCGATCATCTCCTCGATGGAGAGCTCGTCGGAAAGCGCGGCCATTTGAGGACGCGCTTTCATGACCTCCCCGGCCGTGCGCCGGTCGAGGCTAATGATTTGGAGAATGATCTCCTTTTCCGATTCGGCCAGGGTCCCCTGTTGGTAGGCCATCTCAAGAAGTTCCTGGTAGTCAGCGTCCGTCAGCACACTTTGAGGATAGAGTGTGCTGGAAGTCATCAGCCTAAGGAGCAACAGGTTGATCTTCTGGGCCACTCGGCAGAGCGGGGCGCTGGCCACCAGCACGAGCAACAGAGGCCGGGCTACTCTGAGTGACCACCGCTCGGCTTGGCGCACGGCCATGGTCTTGGGGAGCACTTCGCAGCCGAAAAGCACCAACACTAGCAGCCCGGCCACCGTGCCCGCCAGCGGCCAGCGCCCGGTTATTGCCATCCAGAGAGCCATAGCCAGCATCGCGGCGGTAGCGAAGGTATTGCCCAGGACCATCGTCGCCAGCATGTCCTCCGGGCTGGCCAGCAATCGCAAGACCGTCCCGCCGCTCTGCGGCTCGCGCTCAGCCAGATGGCGCGCCTGCCATTTGCTCAGAGAAAAGAGAGCGGTCTCCGCCAGGGCAAAAAAGAAACTTGCCCCTCCGAATACCAGCACAATGACCAGGGCGATTATCGGCGTGGCCGCCATACATTGAGCATGCCGGAAGAAGAGGCCAAAAGCAACTGCAAGGCTGGAACCCCTGGAGTGCGGCGCGGACCGCCGCTTTCGGTTTCTCCCCCCTCCCAAATCTAAGATGAACTGCTCAATGCGCTCATCCGGCACTTGCCCACACGCCGGCTTTCGGCTAACAAACAGCCCCGTGATACGTTTTCAGCGTTGGCTGCTCATGTTATCCGTGGCGGGGTGCCTTGGTCCGTTGAACTCCATCGGCCAGATCGACTCCACAAAACGCGAGCTCATTCAGTTGGGCTATAACGCCGCCCTGGAAGGTCATCCGCCGCTTTCGGCTTACGCCTTTTTCTACCTGAACGAGCCGGAGTTTGTAAACACGAATATGGCCTTGCGGCTGGCTATCGCGCCAACTTACCTGGATTCAGAGTTGGGCTTTCGTCATCTGCTCGGCCCAAACACCGACCTGGGAATCGATCTGGCCGGAGGCGGCTTCGCGGATTCCTACGACGAAATCCACCAGGGCACATTTCTGCCGGCGGAATCGTTCGACGGTCATGGCGGCGAATTCGGCTTAAGCGTCTATCACCTCTTCAACCCGGGGCAAACAATTCCCCTTTACGGGGTATTGCGGGGCCTGGGCCACTATGCCACTTACTCCCGCAACAGCGACACCGCTGACAATTTTGAACTGCCTCCCGATCATGAGACTTATTCAGTGCGCGCGGGCGTCCGGTGGGGGGGGCGCGCCCCAACGCTCTTTCCCGCCTTCTCGATGGAATTGTCGGCCTGGTACGAGGGCCGGTTCCGGTCAACCTCAGGCACTTACGGCTATGACGATCGCACGCTGGAGCCGCAGTCGCACCTGTTTTGGGCACAGGCGGGTCTGGGCTATACCTTGCCCAAGCTTAAGCACAGCTTTCACGCGGACCTTACGGCGGGAACGAGTCTGGACGCCGACCGCTTCAGCGCCTATCGGCTTGGAGGGCTCTTGCCATTGGTCTCTGAGTTCCCCCTCTCGCTGCCGGGGTATTATTACCAGGAAATCAGCGCCAAAGACTTTGTCCTGCTCAGCGGGAATTACATCATCCCCTTCGACCAAAAGCAGCATTGGAACCTCGACCTGAGCGCCGCCGCCGCCTGGGTGAACTATCTGCCCGGACTGACCCAGCCCGGAAACTGGCAAAGTGGGGTGGGCGCCGGCCTCCTGTATAAGGCGCGTTCGTGGCGGGTTGCCATTGGGTATGGCTACGGTATCAACGCGATTCGCTCCCACGGCCGGGGGGCCGATAGCGTCGGCGTCCTGATGCAGTTCGATCTTGAGGAGGCCAAAGGGAACCTGTTCAGACCCTCCGAACCGGGGCTGTGGCGTGGAATTGAGCGGATATTCGGCCTGTTTGGCGATTAGTTCGTGGTAAACATTCGGCTAAACAGGAGGCAACAGAGGAAACTGAGGCAGGCAGCCGAGCGAGAGCCCCGTTGGCGGGGGCTGGCAATTGCGCACGGGCAGGTGATCTGCGTGAGCCATCGCCCCCCGTTGGAAGCCACGAATACCCTTCGCCGTTTTCTCTGTTTTCTCCTGTTTGCCCGAATATTTACAGTTCGTGGGGCGCGGGTCCCCAATGACCACTACCGAGTTAGGGACCGCGAAACAAGGGGCGGAGAAACCGCCTTGAGTTTATTCACGGGTTGGTCGGGATGTGCCGGATTGGGCACCAAACAGCGCCGCCTGCAATCCACCTGTAGGTCCATGACCTCAAGCACTGTTTGGCCGATGAGCACTTCGTCGCCCAGTACATAAGCCTCCTCTTCGGCCTCACGCCCCATAATCTGAAAAATGACGCCTCGGACCACGCCGACCGCTTCCTTGCGCCCATCGGCATACTCGACGACTTGCCGCCGCCGCGTCTTGAGTCCAAGCCGCTCCGCGACATGCGGCGGCAAAACGGAGCGCACGGCGCCGGTATCGACCATGCCTGTGGCCACCACCGCTCGAGCCTGGGCGGGGCGGAGCCGGCCTTCCTCGACCGCTTCGGCATCAAGGAGGTTCATCAGGTTCACCTGGACTTTAACTTCGCCCATTTCTCTTTCCGGTTCTCTGGCTGTTCTCATACCCAACTCACTCTCGCTCCGCAATCTGAAAACTCCAGCCGTTCCACGAATCTGCTTGCACTCTGGGCCGAGGGCTGGTTCATTGATGGCAGCCGCAGGCGCATATGGCGGAATTGGCAGACGCGCTACTTTGAGGTGGTAGTGGGGTAACCCGTGCAGGTTCAAGTCCTGCTATGCGCACCAGTTTTCCTGGGGAAAATGGTGGGTTGGCCGCTTTCCCCCAAGATTCCCCCAATATTTTGGGGCGGTTACGGGACGAAAGCGAACAGAGCGAACAGAACGTGAAATGCCCCAAGCGCCTCCGACATCGTGGCAAAGGCAAGGTCTTGGCGACCATCTATAAGCGCCCGGAGGCTATCGCCTTTACTGGCGCACGCGGGTCGATGGCAGGCCGGTGAGCCGGGTGAAGGACTGTGCCACCTACAGCGAGGCCAAGCGCGAGGGAGACAAGGTGGTCGGGGACCTAGTCAAAAGCTCCCAGGCCGCCGTTCTATCGCCCGGGCAGACCAGTGACGCCCTGGCTGCGCTTCAGCGGCTCCAACGCTTCTACCGAGACACTGGACAGCGCGTTTCCCTGCTTGCTGGAATTTCCGGCTACTGTGAGGCGGTTGCTCGGCTTAACGGACGCACACTCGCCGAGGCCGTTGACGGGTTCCTCAGCACTGCCGTCATGGTGCGCCGGAAGGATCTCGCGGAGGCCGTCGAGGAATTGATAGCCACCGAAGAGCCGCGCACCAGAGCTGCCGATGGCCGGCGGGCGCAACTCTCACCGAAGTACGCCTACAACCGCGCCATTATGTTGCGCCGATTCGCGGGCGCCTTCCCCGACACAGCCGTGTCCGACCTGACCAAGGACGACCTGGACGCATTCATTTCGAACCTCGCCGACCTGAAATCAAGGTCCCGCAACGGCAAACCGGTTGCCTCCTCAAAAGCCCGGAATCATCACCGGGCCGCCATCCGCCAATTCCTCCAATGGGCGGTCCGCAAGGATTACCTGCCCGTGAACCACCGCCTGGCCGAGGCAGACGCCATGCGCCCCGAACACGGCAACGAGGCGGAAATCGAGTTTTACACCCCCGCCGAACTGGCGGCACTACTTGAAGCCGCGGACGGGCCGGAGGAAAGCTCCATGCGCGCCATGATCGCCATCGGCGGACTGGCCGGACTCCGGACCGCCGAATTGCTCCGGTTGACCTGGCAGGATGTTTGGCGCGTCGAGAATCACATCGAGGTTACGGCCGGCAAGGCCAAGACCCGCCAGCGCCGCCTTGTCGAAATCTGCCCCGCCCTGGCCGCTTGGCTCGAACCATACCGCGCCTTCACGGAGGGCCAGCTTTGCGGCCTTCACGAAATCACCTGGCAGCAGCATTTCGTTGCCCTCTGCGAAGGGACGCGCGTCGAGGTCAAAGGCAGGCTGGTTCCGGTTCAGCGCAAACCTAATTGGTTGCGCCACGCCTTTTGCTCCTACCACTTCGCCTTGCACGGCAACGAGAACCTGACCGCCCAGCAGGCCGGCAACTCGCCCGCCATGGTCCATCAGCATTACAAAGGGCTGGCCACCAAGAAAGAGGCGGAAGCCTGGTTCGCCGTGGCCCCGGAGCAGCCCGCCAATGTCCTCCTCCTCGCCGCCCGGCAAGCCACCGTAACACAACCAAGCTGATTGCACGTGAGAAACAAGGATCGCCCGTCAAGCTGGCCGGGGTCCGCCGCCGAGGCGATAGTCTGGGCGCTGGGCGACAGACCGATACTCGCGCAGATCGCCGGCAATCTCCACCGCGTAGATGAGGCGCCCGTAATGGGCCGAAAGCCGTTGAATCTTGTGGGGACGCAACCGCGCATCGAAGGGATCGTTCCTAAAGATTTCAAACGCGGCTTTGGCAGCGTGTTTTTGCTCTGGAGAGAGTCTGCGCAACGCCTTGCGAAATCCGGGCGTCGTTCGGAAGAGGCGCACGCTCAGGGCCGGTCCCGTTCCTTCAAGGCTTCATCCAAGTCCATTGTCCGCCCGGCGGCAATGTCCGCCATGCCCTGTTTGAACTCTGGCGGAATCCAGGAATCATCCTCCTCCAGGACAAACCTTGTGACCCGCTCCCGCTCCTCGGGCGGCAGCGCCTTGATTTCTTCGATGACCTGCTCTGCGCTCATCCGCCGCACTATGCCCGTCGTTACAACTATCCGCAAGCGGCTTTCACGTCCATGACCCCCTGGGGGGATTCAGACTTTCGTTTGCCGCGGCTTTACCTCTCTCTCCAGCCTGGCGCAAGCGCCCCGCACCTTCCGGGATGCGGAGTCAGCCGGCAAGCTGGTCCGGGCTCTCTACTTCGGCGACCATGACCCTTCGGGCAGACTCATCGACCAAGTTGCCGAGCGCACCCTGGCCGAGGACTTTGGCGTGAGCGTGGAGTTTCGCCGGGTAGCCGTAACGGAGCAGCAGATCGCGGAGTGGAATCTCCCCACTCGGTCCACCAAGATCACGACTCACAGCCGCGGCTGGAGCGGCGGCGATTCCGTCGAAATCGACACCATCCGTACCGCCGACTTGAAGGCGCTTGTTGAGCGCGAAATCAAGCAGGTTATTGATCCCCACCAATGGCAGAGGATGCTGGCCATCGAACAGGAGGAACGCCTTACCCTCCGCCAGATGATCGGGAGAAGGGCCGCGTGAGGGCGGGTAGGCGGCTGTGCGCGCCGCACGCCCGACGTATTGTTCGCTCAAGGCGTAGCGCCCAAAGCACCAGCCCGCTCTGACGAATTTGATTTCCTCTTGTGTCCGTTTCTGACAACAATAAACCCGCTCGATTCCTATGTAACCAAACAATCCAAAACCGATTTGCGGCTTCGGCTGCTGTCCACTACGAAACGGGAGATTTCGACTTCAAGGACGCCGTTGAAGACACGCCCAAATCGGGCGTGCCTGAAAACGTTCCTTGAGAGGCACTCCCGTGCCTGTAGTGGCGCGCGAGTAGGTCACGCGCATTCTTAGCGACGGCAGGCGGACCCGCTGTTTACAACGGAGGAAGAGATCATGAGACGACTCCTCAAAGGCTTAGGCAGCAGAGGCTGGATTTGCGTGCAAGCCGCGTTGTTCGTCTGCGTCCTAACGTTGGATGCGAGCAGCGCGAGGGAGCGGTTCGCGCTGTGCGCCATGGTGGGCATCGTAGCCTGGCCGATAACCGCGATAGCAAAGGTCCAGGACCGGCCAGGCTTGTGCGCGCTCTTCCTGGCTGGCGGGCTTTCCCTGGTCGCCGGGGGGAGCCGGTTGCACGAAGCCATAACCCACGTCGGTCCGGGAGTCGTGGAGGTTGGAGGAGAGGAGCCTGGAACGGGCGGGGCCATCGCAACAGATGAGCACGCCTTGCTCGTTGGGGTGCGTCAGTACCGGCGGGAGATGTGGAGCGAGGCGGGGGTGCTCTTTCTCCTTGGCGGAGCGGTGATGTGGGGAGCGTTTCGCCTCTGGAGTGAAAGAAACCAGATGGAGAGACTCACCTTGCCAGTGGCTGGCCGCAAGGATTTGAAGAATGTCGGTCGTGTAGATGTCACCTGCACCGATGGACACAGACCACTTGGCGCTTCGCGGGGTTCGGATACGATGCCAAACGACCGGCACGAGCAGGAACACACCGGCGGCTAGTTCGCCGACAGCCCCGGCGTTACAGCTATTGCGGGTGGCGCGTGGAACGTAGCAAAGCACATAGCCACCGAATGGGGACGTGATGTCTCGCGCTCGCTGGGCCTCCCTGAGCAAGATGCCTGGAAGGCATTTAAGAGGCAACTCGCCGCAGTCTGGTTCGGGCCACCAGAAAGGCGCCTCTTCCTGCCGGATTGGTCAGTCGCGGACGCGTTGGCATATGCACGCCGGTTTCCGGATAGAAATGTACGCGTCTCCTCTTTTCCGCGGGACATCGCATGCCACGCAAAATCCATCCGGCTGCCAGCGGACCAGAAGGACCGCTGGTTGGCAACCCTGGCATCGCTGGAGCGCAAGATCCTCATCGAGGTCTTCCCCGAGTCCTCTTCGGACACCGGAATCTGCCTTCGGCGCTTCACCTCCGCCTTCGGAGAGGACGTCTTTTACGAGGCAGGAATGGGACAAGCGATGGCTGTCTTCGAGGAGGAGCAAGGAAAGCACCCGAAAGTGTTCGCCTCAAAGAAGTGTCCAATGCGATTCTCAATGCAGGGGCAAGGTCCAGGTCTGGACGTCACGAAGATAAAGAGGCGGCTGCGGTTGCTGATCCAAAAGCACGACACGAGCATTCAAAGCAGACGCTCGGCCATTTGCAGAAGGATCGGGATGGATGGATTAGGCATTGAAGGGTACTTCAACCCCAACACAAAGGACGACTTGGTCGTTGTGGATTTCGACCTCCCTCTAGATCTTGCGTTCATGTAGCCGACTGGTGCCTCAACTCTTCGCGCCATCTTCCAACACACGCTCCTGCCGCCTTCCCGCAGACTCAGGAAGCGCCGGATCATCACCGACCTCCGACGCAATTCGCCATTCCCCGCATGCAGAATATCAGTTGCGAATTCGTGATCCCAACCACTACCGCATCGGCCACCAGGCCCAGTGCCAGAAGCGATAGAGCTTTCTGCGGTTGTGCATTGAGCGCTCCCATAATCGCAACCATCATCCAGCGCCAGCGCCACCACCGCCTGCCCGGCCGCCAGCTCGCCCACGTGCGTATACTGCCGCGTCATCGCCGGGTCGCCGTGCCCGTGCCCGACGACAATCGCCTCGACCACAGCCAGCGGCGCGTTGCCCTCGTCGCCGTCACGCTTTGGATCATCCCACGCGCCTTCAAAAACGCCCTCTTCTCTCGGCTATTCGCCCACTTCGTTTACGACATCCTGAAAGCTATCGCGATAGGGGGGCTTTGTCCCACCAGTTCATCGCGGTCGCGAAGGAGTGAGTCAAGCATGGCTCACCTCCGGACTCCCGTCCCGGCCGGCGGCGGAAGGACGCGTTCAATGTTCGTGTATTTGCCGTCAGGGCTGGGTTTGGTGACCACTCGGCAGGGCAGATTGAACGTCATCCCGTCGGCGATGACCGCCCCCACGTCAGCGTATCTGGCATCGGTGACGGCTCCGGCCAACTGCCTCTCGCTACCGAACAGCTTAAGCACGTGGCCGTTGACCTGGATGTTGAGGAAGAGGCGCTTGCCCCATTTACCGTTCATGGAGGCAACGGCGAGCATCTGGCCCGGCACGGCATTGGCCGTGTCCTGGCTGTTGTTGCCGTTGCCCGCTGTCTTCCCGTTCTTCCCGTTGCCGTTCGTCTTGATGAAGCCGTTGGCGATATCCGCCTGGAGCGCAAGAATCTTTCCGGCGCGGCTCTTGAGTTCCTCCGGCGTGCTCTTGCCAATCGGCAGAGAGAACTCAACCGAGAGGGAATCGATCCGGCCGTCCGGGCTGACGCTGCGCTTCAGGAGCATCACGGCGCCGTTGCCGTTCTTGCCGGCGGGCGCTTTCCGGGCGGTGCTGGTTGGCGGCTGGTTGCCGCTGCGGCTCCCGGCCGGCGCCGGCGTCGCCTCCGCTTGCGGCGGACTCGGCGTGTTCATTTCCTGGAGCACGGCCAGGATGTGCTTGCAAAGGTATTCCGGGTCGCCATCGTGGCTCCCGAACTCCGGGCAGGTGCAGTGCGGTTCATCGGGCAGTCCGGTGACCACATATTGCTTTGCCGGTGTCAGTGGCGAACAGACCCGAAACCCTTCGTCCGTCTTGGCGATGACGAAGGTCTCAGTGCCTGAAGTCGTTGTGGTATTCATAACTATCCTTCCTTTCCGTATGTAATTGCGGTGTTTTGGGGGCGGTCTTGGGAAGCGCGCGCTCCGTTGATCTTTATAATGCCTGGTTTCTTGAGTTCGCCCCAAAGGCATTTCGAGAAACACGAATCGAAACGACTAGAACTGTCGAGCAGGCATTGGAATGGACCGAGTCCATGAGGTCTATCACGCCGGAGGTGCTGGTAGCGCATCCGAAAATCATTCCTATGTTGCGAATGAGCACCTGTCCGCCTATCGCACGCGATCGGCTCATCGGCCTAGCCCAGGTGTCTCCCTCTCTTGTCCGCTCCATGGAGATTGAGGGAAGGGTCCCGCCGAAGATGCTCCAGCTTCAACTCGAAAAGGCGATTTTCAAGATCATCTCGACCATTACTGCCATGGTCGATCCAGACATTTTTGTCTGGCTCAGAAGATCTGTTCCACCGGAGGAAGTTGAAATTCACCGTGCCGCAACCATCGTGGCCGATAGGCTTTGTGGGGCTGTTGCTGACCCCATTGTCCGTAATGCACAGGAACAGCGGCAACTCGGGCTCATCGCTCAATGGTTGCAGAAGCGCGGCTATCGACAGATCAAGCAGAGCGACGCGAGGAGTCTCGCAATTTTCCCTGCGGGTACATTCGCATTCCGATATAATGTTCCAGTGGTCCATGATGATAGGGGCGGAAAGGTCAATATTCCCATTGATGTTGTTATCAGCCCAAAGTCAAAGCTCCGGGGCGTGTTGCCGCTTCTGGTCGAGGCAAAGTCCGCTGGCGACTTTACAAACGTCAACAAGCGGCGGAAGGAGGAAGCAACGAAAATAAACCAACTCCGCAAGTCGTATGGAAAAAAAGTCAGATTTGCGCTCTTTCTCTGCGCGTACTTTGATTCTGGCTATTTGGGATATGAAGCGGCTGAGGGCATCGACTGGGTATGGGAACACCGAATTGATGACCTGGCACAGTTTGGACTTTAGACCATGGTGCCGCGCAGCGAAATCCACACAGCGAAGGAAGAGGCCCAGCAGGCTGTTGAGATCCTCAGCACCCAAGAGGAGCGAAACGAGCTTGGACAGTTTTCGACCCCACCGGGGCTAGCGTCACAGATTATCGCCGTTGCGCTCACCTATTTGCCTCGTCGTGAGCCGATCCGGTTCCTCGAACCTCGTGGACTCCGAGCGTCCCTCTCGGATGCCCTGGAACTTTTCAAGCAACTGCGCCAGCGTGGTTTTGCCGGCATCCGTGCTCACGCTTTCCAGGCTCGCAATCCAGTCCTTGAGCCTCCGCTCGGCCAGCTTGCGATCGGTGGTGTCGAGTGAATGCTCTTTGCGCTTGCCGCCCCGCTTCTTTATTCCATAGTACGTCCCGTTGACCGTATGTTTAAAAAGACACGGATGATTTGGAATCTTCGCCAGGAGCTGCCTCGTGCTGAGGTGCTTTGCTCTGTCCATAATCACGCTGCGATTCTACGGGGTGACAAACGGGGGTGTCAACAGAAGAATGCAGTTCTCAGAATGCACGTAACCTATTGGATATAAAGCTATTGGGCGCTTGGCGCAGCGGTTAGCGCGTCTCGTTTACACCGAGTAGGTCGGGGGTTCAAATCCCTCAGCGCCCACCAGCTTTAAGGGGTCTCTTCCAGATGGGAACGACCTGTTTCATTTGGTCGATGAGCCATTGGCAGGCCTGAAAGGCCTCACCTCGGTGCGCGGCAACGACCTCCACCCAGAGCGAAGGCTCATTGACCCGCACCCGGCCTAAGCGATGCACCAGGCGCACCGATTCGACCGGCCATCGTTTCTCCACCTGGTCAAACAGGAGATTGAATTGGTGCTCGGCCATCGCCCGGAAGGATTCGTACTCAAGGGCCTCAACCAAGGCGTCCCCCTCGATTTGTCTCACAACGCCCAGGAAACAGACCACCGCCCCCATGTCCTGGGACATCTTGCGGGTGGCCAGGAGGCTCGCCTCGTCGATGGGGTCGGCCGTTATCAAAAGCTGACGCAGCATCAGTTCTCCGATAAGGGTCTAGGCGCTTTCGCCGCGTGCGCGGCTAAAGTGAGGTTCTCCTGCGGAGAGCAGCCCCGATTGGGCATTGATCATTAAGCATTGCTCATTAGTCATTGAGAACGCTCGCGCGTCAGCGACAACATGTTTGTCCTTGTCCTTCACCAACGGGCTAGCCCCCTTGTACCGGTGGGAATAACGAGACTTCATCGCCCTCTTTCAACACGTAACCCGGGGGCTGGTATTCAAGTCCGACGGCGATCAGCGCGGATTTTCGCATTCCAGCCAGCTTGGGGAACCGCTCGACAACCTGGTCCAGCAATCCATCGAGCGTGCTCCCCTCGGCAATTGTCTCCTGGAGACTCGCGCAACCGGCCAGTTCTTTGAAAAAGGAGTAAAATGAGACCTTCACCTGCATGACATATCCTGCGCCGAAAGGCGGGATTCTGCGCCCGCCGGCGTGGTTTCCTGCGGCGCCGGCTGGTAGATGGACGTTTTCGCCAGGCCAGGTCGCCCTTCAGCCTGAGCCTGCTGATAGACCTCTGGGCGCAGCACGCCGACGAAGGGCAAGTTCCGGTATCGTTCGGCGTAATCCAGCCCATAGCCTACGACGAAAAGATCGGGAACATCAAACCCGACGTAATCAGCCTTAATCGGCTCGACGCGGCGGGCGGCCTTGTCGAGCAGGACGCAAATCCTGATTTGGCGCGGCTGGAGGGCGCGCAGTTTGGCCAGGACGCGGCTGAGGGTCCGGCCGGTGTCGAGGATGTCATCGACGAGCAGCACATCGCGCTCGCGCACATTGAGCCGCAGTTCCTTGGTGAAGGCGAGCTGGCCCGACTCGGTCCCCGCGCCGTAGCTGGATACGCCCATGAAATCCAGCCGCAAGGGGAGGGACAGGTTCCGGATAAGATCCGCCAGAAACAGCACCGTCCCGTTGAGCAGGGAGACCACCACCATCTCACGGCCCGTGAAATCGCGCTGGATAGCGCGCGCCATGGCGCGAATGCGGCGCGCAAGCTGCTCCCGGGTGATCAGGATTCTCTGGACGTCCCTGCGCCACCGCGCCGGGACGGCCGCTGTCCGCCTGGATTTCATTGGTTTGGCTCCACGATGACCGGCTTATCCTGCCAAAAGACTCGCACGTGCGCAACCGCGGGCGCGGGGTCAGCCCTCACTTTTTCCGCGGCGAAGGAAGGGAAGTGGCGGAAAAAGGCGCAGGACTGGCCCCGGCGCCTCCGTGCCCGACACATTCAATCGCATCGGCATTGAGGCAGCGCGGCGGGTGAGCAATGTTCATCCGGGCGAGGAGTTGGCCGTTATCGCCGGGGACGGGAGCCAGGTCACATGACCCTGTTCAGCAGCGGTTCGTCGTGAACGAAACGGTGCAGGTTGTTCAAAAAATGGAGCACGAGCGTTTTGGTTTCGTCCCTATCGCCACCGGCGGTATGCGGCGTGATGAAACAATTCGGCTCCGACCGGAGCGGATGGTCCTCGGGCAAGGGCTCCGGCTCGGTTACATCCAGCCACGCCGCGGCGAGGCGGCCCGAGCGGAGCGAATCGAGCAAGGCGTCCTGATGGACCGTGCCGCCGCGCCCAACGTTGTAGAAAATCGCCCCCCGCTTGAAGGAGGCGAAACGGGACTGGTCGAAGAAGCGGCGCGTCTCGGCGCTGTCCGGAAGGATGTTAATAACATGGTCAGCCTGGCTGAGGGCGGCGGCCAATTGTCCGGCTGGAACGATGGGCACCACTTCGTCCCCGCGCGGATGGCGGCGATAGCCCCTGAGTTGCATTTCGAAGGGGCGAAGCAACTCAGCCAGCCGTTTGCCGATGGTGCCGTACCCGAGAATAAGCGCGGTCTGTCCTCGAATCGTTTTGGACGCCCGGCGCAAGGCGTGCCAGGTGGCCGTGCCGCCGGCGGTGCGCGTCTTCAGGCCCAGCGGCAATTGGCGGGCTTGGGCGAGCATGAAACTTAGGGTATGGACGGCGCAGGCCTCGCTATAGACGTTGGCGCTGTTGGATACCACGATGCGGCGTTTGGCCACGAGAGCGCGAAAGGCCGGGGCGTCGTAGCGCGTGATGCCCGACGTGCTGATGTGAATCCACCTGAGCCTGGCTGCATCCGCGATCGCCGCCGGGTCCGGCTGGCCAAAGGCTATATCTACTGTCGCAAAAGCCGGGTCGCGTTCGGCCTTGGCGAGCACGGAGGAGACCGGCTTTTCGGGAAAGACCAACTCGTGTCCCGCTGTTCCCTCACGCAGCATCTGCAGGATGTCGGGCGGGGCGATGAAATCCACATAGATTCGAAGTCTGTTCATGTCCTGCCAGATTAGCCCTCAGTCCAGAAGTAATCCAACCGGAACGGTGGATTTGCGATTTGCGATTTGCGATTAAAATGCGCTCCAGTTCGCCCGACGCATGTCTGAACGCTTCTGAGCCACGGCCTGGCGAGCCGGCGCTGGCGGGCGGACTTTGCAAAGTGCGCCCCACCCCGCGCGTGCGACTCAGCGCCCCGGGGACTCCGCGTAGCAAGGGCGTCCCGCTTACGGGTTTTCCTGGCCGTCTCGCCCGGGGAGGCCCGCGTTACCTCCGACCCCTTCAAGCGCACCCCCCCAACCACACCTGCGGCTTGCAAGGCGCGAGGCCTCCAGTAGTCTTTGGGCCATGCGAATTCTATCAGGCATACAGCCCTCCGGCTCGCTGCACCTGGGCAATTACTTTGGCATGATGCGCCCGGCCATCGAGCTGCAGGAGCAGGGCGAGGCCTATTATTTCATTGCGGATTATCACTCGATGACCTCGCTGTTCGATCCCGAACAGCGGCGCAAGAACTCACTGGACGTAGCCCTGGATTTTCTGGCCTGCGGGCTGGACCCACAACGCACCGTCTTCTTCCGCCAATCGGATGTGCCTGAGGTAACCGAACTGACCTGGCTGCTGGGAACCGTCACGCCCATGGGCCTGCTCGAACGCTGCCATTCCTACAAGGACAAGCTCGCCAAGGGCATCTCCCCCAACTTCGGCCTGTTCGCCTACCCGGTGCTGATGGCGGCGGACATTCTGATTTATGATTCAAACGTTGTGCCGGTCGGGCGCGACCAGAAACAGCACGTGGAGGTCACGCGCGACATTGCCATCAAGTTCAACGAGCAATACGGCCAGACCTTTGTCATCCCCGAACCGCAGATTCGCGAGGAGGTGGCGGTTGTGCCGGGCACCGACGGCCAAAAAATGAGCAAGAGCTACGGCAACACCATTGACATCTTCGGCGAGCAGAAGGCCACCCGCAAACGCATCATGAGCATCGTCATGGACAGCCGCACCCCTCAGGAACCGAAACCGGACGCGGACCGGAATCTGGCCGTCCAGCTCCTGAAACTGGTTGCGCCCGCTGAAACCGGGAGGGAATACGAGGAGCGGCTGCGCGCCGGAGGGCTTGGCTACGGCGATTTGAAGAAGGCACTCTTTGAGCACTATTGGAACTTCTTCGCCTCCGCCCGCGCCAAACGGGTCGAGCTTGCCGCCAACCTGGGTTACGTCAATCAAGTTCTGGCGGACGGCGCCGCCAAGGCTCGCGTCAAGGCGCGGGAGGTCGTGGAGCGGGCCAAGCTGGCGGCCGGACTGCGGTAGGGCCCGTCAACGCTCAGAGCTATTGCAATCAGCCACCTTCAGCGTGGCCCGAGGCGCCTCGTTACAGCCAGCCTTGGCGACAACCCCAATCCGCGTCGCCGTGCGCTTTGAGAAACGTCGTCACTGCTCAGTTGGCGGACAATTGCACTCGCCGCGCGCGCAGGCAACGCCGCATTATGAGCCGAGGTCCTCGGTCTATTCCGGCGTTTTCTGGGCGAGGGCCGCTTGCCTGGCGCGCAGTTCGGAGAGGCCCGCCTCCAGTTCAGCCCGCGGCAGGTTGCCGGCCAGCAGGGCGGCATCGGTCCGGCTTTTGAGACGGTCATAGAAACTCAGACCCAGCTCGATAACGCGGGGATTCTCCGGCTCGGTCTCGAGCAGGCCAAAAAGGGCGTCTTCGGCCTTGGCAAACTGGCCACTTTGCTCGTAATGGCGCATGAGCATGGCTTGGGTGCCCAGCGGCAGTTTCTCGCCCTCCAGGGCGAGCATATACGCATCGACCTGGGGGATGAAATCCGGGCGGTCGGCAAACTCCTCTTGCCCAAGATTGCCGATCAGCAGGTGCAGGCCCTTGATATAATACGTTCGCCCTTCCTCCTCCCGGCCTTCGGCGACCGCGATATCTCCGGATTCCTTCAGCAACGCGGTGAGGATGAGGGCCTTCTCCCGAACCGCCTGAGCCGGCTCGCGTTGGATGAGCCGGGCGAGCAACTCTGTCTCGGACAACTCGGCCGCCTCCCGGCTCCCTCCTCCAATGAGCCGTTCATAGCCCTCCTCCAGAGTCAAACTCGCTTCCGCCAGCCGTTGCTCACTTTCTAAAGAGCGGATTCGAGAGAGCATCTGGAAGAACTCATCGATCATCCGCAGGATGTAGTCGCTACGAATCATGCCGGTTGGTTGAGACCTTGTCCCAACAACTCCAGCTTATCGCGCCCATTATCTCACACTTCGTCGAGAACACGCCGGAATTCGATAAGGTGGAGGACAAAGTGGCCGAGAAAGTCCCCAAATCGCCGTTCTCAGGACACAAAGCCATAATGATTCATGGGTTGGCCATCACCGCGAGCCTCATCGGCGCCCATGAAATCCACCTCCACGGACTCCGCCCCCATGAAAGCCGCCAACGCCGCCGCCATGGAATCCGCCGCGAAAGCCGCCAAACGCCCGCCCGCCGCGCATCACGGGAAGGCCTCCCGGACGCCGGACGCCGAAGCCCGAGACGAACCCGCCGGGATGCCCTCGAAACGGAACCGTCCCATGAAAGCCGTGCAATCCAAAGGCTCGGTTGAATCCGGCAAAGCCGGGACGGAAGCCGCGACCCGGGAAGATACCCCGGTCATCGAAATCCCGGTCGAAATGGCCGAAGCGATGCTCGAAGCCGTAGTGAAAACGGCCCCCAAAGAAGCCAAAGGGATAGAAGCTGAAGGTATTGAGTCCGTAATAATAAGGATAAGAGTAGGAATAGTAATAAGGGTAGCAATAATAGGGATAATTGTAAGAGGGGTAGTAATAATAGGGCGCACCGTAATAGCCGTACGAATAGACGGGATAGCCATTGATATAGGTCGGATACGAATTGTTGAAGGTGACCACCGCCCCATAAGGAGAACCGTATCCGAGATAGCCGCTGGTGTAGGGCGGATAGACATAGCTGTAGGCCGGCGCCGGAACGCTGGGAGCGGGCTGGCTGGGAGGGGCAGCCGCCGTGGCTGGGGGCGCCTGGGCCAATTCCCTCTCCTTCGCCCGCAATGTGGCCCCATGCTGGAGCATGGCGGCAAGAACGCTGCCCGGGACGCCGTCGTGCTGCAGCGCAATGATTTCATCCGCGCTGAGGCGGTACGCCACGGGGGAGTTCTTGATGAAGGCCAGGATGACCTCCGGCTCGACCTTGTGCTTGACCATTTTGAGGATCGCCTGCGTGCCGGGGGAGAACCGGGGGTGGGTGCCGGATCGAGTCACCGGCGCGAGTCCGCGGCGGTGTCGCCCGAAAAGGGAGATCCGGGCTGGCGAGACGGAGGGTTGCTGAGCGTTGGTCGCTTTACCGGACTCTTGTCCGGTGTTTTTCGAGGCCGGCGCCGTTGAGTTTGCTGGCGTCGGCGTTTGCGCTGCCGCCGTCTGCGCCAAAGCCAAGGCAGGCGTGGCAGGAGTTGTCCCCGCCAGCATTGCGCCAGCCGCTATCGCCGTTAACACCGTCCAGCGGGTATGCCTTCCGGAGAATCCGTCTATTTGAGATGTTTTCATAAGCCGCTCCGATTCTCTCATGCCAGATGTACCATTGCCCTTTGAAGCCGCTTGTCAAGCCCGCGTTAGGGCACGATGACACGGAGCCCGGCGGGGTCGAGGGAAAAAGTGGCGGGAAGCTGCCCGGCTAGCTCGCCATCGACCTCCAGCGGGGTGGGCACGGCGGCGGAGAGAGTGAGGCGATTGGCGGTGAAAAGGTGGGCGCTGGCGCCTGGAAGGCTCCCGCGCAAGAGCAGGCGGGGCCCGCAACGGGCGAGGGTCATCCAGTTCACTCGCGGGAAGACGCAGACGTCCAGAAGCCCGTCGTGCAGGTCGGCGTCGGGAAAGACGCGGAAGTTGCCGCCGTAGAAGCGTCCGTTGCCGACGAGAACCAGTTCGCCGATGGAAAGAACTCCGTCACCTTCCACGCTGATCTTTGCCGGAGGGCCGCACAGGGCCTTGAGGCCGGCGAGAACGTAGGCCAGTGAACCGACTCTCTTCTTCAGCGGCCAATGCACTAGTTCGACTGCCCGGGCGTCCAGACCCGCTCCGCCGAGTTGAGCGAAGTAACGGCGCTGCGCCTTTGGACCGTCGCCGAAGCGCACACAAGGCAGGTCGATCCGCATTTCCCGGCCTTGCAGCACGGTCTGCCAAGCCAGCTCCAGCCGGGTGGGCAACGCCAGTTCGCGGGCGAAGACGTTGACCGTGCCCAAAGGCAACACCCCCAGACAAGCGCGCTCAAATCCGTCCGGCGCGTCGCCCAGGCCATTGAGCACTTCGTTCACCGTTCCATCTCCCCCGGCGGCGATAATGCGCTCGAAGCCCTGTTCGACGGCCTCGGCGGCCATGCGGCGGGCGTCTCCGGCCGCCTCGGTGCCCTCCAGCGCGCAATGCGAGCCGAAGTCGTCGAGGTGACGCCGGAAGCGCTGAGCCTTCTCGCCCTTGGCCGCCGGATTGAAAATGACGCAAGCGCGCACAGCCCTATATCGGCGGGACGAAATGGAATGTCGAGGGCAAACCGATTCGCCGCGGTATGGCGCGGGTTGCAAAAAACCTTTCAAAGCATATTGACTTCCACGTGCGCTTGAGTCATTTTCGAACTTCCCCTTCACGGGGAGAGCACATGAAGACATATTTGCCGAAAATCAATTTGGATGAGCGCAAGTGGCATGTCATTGATGCCAATGGGGCCGTTTTGGGCCGGCTGGCGGTGCAGGTGGCCGACATTCTCCGCGGAAGAAACAAACCGGTTTTTACTCCGCACGTCGATGCGGGCGATTTTGTCATTGTCATCAACGCGGAAAGAGTTCGACTGACCGGCAAGAAGGAGACACAGAAGAAGTACATGAGTTATTCCGGCTGGAAGGGCGGAGAGAAATACACCTCCGTGCAGCAGTTCCGCGCCCGCAATCCCGAGAAGCTGATCACTCACGCCGTTCGCGGCATGGTTCCCAAGAACCGGCTCGGACGCGTCCTGATGACCAAACTCAAGGTCTATAAGGGACCAGAGCATCCGCACGCGGCCCAAAGGCCGGAGGTGCTCGCTGCGGCCACTTAATGAGTTGAGCGTCTATTCCTAACCTATCTCCTTTGCGTCATGGTCGAAATCATTACTCCCGAAACCAAATCTTCTCACTCTCTTGGCACCGGCCGGCGCAAGACGGCCGTTGCGCGGGTGCGCCTGACCTCGGGATCGGGCCGAATTCTCGTCAATGGCCGCCCCTTCGAGAGCTATTTCCCCGTCGAGGCGATGCGTGTCGCCGTGTCCCAACCGTTCAGCGTGACCGGCACCATCGAAAAGTTTGATGCTCAGGTCACCGTTTCTGGAGGCGGGCTCCAGGGCCAGGCGGCTGCGGTGCGCCATGGCCTGGCTCGCGCGCTCCTGGGAGTGGACGCCAATTTTCGGCCCTTGCTCAAGTCGGAGGGGCTGCTGACCCGCGACCCTCGGATGAGGGAGCGAAAGAAATACGGCCAACCGGGCGCCCGCAAACGCTTTCAATATAGTAAGCGATAGACCCGGCCATCAGGCCCTGGCACTGAAGCATGTGGGGCCGTAACCAACTTGAAGTCACACTTGTCATGCGCGATGAGATCGGCTCGCGCCGCTTCGCTCCGGTTGCGAGTCCTGTGCGGCCTGGTGTGCGCGACACTGTGGCTCGGGCCCTGGAACAGCGCGGCAGCGGCCCAACACCGGGTTGGCGGGGCGGCCGGATTGCTTCTAGTGGCAAACAAAGGCGACAGGGCCCTGGGTATCATTGATCCTATTAAAGGCAAGGAGATTGCCACCGTCGCTGAGGACGGCGTGACGGGGCACGAGATTGCCGCTTCACCGGATGGCAAACTCGCCTTCGTTCCGATTTACGGCAATGGTGGCGTTGGCGGACGCGGCACCGATGGCCGGTTGATTCGGGTCATCGATTTGGCCTCGCGCCGCATCGTCGGGACCATCGACTTCGGCAATGGGGTCCGTCCGCATTGCGCTGTATTTGGTCCCAATGGATTGCTCTACGTGACGGCCGAACTGGAAGACGCCGTGGCGGTCGTCGACCCGAACACGCTGAAGATCGTGGGAACTATTCCCACCGGTCAGGCGGAGTCGCACATGCTGGCGATCAGCAGTGACGGAAAGCGCGGCTACACGGCTAATGTCGGCGCTGGCACCGTCTCGGTTTTGGATCTGGAGGCGAAGAAGCTCGTGACCGTTATTCCAGTCTGCCAGGTGACCCAGCGGATTTCGCTGTCGATCGATAATCGGTTGGCGTTTACCGCCGACCAGCGTCAGCCGCGCCTGGCGGTCATTGACACCGCCTCTGACAAGGTGAAAACCTGGATCCCGCTCCCTGGCATCGGCTACGGAACCAGAGCCACACCGGATGGCAAATGGCTGCTGGTGGCGATGAGCCGCGCCCGGAAGGTCGGGGAGGTGGATCTTGAGACCATGAGGCTGACTCGGACCCTCGATGTGCCCCGATTTCCCCAGGAGATCCTTGTCCGCCCCGATGGGGCGGTGGCTTATGTGTCGTGCGATGCCAGCGCCAAGGTCGCCGCCATCGATTTGAAGGGTTGGAAAATCGAGAAGCTGATTGATGCCGGAAGAAACGCCGATGGCTTGGCCTGGGCCCCGGCGCCGTAACGTCACGCCCCGTTGACTCATTGAAAAAAGACACCGAAGGGGTCTGAGTAAGCAGGCCGTTTCGGACTCATTTTTCGGTTCGTTAGCCTTGATACTTTTTTTGACGTTCGATTGCGAGATAAAACGAGCAGGGG
>JAJYHY010000030.1 GCA_021784555.1 bacterium
AAAGGCCTGCTCTTGGTCCGGTGCCAGCAAGGCGTGACGCCGACCCCCCCAGGCCTTGCGCGGCGCCGGTGTGCCTGGCCTACAATCTGAAGCGGCTGCACCTGATGGGGGCCGGCCTCAAAATGGCTGCTTTGGGCTAAAAGGCAGCCGGCGGCAGGCTCGGGGCCAGGAAAAAACGCCCTTCCCGTTGAGTTGGAGGCTGGGGGAGGGGCACAACAAGGCATTTCCAGAAACAAAACGGGATCCCAAGCTTCGGGCGGGCTGGTTGTATTGCGTTATGTCAAGCGTATTCAGTTCGGCTGGGTTGGGGGCTATTCCCTAAGTCCGACAGGCTGCTAGTTGGGACGATACTCCTGTGCCGCCTAGAGACCGTGGGACATCATGCTCTGCGCGGACCGCTCTTCACTCCAAGCCGAGGACTTTACGGCCCTCTTCGGAAATCAACGAGGGATGCCACGGAGGGTCCCAGACGATTTGCACGTTGGCCGACCGGATACCGGGCAGGCGCAACAGTTTCTCCTGGGCGTCGCCGGCGATGGCCCCGCCCATGCCGCATCCTGGAGCAGTGAGGGTCATCTTGACGTTTATGATGCTGCCTCCTTCGGGTGAACGGTCGAGATCGAGGTCGTAGATCAACCCCAGGTCCACGATGTTAAGGGGGATCTCCGGGTCGTAACAGGTGCGCAGCACCTCCCAAACCGCCTTCTCCTCCACGGGGCCAGTGGCGGAGACCGGCTCAGTGACAGGCAAAGCGCAGGTGGGATCAAGGCCAAGGGCGTCGGCGTCCTTTTCAGCAACGCGGAACAGACCGCCGCCACCAATGTCGCGGACGGTGTAACTGCCGCCCAGCCTCTGGGTAATATCGACCTGCGTGCCTTGACCGAGAGTCGCGGGCATCCCCGATGGAATCCGGGTGGCCTCGCAATCACGAGTAAGTTCCACTGAAACAATGTTTTGCATATTCAAAGTAAACTGGATTAATGCCTATGTGGCCGATTGCCGCCCCTCGGCCCCGCGGCGCGCAGAGGACTGCGCGCCCTGCCCACCTGCGAAATGTCCAGGCTAGGAACTTAACGGATGTCGTGGTTTACGCAACCGGGAGCAAACCCCAATGAGATTGCCCAACGTTTCAATGTTGGGTTAGATCGCCGAGGGGCAACGAGTCCCGAATGGGACGGCTGACGCGGTGGCGCTGGGGCTCTCCTGGCCCGTCAGCCGTCCCCGCCGGGACTTGTTTCGGTCCGCACCCCCACCCAACGTTGAAACGTTGAGAGTATTCTCGGAAGTGCCTCCTGCGCAGGGACAGGCGCGCAGTTTGCTCGGCCGATGGCCGGTTCAAAAGTTAGTGGCATTGGATTGGGAAATCCGCGCTACGAAGAATTCCGTCAAAGGCGCGGGGTCAGTCCTGCGCCTTTTTCCGCCACTTCCCATCCTTCACCGCGGAAAAGGTGAGGACTGACCCCGCGCCTGACCGACACTTTTGATCGCATCCTCATCCCGCTCTTGGCTTTACGGAACCGGTTTTTGGCATAGAGTGGGTGGGTGGTAAGCAAAGCCCTCAGCCGCCCATGAACCGAATCCGACTCCTGGCAGAGCAGGTGGCAAACCAGATCGCGGCCGGGGAAGTCGTCGAGCGCCCGGCCAGCGTGGTCAAGGAGTTGGTGGAAAACGCCCTCGATGCCCAGGCCTCGCGAATCACCGTTGAAATCCAGGCTGGCGGACGCAGCCTGATTCGAGTCACGGACGACGGTGTCGGGATGAGCCGGGATGACGCCTTGCTCTGCCTGGAGCGCCACGCCACCAGCAAGATCCGGCGCGCGGAGGACCTGGCCGCTATCGCGACGATGGGCTTCCGCGGCGAGGCGCTTCCGAGTATCGCCAGCGTGAGCCGCTTCACGCTGACAACGCGGGAACGGGACGGCGGGGCTCTCGAAGGCACTCAAGTCGTGGTCAGCGGCGGCAGGATTCTGGAGGTCAAAGCCGCCGGCAGCGCACCCGGCACAACCGTAGAGGCGCGGCAGCTCTTCTTCAATCTGCCAGCCCGGCGCAAGTTTCTCCGCACTGAGGAGACAGAATCGGCGCATGTTCAGCATTACATCACGCTGGCGGCCCTTGCCTTTCCCCAGGTGGCGTTCACCTTCCAGAAGGATGGCCGCGCCGTGTGGCAACTACCAGCGGTGGCGCCGGTCCCGGGTCCGGGCGGGCGGTTGGAAGCGCTGCGGGAGCGGTTGCGCGCCCTCTACGGCGCCGAGCAGAGCCTCGTGCCGGTGAATTTCTCTGCCAGCGCGTTCGAGGCAGACGCTTTGGAGCCGGAGGCCAGCCGGCGAAACGCAGATGCTTCATTGTGCATCTGGGGTTTTATTGGCGCGCCTGGCGTCTCGCGCGCCACGCGTGAGGACCAGCATCTATTCGTCAACCGCCGGCCGGTGGAAAATCGGGGGCTGAACTTCGCCCTGCTCGAAGGCTACCGCACGGCCTTGATGAAAGGGCGCTACCCGGTCTGTTGCCTTTTCCTGGAGGTCGAGCCGGGGGCGGTCGATGTCAACATTCACCCCGCCAAGCGCGAAGTGAAATTCCATCAGGAACGGGAGGTGCGCCGGTTCGTAGCCCAAGCGGTGAAAGAGGCGCTGATGGCTTTTCATGCAGCGCCCGGGGCTGGCGGCCAGCAACCTGGAGCCGGGGCTGGAACCGGCCCGGGATTGAGTCCGAGCCCGCCTGTAGCAGTGCCCGCCGAGAGTGGCCGCAAGCCTCAGGAGCCGTCGGCTCAGCCAGCCGCCCAAGCAGCATTGCCGCACTTTCCTGCGGCCCTCAGGCCCACGCCTCATGGCGCTCCAATTCCGCCGGCGCAAGGTCCTTTGCCGCTGGGCTTCAGTCACGGGGAGCGGGCCTTTGGAGCGGCGAATTTGGAACAGCCTCCGCGCCCGGAGAGCGCTCCCGCTCCGCCGGGTGTTTCCCTCGCCGCGCCGCTCCAACACTCCAGCCCGCCATCACCCCCTCCAGTCCCCCCTGCGGGAACGACGACGCACGGCCCGGAAGCCTTGGGCGCCGCGGTGCCCCTGCTCCGGGTGCCTTTGCGGCTGATCGGCGTGGTGGGCAGGTTATACGTCGTGTTGGAATCGGATCGGGGCTTGGTGCTGCTGGACCAGCACGCCGCCCATGAACGAATCCTCTACGAGCAGATGCTCAATCGGCTCGAACGGAACGACCAGGCTCCTTCCCAAAAACTGCTCCTGCCGGAAACGGTCGAGCTATCGGCGCGCGACACCGCCTTTCTCCGCCAGCAGTTAGGGGCGCTCACCCGGCTGGGCGTGGTGCTCGGCGAATTTGGAGAGCGCACTTTTCTGCTCGAAGCCCTCCCTCCTTATGTCAAGACCCGCGAACCGCGGCAGTTCGTGCTGGAATTGGTCGATGCGCTCAAGGCCGCCGGCCAGCAAGTCAATTCACTGCGGCTGGGCGAAGGCACGGTGGCTAAGACCGTCTGCCGCCATGCCGTAAAGGCGCACGACCCGCTCGCCGGGCGGGAGTTGGAGAAGCTGATCGAGGACTTGCGCCGCTGTGCCATGCCCTACACCTGCCCCCATGGGCGGCCAACCCTCATCGAGATGAACTTCCGGGAACTGGAAAAGAAGTTCGGACGCAGCCAATGATTTCGCGGGGGCAGCACCGAAAAGAGGCGTGAACCACGGAATAAGCGGAATACACGGAAATAAGAAACAGAGGTGAACCGAGTCACGTTGCGCGAGATCCACGCCCCACGCTCGCAATCAGACCCCTTCTTTCCGTGTATTTGGTGTATTCCGTGGTTTCCTCGGCAACTGTCGTGGATTCCGCTTGCGGGCGACTCTTCGCCTCACCACTATCAACGCCATGAAGCGCGTTTTATCCATTTCGTTGGCTCTTCTGACTTGTGGCATGGTCCACCTGGTTGCGGGAGAGGATTCGGCCATCAACACTTTGACTCCCGCGGAAAAGGCCGCCGGCTGGAAACTGCTGTTCAACGGCAAAGATTTTACCGGCTGGCACAACTTCAAACACCATGGCATCGAGCCTGGCTGGAAGGTTGAAAATGGGGCGCTGGTCTGCGCCGATCCTCACCACGCGGGTGACATCGTCACCACGGGACGGTACAAGTGGTTCGAACTCCGGCTCGAGTATAATATCTCCAAGGGTGGCAACAGCGGCATCATGTATCACGTCACTGACCGAGGCTTCGCTGTTTGGGCGACCGGGCCTGAGTTCCAACTCGAAGATAATGCCAGGGCGGCGGATCCGATCCGGTGCGGCTGGCTCTATGCCCTCTATCGGCCCCCCATTGACCCCAGCACGGGCAAAACTCTCGACGCCACCAAACCCGCCGGCCAGTGGAACCAAGTCCGGCTGATCGTGAGTCGCGAAAAATGCGAACACTACATCAACGGCGTGAAATATTTTGAGTACGTCTTGAACAGCCCTGATTTCAAGGCGCGCGTGGCCAAGAGCAAGTTCTCCAGGATGCCTGGATTCGCGAAATCGGATATCGGCTATATCGCCTTGCAAGGAGACCATGGCCGGGTCGAATTCCGGAATATCAAGCTCCGCCCCATTGAACCGAATCCATAGGCCAGGGATCGCAAATTCCAGGTCGCCGGGCCAGGTCTGAGTCAGGCCCAAGCCGTGGGCCAGGCCTTACAAAGTAGTTTGGCAATTCTCCCGGCCCCAGATTATGATTCGAAGCGATGCGAATCCTGGTCGTTGAGGATGACAAGAAGATCGCTTCCTTCGTGGTCAATGGGCTCAAACAGAGCGGGTACGCGGTGGACCACGCCGAGGACGGCGAGGACGGCCTCATTCGGGCGCAGACGACTCAGTACGACGTGGCGATCGTGGATGTCATGCTGCCCAAGCTTGAGGGCCTTAGTCTGATCCGGCAACTCCGGGCCGGCCACATTCAAACGCCCGTCCTCATCTTGAGCGCGAGGTCGTCGGTGGATGACCGGGTGCGGGGGTTGCGGGAGGGCGGAGACGATTACCTGACCAAGCCGTTCGCCTTTTCGGAGTTGCTGGCCCGCGTGCAGGCCCTCATCCGGCGCTCGACCCACAGTCCGGAACCGACCCGGCTGCACGTTGGAGACCTGGCGATGGACTTGCTCACGCGCGAGGTGCGGCGGGATGGTGAGAGCATCGAACTGCAGCCGCGAGAATTCGCGTTGCTGGAGTACCTGATGCGCAACGCCAACCGGGTCGTGACCAAGACGATGATCCTGGAGCGCATCTTCGATTACAGTTTTGACCCGCAGACCAACGTGGTCGATGTTCTTATCCACCGATTGCGCCGCAAGGTGGATAAGGAGCGGGCCATCATCCACACCATCCGCGGAGTAGGATATGTTCTCCGGCCTGATTAATTCGTTGCGGCGCAACATCGCCATCCGGCTCAGCCTGTGGTACGCGCTGATCTTTACGCTCACGACCCTGGGCCTGCTGGCCATTGCCTATTACCTCCTGGCCGCCGCGGTGGGCAACAAGGACCGCGAAGTGCTCGACGCCCGGATTAAGGAGGCCGCCGCAGTGTATGACGCCAGCGGCCTTCCCGCCTTGCGAAGCTGGGTCAGGAGCCAGCCACCCGGCGTGCGAGACGCGATGTTCGTTCAGTTGGTCGATGTGTTCGACGACGTGGTCTATTTCAGCGCGCCGCAGGACTGGGTGACCTTCCGTGATGTTCCAAGTTGGCAGATGTCCCGCCAGCAGCCCGGCATTATCGTGCGCATTCCGCAGGGCGCCCAGAGGGATTTTATGCTCGAATCGCTCCTCCTGCCCGAGGGTTCCCTCCTGCGCCTGGGCCAGGTCACCGACAGCCGCGAGGCCGTGCTCGATCCGGTGCGCCGCAGCTTCGCCGTAGCGGGCACCACGACGATTCTCATCGGCTTTCTGGCCGGGGCGTTCTTCGGCCAACGCGCCATGAAGCCGGTGCGCCAGATTACAGCCACCGCCCGCTCTATCATTCGCACCGGGCGGTTTGACGCGCGGGTGCGGGAGCGCAAATCCCACGATGAACTCGACGAGTTGGCGCGGCTCTTCAATGAATTGCTCGACAAAAACCAGACCCTTATCCTTGCCATGCGCGAGTCCCTCGACAATGTCGCCCACGACCTGCGCACGCCTCTGGCCCGTCTCCGCGCCGCGGCCGACCAGGCCCTGCAGTCCGGCGCGGACGCCGCCGCGGCGCGGGAGGCGCTGGCCGATTGCGTCGAGGAATCCGAGCGCGTGCTGAGCATGCTCAATACCCTCATGGACATCACCGAGGCGGAAACCGGGATGATGCGCTTGCGCCGCGAGCCCGCCGACCTCTGCCAGCTCGCCCGCGAGGCCGTCGAGGTCTATGAGTATGTGGCCGAGGAGAGGCGCGTCGCCATCTCGACCGAACTGCCTGCGGCTTGCCCCGCCCTCGTCGATGCGCCGCGCATTCGGCAGGTCTTTGCCAACCTGCTGGATAACGCCATCAAATACACCCCGGCAGGCGGCGCCGTGACCGTCTCCGTTCGCGCGGAGGACGGGCAGGCCAGGGCGGTCTTCCAGGACAACGGCATCGGCATCCCCCTTGAGGAGCAGTCTCGTATCTGGGACCGGCTTTACCGGGGCGACAAGAGCCGCTCCCAGCGGGGCTTGGGACTGGGCTTGAGCCTGGTCAAGGCCGTGGTCGAAGCCCATGGCGGCAGGGTCATGGTTTCCTCCCGGCCCAATGAGGGCGCCCGTTTCACCGTCTGCCTGCCGTCGGGGGAGGCAGGGCCTCAGCCGGAGCCAAATCCAGCCGGCGAATATAGGGCCACCACGCGCCCGGCAAGAATGCTCTTAAACCCGGCTGCCAGCGAACAGCCCCAATAGCAGCAAGATGACGAACATCGCGATGAACAGGAAGAAGAGGAATTTCGCAATGCCGGCGGCGACGCCGGCAATGCCCCAGAAACCCAGAATCGCCGCGATGATCGAGATAATCAAAAAGATAGCCGCCCACTTCAGCATACTGATGTCTCCTTTCTTGCCGGTATTTCAGGCCGGCCGTTGACTCATCCGCTCCTCAGACAAAAAGCTAGTTTGTCCTCGCGGCAAACGCCTTGGGGTTTTCAGCCCAGACGCGCCGCGGATCCGCAGGCGGCGCAAGCCTGGGCGCAGCACGCCGGGCTTGCTACGCCCGCCCGATGAGCAGGGCGCAGTTCCAGGTGAGGAACTCCCTCAAGACGGGAAGATGCACCAGGAAGGCGAGCTCGGTATAATACCGGGGAGCGGCGCGGAGGAGGACGAGGTTGGGGGCGCGGCGAATCGTGCGCAGGACGTGGCCGATGTAGCTGGGATAGAGGTTCTCGAAGGGGGTGTGGATGCGCTTTCGCCCGATCAGCTTGTCGTAGGTCCGATAGCCGCGCCGAACTCCAAGGTAATGAAATGGGGAAAATTCATGGCCGCCCCACGGCGAAAGCCAGTTTGTCCAACTCAGGTAGAGCCATCCTCGCGGGGCGAGGAGGTGGTGAGCCGAGTGGATAAAGTCGTCCGGCTTGGCCAGGTGCTCCAGCACGTTGGAACATATAACAAGGTCGTATTGGCCGAGTTGGCGGATGTCGTCCCGGTCGATGTTTACTTTGCGAAAGGGCGCGGCTGCCAGTGCCGGCGGCAGCCCGTTGTCTTCGTCCGCAAAGGTGACCTGGCAACCGCGCTTCATGAGTTGCATCCCAAAGACGGCGTGGCCGCAACCCAGGTCGAGGGCGCGGGTCTTGGCGCCGAGGTCAAGTCCGCAACGCTCGATCCAGCGGATTGCATCGTCGGCTTGAAACGTGTAGAAGGTGGGGTCGTCCCGGTGCTTCAGATGTTGGGCAATGAGCCGATGGATGATCATCGTGGCGCATTGACTCTAACATCCGGATGGTGATCTGTGCAATCGGATTTACAACCGCTGGTATCGGTAATTGTCCTCAACTACAACGGGGCGAGATGGATTGAGCGCTGCCTGGCCTCGCTCCACGGCCAAACCCTCTTTTCCAGGCTGGAGGTGATCGTCGCCGACAACGTCTCAACCGACGGCTCGGACAGGCTCGCGGCCGAAATCATTCGTGACTGGCCGAACGCGACGTTCTTCCCGAACGCGGAAAACCTTGGTTATTGCGCCGGAAACAACCGGGCTTCCGAAGCGGCTCAGGGCGATTACCTGTTCTTCCTCAACAATGATGCCTGGCTGGAGCCGGACTGCCTCGAGGTGCTGCTGGCCGAAACGCGCCAAGCTGGGGCCGGCGCCGCCGGTCCCCTGGTGCTGAACTACGACGACAACTCCTTCCAGTCGCTGGGCGCCTTCGGTTTTGACCTCTTCGGGCTGCCCAGCACGCGCACCTCCGCCAACTCGACACGCGACGTCTTCATGCCTGAGGGTTGCGCCTATCTCATCGAGCGGAGGCTGTTCAATGAGCTGGGGCGGTTCGATCCGGAGTTCTTCATGTACCAGGACGAATATGACCTGTCCTGGCGCGTCTGGGTGGCCGGACGGAAGTCCATTGCCGTGCCCGCCGCTAGACTCCACCATCGCGGCGCCGCGCAGGTCAATCCCGCCGGCGGGGGGAACGTGGCGGAGTTCCGCACGAGTGACACCAAACGCTATTACGCGAACCGGAACAGCCTTCTGGTGCTGCTGAAGAGCGGACAGCATCTGATTCTGCTGATGGCCGTGCTCCAGCTTGGCTCGCTGGCAGTTGAGGCGGTGATGGCGCTTCTGCTCATCCGCCGATGGGGCTTTGTCAGGCGGGCGTATTACGAGGCCGTCCGCGACTGCTGGCGTTTGCGCCGGCACATTGCCGCCGAGCGACGGCGCATCCGCCAATTCCGCCGGCGTGGGGATTGGCGGATGCTGCGGTTCCTGAAATTGAGGTTCAACCGCTGGGACGAAGTTCAGCGGATGCGCCAGCACGGTGTGCCGCAGGTAACGGCTCGGTGACCGCGTGCTTATGCTCGTTTTGAAATCTCGAATCTGAAATCTGAAATCGCGGGTCTGCCTGCTCTCCAATCGCAAATCAAAAATCGAAAGTGCCAGGAATCCCCGGCCTTTGGTTTACTTCCAGCAAGGCTCCTGTAGATTGTGCGTTCGTGCATTGGCTGCAACAACCTGATACTGAGCTTTTCCGTTACCTCAATCTGAGGCTGGCTAATCCTCTCTTTGACAAGGTGATGCCGTTCCTGAGCGGCAATCCCTATTTCCTGCCGTTCCTGGTCTTTGTAGGGATATTCCTGCTGTGGAAGGGCGGAGCGCGGGGCAGGATTTGTCTCGTTTTGGCGGTGCTGGCGGTCGGTTTAACGGATGGCATTGTCTGTCGCGCCATTAAGCACGACATCGGGCGGGTTCGGCCTTGCCTGGCGTTGGCCGGCGTTCACTGCCTGCTGGGCAAGAGCCACTCCGGGAGCATGCCCTCGGCGCACGCGGCGAATTGGTTTGCGGCGGTGATGGTCGCCTTTATTTATTACCGTCGAAGTTTGCGGTTCATGCTGCCGGCGGCCCTGGCGGTGAGCTTCTCGCGCATCTATAACGGCGTGCATTATCCCAGCGACGTGCTGGCGGGCGCGATTCTGGGCGCGGGCGGCGGCGTGGCCGTCGTGTGGCTGTTTGATGCCCTGTGGGGCTGGGCTGGGAAAAAGTATTTTCCTCTTTGGTGGGAACGGATGCCTTCGGTCGCAAACCCGGCTATCGTCCAGGGCGACGAGGAACCGGACTTCGCGCCTGGGGTGCTGGCGCGAGGTTCGACGCCGCTCGTGCCTTCAGTCTCGGCGACCCTGCAGGCCGTCCCGCGAGTGGCGCCGGCGGCGGTCGAGCCCCCGCAGGCCACGCTCGACCAGCACTGGATGCGCCTGGGCTACCTCCTGATAGCGGTGCTCTGCCTGGTCCGGCTGGCCTACCTGGCCAGCGGTACGATTCAACTCTCCGAGGATGAGGCCTATCAGTGGCTCTGGTCGAAGCATTTGGCTCTTTCCTATTACAGCAAACCTCCTCTGATCGCCTACACGCAATTCCTGGGGACGCATCTTTGGGGAGATACGGCCTTTGGGGTCCGCTTCTTTTCGCCCATCATCAGCTCCATTCTGGGATTCTTGGCCCTGCGCTTTTTCGCCCGCGAGGTCAACGCCCGCGCCGGCTTTTTTCTCCTGCTCATCCTTACGGCCACTCCCCTGACGGCGGCGGGCTCAATCCTCATGACCATTGACCCCCTGTCGGTCCTATTTTGGACGGCGGCGATGCTCGCGGGCTGGCGGGCGGTCCAGGAAAAAGGCTCCACTGGCGACTGGCTGTGGGTCGGGCTATGGACCGGTTTAGGTTTTTTGAGCAAATACACCGAGCTGCTTCAATTGCTCTGCTGGGCGGTTTTCTTCGCGCTTCGCCCCGCGGCAAGAAAGCACTTGAGACGACCGGGCCCTTATTTGGCGTTGCTTTTGGCCTTTGTGTGCTCTCTGCCCGTCCTGATTTGGAATTATCAGCATCATTGGGTTACGATTCAGGACGTGGCGGGGGACGCGGGGGCCGGTCAGGCATGGAACCCGACCCTGCGCTTTCTGGGTGATTTTTTGGGGGCGGAGTTCGGATTGCTGAATCCCGTGTTTTTCGTGGCGATGATTTGGGCGGCCATTGCCTTTTGGCGCCGGGGCCGGCATAACCCGCTGCTGGTCTATTTTTTCAGCATGGGGGCGCCGCTCTTCCTGGTGTACATGCTCTACACCTTTCATTCGAGGGTCCTTCCGAACTGGATCGCTCCGTCGGTTGTGCCGCTCTTTATGCTGATGGTGGCCTTCTGGGACACCCGGTTGAGACTCGGTTCGGCCAGGGTCAAAGCCAGCCTGGCCGCGGGCCTGGGCTTGGGTTTGGTGCTGGTGCTGGTGGCGCACAACACGGACCTGATTAAGAAGGTGACCGGGAGATACCTGCCGGTAAACTATGACCCCCTGCACCGGGTGCGCGAATGGAAGGAGATAGCCAACGTCGCGGGCCAGGTTCGCGACAGTCTGCTAGCGGAAGGCAAGCCGGTCTTCATCATCGCCGCGCATTACGGGCTGGCGGGCGAGATCTCCTTTTACCTGCCCGAAGCCAAGAAGGCCGTTGGCCGCACCCCCCTTGTTTATTATCAAAGCACCGCCAGGCCGGAGAACCAGTTCTACTTTTGGCCGGGCTACTCCTCCCTCAAAGGAGAAAACGCCATTTATGTTCACGAGCTGGACCGCGACGATGTCAAACCTCAACCCCCTCCGCCCCGGCTGGAGAGCGAGTTTGAATCTGTGACGAGCCTTGGCGTTCGGGATATTCTTTACCATGGGATGCTTAACCGCCCGCTCCAGTTCTTCGCGTGCCGAGGACTGAAGTAGAGAGAACCTTTGTGCTGCCGTCATGACGCTTTGCCTGGATTCCCCAACTGCGGTTTTCCCGGTATGCGATTACGACTTGTCCGCCACGTTGACTTCCGGCCAGGCCTTTGGTTGGCGCCGGGTAGGCGAGGACTGGGTGGGGGTTATTGGCCGGCGCTGGGTTCGTCTGCGCGCGGAAACTGGCACGCTCATCGCGCAAGCCGCCATGCTGGTCTTTGACTGGCAATGGCTCACGACCTACTTGCAGCTTGATCAGGACTTGGAGGCGGTGCTGGAGACCTTCCCCAGGGATGAGCCGATGTGCGCGGCGGTTCGCCGGTGCAGGGGTTTGCGTCTGCTGCGGCAGGACCCGTGGGAGTGCCTGGCCTCATTCATCGCCTCTTCAACAAAGCAGATTGTCCAGATTCAGCAAATCGTCTCGTTGGTCTGCCAGCGTTATGGCGAATCGGTTGCGGTGGCGGAGGGCTTCGCGCCGGCGTTCGCGTTCCCAACTCCGGCGCGGCTCGCCGAGGCCACCGAGGCCGGTTTGCGCGCGTGCAAGCTTGGATTTCGCGCCCCGTATCTATTGAAGAGCGCGCGCGCTATCGCCCAAGGGCGGCCCGATCTGGGGCGCTTGGCGGAAATGTCTGTGGAAGAGGCACGAGCGCAGTTGATGGAATTGCCTGGCGTGGGCCGCAAGATAGCGGATTGCGTGCTCCTGTTCGCCTGCGGGTTTCAGTCGGCGTTCCCGATTGATGTCTGGATTATGAGGGCCCTGCGCGAACTCTATTTCCCGCGCCGGAGAATCGGCCTGGCCCGGCTGCATGAGCTTGCGGCTACCCACTTTGGCCCTAACGCAGGCTATGCGCAACAATACCTCTTCCACTACATGCGGACGCAATGAACACATCCCTTGAAGTCCTCTTTGCGCCAGCCGAGTTTGAGGCCCTGAAAGACCGCAATTTGGCAGAGACAGTGTGCGTCGTGTTTGACATCCTCCGCGCGACGAGTTCGATGGTCGTTGCTTTAGCCAGCGGCGCGGAGTCCATCATCCCAGTCGCGGAGATCGAAGAAGCTCTGCGCCTGCGCCGGATGCGGCCGGAGGTCCTGCTTGCGGGCGAGCGCGACGGGGTTCGTATTCAAGGCCGCCTGACGGGCGGCATCGAGTTCGACCTGGGCAATTCCCCCCGGGAGTTTACACCAAAAGCGGTTGCCGGGAGGACAATTGTAATGACCACGACCAACGGCACCCGCGCGCTCCGGGCCTGTGCGCGCGCCGCCGGGGTTCTCATCTGCTCCTTTCTGAATCTCGGCGCCACAGCGCGGTTCATCGCGCGCAAGAATCCAGCCCGGTTGCTGTTGGTCTGCGGCGGCACCCTCGATCAGGCCGCTTACGAGGACATCCTGGGCGCCGGGGCGCTGTGTGAATTGCTGTGGCCGGGATACGAGGAGGGAGCAGTGGCTGATTCGGCCCTGGTGTGCCGCCAGCTCTTTGAGTCGGCAAGAGCCAATCTGCTATCCGCAGTCTCCCAATCGCGCAATGCCCGGCGCCTGCTGGCATGTTCGGACTTGGTCGAGGACGTACCCTTCTGTCTGGGCCGCGATCCATTCGATGTCGCGGCGGGGCAAGCCGCAGATGGAGCGATTCGCAGGAGCGCCCCAGGAGGCGTCGAGTTCAAGTCTTAAACTCCACTTGCTCTTTTGAACTGCGGGAGTCAAAAGACTTCGGCCTTCAGGCCGGCGTTTTGCCGGACGGTCTGAGCGATGCGAGAGAGGACTTTGAGGGGCAGATGGCCGCTTTCGGAATGAGGTGAAGGGCGGGTGGCGGAGTAGATCTGAACCAGGGAGATTTCAGCGCCGGCCTTGGCCAGCTCGGCGAGGCGGCTTGTGTAGTGGTCGATCTCCTCCAGGGGAGGCTCCTCGCCATTGATAGACGGGAAGAGGCTCTGAACCACGACAGGCCGTTGCTGGCCGAGCATTCGAATGTTGGCCAGTATCTTCTCCAGAGAGACCTCGGGCCGATTGACTTTGTTGACGTAGGTCTGGGTTCCGCCGTCCAGTTTGACCCAGACTTCGTCACTACGCGTCAGGCTCTTGAGACCGATCTGAACCTGGGGCCTGTCGAGACCGGTGGCATTGGTGATCAGGACGAGCTTGAAAAAGGGAAAACCGCCTGAGGCGCGAACATGCACCACGGCTTGCAGGACTTCGGCGAAGTGAGGTGAGAGCGTCGGTTCGCCATCGCCACTGAGAGCCACGTGCCGGAGCTGCAACAATTCATCGGGCAGGCCGCTGTAGAGAGGGCGCTGGCGCAGCCGACCGTCCCGCACAAATTGGAGCGTCTTCCTTAGTTCGGTGGCTATGGTGTGAATTTCGAGGGGAAACGGCTCCCCGTTGCGCTGAACTTCGCAATAAAGGCAACTAAAGTTGCACCTTTTGTCAGGGCACATGTTGACGCCGATTGACAGTCCGCGCGCCCGAGGCGACACTACCGCATAGACAAACCGGTTCCCGAGGTAGTCGCGCGGTGAACCAAAGGCCGTTTCCAGGGCACCCCGAGGACCGCCGCCGGAGTTGGAAGCCTTTTTCTCTTCCATCGCCGAAAGCCCCGGCGTGTATGTCGTCGTTTCTTCCACAGTATTAGTTTGATTTTAGATTTGGGGCAGGCGGGGCACTACACCGGCCTTGCCAAAGACTGGACATTTTTTGGCAAGTGCGTTATTCCCCAGAATCCATGAGCAGTCTATTGGCAGAATATAAACAGGCGGCCCTGGCAAACACATTCCGAGGTTGCCGGCTCTTTGCGGGACTTGGCGCGCCTGACCTTAAGGCGATCGCGGAGGTTACCCTGGCCAAGTCTCTCGAGAAGGGAGATTACCTGTTTCACGAAGGGGAGTCGGCGCGGGGTTTTTACATTGTCCAGAGGGGGGCGGTGAACGTACACCGCGTCAACGCCGCGGGGAAGGAGCAGGTCATTCGAATCTTCAGGACCGGGGAGTCGTTTGCCGAGGCCTGCCTGGCGACTCCGGCGGGGTACCCCGCGGATGCGCGAGCGGTTGAGCCAAGCCAGGTGTTGCTGGTGGAAAAATCGGGATTCCTCTCCCTGCTCCAACGCCAGCCCGACTTGGCCCTGCGCATGCTCGCCTCGATGAGCGTTCATCTGCGAACCCTCCTTGGCCAACTGGAAGACCTGACCCTCAAGGACGTGGAAACCCGCCTGGCCAACTGGCTCCTTAAGCGCTGTCCGGACACGGCTTCGGCCCAGCAAGTCACCATCGAACTAAGCACCACGAAGCGGGTGCTTGCGGCCGAGTTGGGCACGGTCAGTGAGACCCTGTCGCGCACGCTGGCCAAGCTTCGCGAGCAGGGCCTGGTGATGACTCGGGGCAAGGCCTTGACGGTCTGCTCCCCGGCGGCGCTGGCGGAGTTGCTTCGGAGGAACCTGGGCGAGTAACTGCTCAGGTCAAGGCGCCTGGGCCAGTTACCCTCGGCGGCTGACAAGGTCGTAGCGCAGGTCTCCGAACCTGCTGTATCGTCGGCTTCCCAGCCGGCAGACCGCTGAAATGGTCGCGGTCGCCGGGCTTGGAAGCCCGCGACACAGCAGACTTGGAAGTTTGCGCTACGGGGTGCGGACTTTGTCAATGGCCGTGGGCAGTTTACCCTCGGCGAGGGGCTACATTTTGCCGCGCTGGCGGTTCGCCTCGTAGAGGAAGACCGCCGAGGCGCTACCGACGTTCAGAGAGTCCACTGTGGGCGGCATCGGGATGGCCGCCGCCTCATTACACATTTGGAGCACAGGCGCCGAGATGCCGTAGCCCTCGCTGCCAAAGACGATGCAACAGCCGGCGCCAAAATGGCCCCTAGACAGGCTGATCATGGCCGCTTGAGGATGAGCCGCAATACACCGGATGCGGCTGGCCTTCAACTCGCCGAGGATTTGAACCAAGTCGATGTTCTCAATAATCGGCAGCTCAAAAACCGCGCCCATCGAGCTTCGCACCGCCCGCCTCAGGTATGGGCTGGCGCACGTTTCGCCCACCAGGAGGCCCGCAACGCCGAAGGCCGCGCAGTTGCGCACCAGCACGCCGAGATTCTCCGCGCTGGACAATCCGTCCGCCGCCGCGAGGAGGAGGGGTTTTTGTGCCGCGGTGAGGATTGCCTGGAACGTCGGCTGCGGTGGGACCTTCCCAAGCGCCAGCAGCCCCTGGTACATGGAAAAGCCGGTGAGCCTCTCCAGCACCTCCTTCTCCGCCACGTATGCGGTCAGTTCCTCGGACCGCGTTTGCAGCAGGGGCCTTAGGTCCTCCAGCCACTTGGGCGGAAGCAACACCGATTTCACCCTGAACCGGCTTTGCAGCAGCCGCCGGACTACCTTCTCGCCCTCGGCGATGAAGATTCCCGCTTCGCGATGGGCGAGTTGCCGGCGCATGGTACGGTACGGCTGGAGCTCAGGCAGGTCGAGGGAGTCGATCTTGCGGATGCAGAGCGGGGCGGTGGAACCAGGTTGGGGCGATGAGGCGCTCAATTCAGAGTATTCCAGCGTCTTCGCCATGAGGAATCTCCGGCTCGGCGCCGAGCGGCAATGGCGTCTGCGCCGCAATCCCTGGCATCGAGCCGTTACCCGGTACTACGCCGGATTGGAGATTGGTCAACTCCAGTGAGGCGCACGGGACGTTTTGCCAGGTTAACTCAACGTGAACGTGGCCGGCTCCGATGCGAGCCAATCGTTCCTGCACGACTTCCTGCGCCAGTTCGGGGCGATTGCATTCCCGGCTGAGGTGGCCCAGGTAGAGGTGCCGCAGGCCGGGTGTCATCATCTGCTCCAAGGCATCCGCCGCAGCCTCGTTTGAGAGATGTCCGTGCCGGCCCAGGATGCGCTGCTTGAGGGGCCAAGGGCGGTGCGGGCAGTCTTGCAGCATCTTGACGTCATGATTCGTTTCCAGGAGCAGGACGTTGGCCAGGCGCACCCGCTCCACCGCCAGCTTGGTCACGTATCCGAGATCGGTCAGGAAACCGATGCTTCCGGCGGAGGTGCGAATCAAGAATCCAACGGGGTCTTGTGTGTCGTGGGGGATGCTGAAGCTCTCGACGGAGAGGTCGCCGATCTCAAAGGCCGCGCCGGTGGTGAATACGCGGCAGTCAAGCTGGGTCTGGAGTTGAAACTCCACGGCTTCACGTGTGAGCCGGTTGCAATAGACGGGGACGTGCAGTCTTCCGTTCAGGGCAGGCAGGCCTTGAATGTGATCGGAGTGCTCGTGTGTGATGAGGATTCCGGTGAGCATCTCCGGCGTTTGGCCGATGGCGGCAAGCCGCTGGCGAATGCGGCGGAGGCTGAAACCGGCGTCGATGAGAATACGCGCGTTACCCGTCTCCAGAAAGGCGCAATTGCCGCTGGAACCGCTTCCGAGAATTGTCAGTCGAACTGGCACGGTTCACCTTATGAAGGCGGAGGAAGGGCGGCAATAGATTTTCGATTTGCGATTCTTTTTAGGAGGAACGGAGAATGGGAATTTCGACGACTACACGAGCAGCGGGTCGCGCGCCCTGGCTTGCGCCTGCTGGTCGAGGAGAAAGTCGCGCCATTCTGCCAGGCCCTGACCCGTCTTGGCGGAGGTCTCAAAGATTCGCGCGCTGGGGGCCACTCTGCGGATATTCAGGATGGCTGTGTCGTGGTCGAAGTTGCAGGCCTGGGCCAAATCCATCTTGGTGACAACGACGGCATGGGCGGCCTGAAAAATCGGTGGATACTTCAGGGGCTTGTCCTCCCCCTCGGTCACAGAAAGGAGCACGACCCGCAGGTCCTCGCCGAGGTCATAAGAAGCCGGGCAAACCAGGTTGCCAACGTTCTCAATCATCACCAGGTCCATGCCGTTTAAATCGAGCTGCCGCACGGCCCGGGCGACCATCTCCGCGTCGAGGTGGCACACGGTGCCGGTCGTAATCTGCACTACGGGCACGCCCGACTCGCGCAGACGCTGAGCGTCGTTGTCGGTTGCCAGGTCGCCTACGACCACCCCGGCCTTAAGCCTCCCATTGAGGGAACGGAGCGACGCGAGCAGGAAGGTCGTCTTGCCTGAACCAGGCGCCGAGAGCACGTTTAGCGCGAAGAGCCCCCGCGCCTGGAAAAAGCCGCGATTTCGTTCGGCCAGGCGGTCATTCTTCTCCAGAATGGGCCGGCGCAGGTCGAGTGTGCGGCGGGATACCGCTAATGCCGCGGAATTCTCCTCATGAGTATGCGTATGGCTGGGGACATGCTCATGGACCGCATCCTCTCCATCGTGATGATGATGCTGTCCATGGCTAAGGCCATCACTGTGGTCAGGGTCTTGCTCCTGGTTATGCCCATGAGAGTGCCTGGGACGGTTTTCCCGGCTTTGGGCCTGAATCTCCGCCGGGGTTTCTCCCGGCAATCCGCATCCACATTCCTCGCACATTATTCAATCTCCATCGATGTGATTTCCATCTCGCGTCCGGCCCGAAGCTCGCCGCTCGGCCGCGAGCATCGCGGGCATTCGGCCAGCATGTCCTCGGACTCAAATTCCTGGTGGCATTCCGCGCACCAAAACCGGGCGGGAACCTCCTCGATTGTCAACTCCGCCTTCTGTGCAATCGTTCCCGGAATCAGGGCCTCGTACGCAAACCGCAGCGCGTCCGGCACCACACCGCTCAGCGCGCCGATCCTCAGGTGAATCACATCCACCCGCGCGGCTCGCGCCTCGCGGGCCTTCTCCAGCGCCATATCCAAGGCGCTCCGTATAATCGACAATTCATGCACACGGATTCCAACATATTTCCGCTTGTGCCCCCTGACAAATCATTGTTGAACGCGCGCCATACGTTCTTTGGGGTAATTACCCCATGGCGATTTGGGGCTGTTATGCTAAAAGGATTCTTGTCTGACATGAAGTGACTCGACAGGGGGCGAGTCTTCGGCCTTGCGGACAAAGAGCGACCTGAACGCAGGTCGCTCTTTTTTTGCGGGACCCCCCCCATCTTGCTCTTGCTCATGCTCATAATCCTGCTCCCCCAGAGCAACTTAGAGAGCAAGAGTAAGAGCATGAGCAAGAGCAAGAGACAGGGAATCGCCCCTAATCCAATGGCAGTGCGGGTTGGGGGGGGGTATATATACTTCGTTTTACCCGTCAACCCGTCAGGATCGTTGATAATCAAGGACTTAACCCGTCAACTTACCCGTCAACCAGGCGTCAGGGAATCGTCAGCAGCGGAGGACTGAGCGTGCGGAGCGGTGGTGGGGCGGAGGGCGATGCTCCCCCAAGGGCAACTCAGAAAGCAAGAGTAAGAGCCTTGAGGGTATTGCGCCCTTGGCGGTTGACGTTTCTCCTCGATAACGATGTGCCCGACGCGATTGGACGCGTCGCCACGAAAGCCGGTCGGCTGCGTTGTTGAATCAGCCAATTTGCCTGTGCGGAGGATCACCTCTGGGTTCACCGTTCCAGGGCGCGGTAATAGGCAGTGCCCGGCGGCGCGTCGGTGTCGGTGAAAGTGAAGGAGCCGTCGTCCGCAGGCGACAGCAGGTTGGTGGTCACGGTCGTCCAGGTCATGGGCGGGTTGAGGTTGGTGGCGCGCTGCACGTCGTATTGGTAGCCGGTCACACCGGAGAACTGGATGGAGGCGGTGGAGTTGGCCGTTACCAGTGATGTGGCGATACTGCCGACCCGCACCCGGGCCAAACAGGGCGACAGCTTGCCGCCCGCCGTCATGAACCAGCCCCCCACATACAGGGCACCGCTCGATACCGCTAGCGCAGACACGTGTGAACCAAGATAGCCGGGAGCAGCGCCGCCCATCCCCGAGCCGAGGGCCAACCAGCCGCCCCCGGTCCATTTGGCAATGCAATTGGCGCTAAAGCCGCCTGCGTTTGTGAACGAGCCCCCCGCATACAGGTCGCTGCCCGACACCGCCAGCGTAGAAACCCGGCCGTCGATCCCCGAACCGAGGGCCGACCAGCTCCTCCCGTTCCATTTGGCGATGTAGTTTGCGCTGATGCCGCCTGCGTTCGTGAACAGGCCTCCCGCATACAGGTTGGTGCCCGACACCGCCAGCGCATACACATAGGAGCCAAAAGGGCCTCCTCCCATCCCCGAACCGAGAGGCGACCAACTGCTCCCGTTCCACTTGGCAATGGAGTTGGCGCTGATCCCTCCCGCGCTCGCGAAATAGCCGCCCGCATACAAGTCAGTGCCCGACACCGCCAGTGCAAACACCACTGGAAGATCGGCGGGAGACGCACTTCGCATCCCCGAGCCGAGGCTCGACCAACTGCTGCCGTTCCACTTCGCAATGCAGTTGGCGCTGGCCCCGCCCGCGTTTGTGAAATATCCTCCCGCATACAGATCGCCGCCCGAAACCGCTAGCGCATTCACGTACGAGGGGAAAGTTCCCGCCCCTATCCCTGAGCCGAGGGGCGCCCAACTGCTGCCGTTCCATTCGGCAATGTTGGTGGCAGCGGTCCCGCCCGCTGTCGTGAAATTGCCGCCCGCATACAGGTCAGGGCCCGAAACCGCCAGCCCAGACACAAAAGGGCCCCAGGGGCCTCCCCCCATCCCCGAACCGAGGGGCGCCCAACTGCTCCCGTTCCATCTGGCAATATTGTTGGCGGCAGCGCTCCCCGCCGACGTGAACGAGCCTCCCGCGTAAAGATCACTGCCCGATTTAGCCAGCGCATACACCGCGGAGTTCATCCCCGAACCGGGCGGCGACCAATTCTTCCCGTTCCATCGGGCAATAAAGCTGGCCCCGACCCCGCGCGACGTTGTGAAAATGCCCCCCGCATACAGGTCAGGGCCTGACACCGCCAGCGCAGACACTCGCGGAAAACCACCGCCTCCGATCCCCGGACCCAGGACAGACCAAGTGCTCCCGTTCCACTTGGCAATGTTTGTGGCCGCAACACCGCCCGCAGTCGCGAAGATGCCCCCGGCATACAGGTCAGGGCCCGAAACGGCCAGCGCGTACACTTGGGGAGTGGCGCCCTCGGTCATCCCTCCTATCCCCAAACCGAGGGCCGACCAAGTGCTCCCGTCCCATTTGGCAATGTTGGAGGCCAAAGCGAATCCTGCCGTCGGAAACGAGCCTGCCGCGTACAGGTTGCCGCCCGACACCGCCAGCGCGAACACAGTGCCATACCACGGAGGATCGGTAGGGCCCCCGATCCCCCACCCCAGGGCGGACCAATTGCTGCCGTCCCATTTGGCAATAGAGTTGGCATCAACGCCGCCCGCCGACGTGAACAGGCCCCCCGCATACAGGTCGGTGCCCGACACGGCCAGCGCATACACATAAGAGCCAAAAGGGCCTTCCCCCATCCCCGAACCGAGGGCGGACCAATTGCTCCAGTCCCATTTGGCAATAGAGTTGGCATCAACGCCGCCCGCCGACGTGAACAGGCCCCCCGCATACAGGTCGGTGCCCGACACGGCCAGCGCATACACATAAGAGCCAAAAGGGCCTTCCCCCATCCCCGAACCGAGGGCGGACCAATTGCTCCCGTCCCATTTGGCAATAGAGTCGGCCTCAGCGCCGCCCGCTGTTGTGAACCAGCCTCCCGCATACAAGTTAGTGCCCGACACCGCCAGCGCATACACGGCTGGAACATCGCCGGGAGGGGCGCCTCCTATCCCTGAACCGAGGGCTGACCAACTGGTGCCGTTCCATTTGGCAATGTTGGAGGCCCCAACGCCGCCCGCATTTGTGAACGAGCCTCCCGCATACAGGTCACCGCCCGACACCGCGAGCGCGGACACCTGACCGTCGATTCCCGAACCGAGGGCCGACCAACTGGTGCCGTTCCATTTGGCGATATTGGTGGCAAAGACCTCACCCGCGATGGTGAAACTCCCGCCGATGTAAAGACTGCCGGAACCACGCACCGCGGTCGCCAACACGGGGCCGTTCACGCCAGCGAACCCGCCCGTGCTGATCCAGTTGGCGTCGCTGAAGGTCGGGTCGATGCGCACCGGATACACAGCGCCAGTATCATTCACCGCCACGGCCAGCTCCGAACTTGCCACCACTTTCATCCGCGCAGGCAGTCCGCGCCCCGTGGCGTCCGTCACGCGCAGCTTGCAGTAAGCGATTTTGCGCCCGGAGCCGTCGAGCACGAGTCGCGCGCCAGGGACCAGCGGTTCGGCTTTGGCGCCACTTACCGCTAGTTCCAAGCGCAACTCACCTTCACCTTCGGGCCGCCGTTCAATAATGAAGTCCTGGCGCACTCCGTCCGTGCGCACGCTGTATTCCTCGGTCAGTCCGGGTCGGATGAAGCCGGCGACCTTGCCCGTCACGGCGACCGTACCAGTCAGGGGGAGTGGGCATGTAGTGCGGGCGTCCTCGGCCCGCGCTACGTTCTCCACACGCCCCAGGCTCGCGGCCACCACTCGAAAGCGTTCGCCTTGGGACGGCTCCGCGGTCGAAGTCAGCCACAGCCCCCCGCGGGTGGCCTCGCCCTCCAGCTTCTGGAACCTACAGCGCAGCCGCGCGCCGCCCCGCGGCTGCGGCATGGCGCACACAGACAGCCCACCGCCGGAGTATTGTTTCTGGACCGCAGCGCCGGTTTCATCCAGCGGGATGGGCGAGGGCCGCTCCCTACCAGCAGACGCAATGTGAGTGAGTGCGGAACCAAAAGCGTGTTGAGCCGGCAGGTGTTGCGACACCCCCGTGGCCATCATGCTGGCCAGAGCGAATGCAAGGAGGGGTTTCATAGGGCGGCCCTGAGACGCTAACGGGCTTGTACAACACGGTGGAGAGGAATCGGGATCGTTCCACTGCGTTGCTTTCCATTCATGGGACCAGTTTAGCAGGTTAAGTGGCGCCGACAATACATTAGTATCACAGGCTGCGGACGCCGGTTTCGCCCTTGAACGCCTCGGCAGTTCTTGCCAACCCGCGCGTCAGGGCATAATACAGCGTTTCCTGCGGGTTCTCTTGCTCCTCGCCGTCACTCGATTCTTGTGAACGACGAGATCTGATTGACGGCGGGCGCAACTTCTCGTATCCCGGATTGGCTTAGGCCTCAGCTTATGAATGCTATCCATAAAAACGCGCAAGTGTTATCCACCTTGAAAACGTCCAATCCGAGCGCCCGCCGCTCTCCAATCCGTCCGGTGCTGGCAGCGTTGCTCTCGATGACCACATGCCTCGGGCTGGCCCACGCCGCGCCCAAATGCGACCGTGAGGCGGATGCGTTGCTCTCCAAAATGACGCTCGACGAGAAAATCGGGCAGATGACCCAGGTCGATATGGACGCCCTGAAGGACAAGGCGGATATCACGAAATACTTCATCGGGTCGATGCTCAGTGGAGGCAACTCCGAGCCGGCGGATATTTCCCCCAAGGGCTGGCTGCGGGCCTGCAAGGAATATGAGTCTTACGCGCTCCAGACCCGGCTCAAAATCCCGCTTATCTACGGGATCGATGCTGTTCACGGCCATAACAACGTGGATGGCGCGGTTATCTTTCCCCACAATATCGGCCTTGGAGCGACGCGCAATCCGCGCCTGGTCCGGCGCGCGGCCCACATTACCGCTCTCGAAGTAGCCGGCACCGGAATTCAATGGGCGTTTGCGCCCTGTGTCGCCGTTGCCCAAAATGAGCGGTGGGGGCGCACCTATGAGAGTTTCAGCGAGTCGCCGGCGTTGGTTTCGCGCCTGGGTGCGGCGGCGGTGCGCGGCTTCCAGCAGCCATTACCCGAGGGCAACTTCGTTCTGGCCTGCGCCAAGCATTTCCTCGGCGACGGCGGCACCAAGGACGGTATTGATCAGGGCAACACGGTTTGCGACGAAGCCACTCTCAGGAAGCTCTATCTTCCCCCTTACGCAGCCGCCGTGAGGGCGGGGGTCGGTTCCATCATGGTCTCTTACAGCAGTTGGAACGGGCAGAAGATGTCCGCCAACAAATACCTGCTCACCGGCGTTTTAAAGGACGAACTTGGTTTCCGCGGATTTCTGGTGAGCGACTGGGCGGCCATTGACCAACTCTCCAGCGATTACAAGACCGATATTGAAAAGTCGATCAATGCCGGCATGGACATGGTGATGATTCCCAATGGACCAGGCCAGAAGAACAACTACGTCGAGTTCATCCATCTCCTGAAGGAACTGGTCAGAGAAGGAAAGGTTCCACAAAGCCGCATCGATGATGCCGTACATCGCATCCTGCGCACCAAGTTCCGGATGGGTCTTTTCCAGCATCCCTACGCCGATCCGCAGTTGAACGCTGAGGTCGGCTCCGCCGCGCATCGGAAGGTGGCGCGGGAATGTGTGCGGCAGTCGTTGGTGCTGCTCAAGAATGAGAACCATGCCCTGCCTCTTTCCAAAACAATCCAGCGCCTGGTGGTCATTGGCAGGGCGGCCGACGACCTCGGCGTCCAGTGCGGCGGCTGGACAATCTCCTGGCAAGGAAAGAGCGGGAAAGTGACTTCCGGCGGCACCACGATCCTCGCCGCCGTCCGCAAGGCGGTAAGCCCGGAGACAAAGGTCACTTTCTCCCCCGACGGCAGCAATATCGAAGGCGCGGACGGGGCGTTGGTCGTCATTGGAGAACAGCCTTACGCGGAAATGAAAGGCGACCGGAACGATCTGCGCGTCTCGGCTGAAGATGCCGCGCTTGTCCAGAAGGCCAAAGCCGCCGGTCTGCGGGTGGTCACCGTGCTCCTCTCAGGCCGTCCGCTGGTGCTTGGTCCGGTCTTGGAGTCGAGCGACGCCCTCGTCGCGGCATGGTTGCCGGGAACCGAGGGAGAAGGAGTGGCCGACGTTCTGTTCGGAGATTGCCGCCCCCGAGGCAAACTGCCGCGCACCTGGCCACGGAACAATGACCAACTCTCGTTGACCTGCAACAGCCCGAACGCTAGCCAGGCCCTTTTCCCGTATGGTTACGGCTTGAGCTGGTGACCGTTTGGGAGCTTGCGCAACAAAGCGAGCCGGTCGAGTTTCCTGAAGCGCGACTACTGCAGACCACTACCAAGAAAAACCGGTTCGCAACGCAATCCGGAAGGCCAAAAGGTGAAATCGGAGGATAAGTATCTCAAATTTCGTCGTTAGGTCGAGGAGGACCAGTTGTAATCTGATCTTGGCAGGAGACTCGTTTCAGCTAGAATGGCAGCGTGGTTGTGGAGATTCCCGAACCGATTGCGCGACTTTTGCCTCAGGACCCCGGTCAGCGAGCCCGTGCGGTGCTGGAGGGCTTGGTTATCGGTGCCTACACAGAGGGGCTGATTTCGCGCGGCAGGGCCTTGGAGCTTTTGGGTCTGAACCATTGGACGGGAGAGGCGTTTTTTCGTGAGCGCGGCGTGTTCGCGAACTACGACCTGGGGGAGTTCAGACAGGATATAGGGGCTTGAGCGATGGCAGTTGTCGTCTCGAACACAACGCCCTTGCACTACCTGATTTTGGTAGGGCGCGAAGACATCCTGGCGAACCTAGGTGATCCAGGAATACCACCGTTGGAGAGAGCAAACCAAGCAGGGACAGGGGCCAGTGTAGAGGAGGAAATACCTGCGGAACCTAGCCGGTCTGGCCTGTTCCATTTTGCCGAGCCAACCGGCGACCCCAGGGCCTTCAACTGCCCTGCTGTGATGGGTCCAATTTCGCCTCGCGTCGCACCCGGCCATCGAAGCTGCCGAGCCGGATATGGGCGTCGCCGAAGCCGTGAAATACGCGCACGGCGTGGGAGTCCGAAAGCGGTTTGCCATCCAGGCTGCGCAGGGTGAAAAGCACCGGCGAATTATAGCGCACTGCATTCCAGCGCAGGGCGGCAAAGGCGACAAACCGCGGCCCCTCGATCAGAAAGCCGTTGGGCGGCAAGAGGACCTTTCCTCCAAGCTTCGAAATGCAGGCGTAGGACGAGTCTCCTTCATTGACCAGCGTCGTGACGGCATCGGCGCCCTTGCCGAAAACGCTTTCCTGCACTTTGCGGTCAGGCGTCAGGAACTGGTGAGAGGTCATTTGCATCCGCGCCGTCAGTTCGTTTAGCGGGGAGAGGATTTCGTAGGTGTTTTTGACGAAACGGTCCATGGGGCACAGACCTTCCGCCCAGCCATTGTCCGCGCGGGTAAACAGGGCTGGATCAGGTTTGAGCGGCTGACTCGAGGCCGTCTGAGCCGGTGCGGCGGAGCCTAAGAGCCATGAATGCCGGCTTTTGTGGCCGATATGTTTCCAATAAAGGTGCGGTGGAATCGAATGATAGTTGAGCGGGCGGCCGAGCATGATGTGCTGGAGCACATAGGCCGCCGCGTGGTTCGGGTCGTAGCCATATTTGCCGTAGGCGGCGATGCAGTCATGATACACCAATTCGAACAGCGGCACCACCGTTCCGCCCAGTTCCTTCGCCAGGCTCGCGTCGTGGAATGACCGTCCGCTGACGCCGGTGATGCCTTCGAAGAAATCGCTGTGCGGGATGGCCCATTCCCGGCCATCCTCGCTGCCGAAGACCCCGAACACGCTGCGCGCGTAATCGGAGAGGGCCTGTTTCCACTTCATGTCGTCGGAGCGGGTCAGCGGGTGCGCCGGGTCATAGCATTCCTGGAGCCCGGCCGCGTAGGTGGTGTCGATGAAATAGGCGTTGGCGTTTGAGAGCTTTTTCACCCCCGGCAAATTCTGTGGACGCTCGGCCAGTTGCAGCGCCATCTTCGAACAGATCAGGTAAGCCATGCCGCCGGCCCAGTGGCCGCCGCGAACGAGTTTGCCATCCGGAGTTTTCATGATGTAACGCGGGTTCCAGGAGGGCGAATCGCGGTACATGTCCTGATAATTGTCGTGCAGACAGAACAGGTAGCCCAACGCCATCACCCGCCGCGCGCAATCGGAGAAGGCCGCATCTCCGCCGCATTCGGGGGCGGTGGGAAGGATATCCGGGTGCTGATTGTCGTAACCGCGGTGTATCCAGCCGCCGATGGTGAACAGGACGTGGTCCAACTTCAGGTCCCGCTTGATGTGCTCGGCGACTTGCGCCGCTTCGTCAAACGTCCAATTCACCCGCACGGATTCCTCCTTGGTGCTCTCCGCGTTCATCCGGCGGCTCAACGCGCTCCAGAGTTTGAAATCTATCGCGCCGAAGAGCTTTGCCCTCTCCGGGTCGGTCTTGAGCTTCTGGTCCCAGGTCACCAGCAAGCCGCGCTCCTTCGCAATCGCGCGGTAGGCCTTGGCGATTTCCACATAATCCGCCTTGCCCAGAAATTCCAGCCGAAGCGAGGCCGCGGACTTCCGCAAAGTGAACGCGGAGGAAATCTTCTGCCGCTCTTGCCCGGAGGGCGTGACGACGCTCTTAACCTCCGCCGCCACGTAAGGGTCATGCCATGAAACGAGCGCCGCCGCGCCGTCCTGGACCAAGCCCAGCATCTCCATAAGGCAACCTTCGTAAGCGTACGTATCGAACCGATGGGTAAAACTCAGGCCGCTGTCGGCGGGGATCAGCAAGCCTTCGCGAACGGGCACGACCACGTAGCCCTTCCCGGCGCCGGTCACCTGGAGCAAGCCGCCCAGCAACTTGATGCTCTGCAAGTGCAATGCCTCATCCGCGTTGTAGCTCACCTCCAGCGTCTTTTGATCCGCCAGGGCGCGCACCCGCACGCGCAACTCCGCCGCCGGCTCGGCGCTTAAGGGATGAAACGACGCCAGCAGCTCCCCCGGCTCGGACTGGATGACGCAGGCGCCCAGAGCTTCATGGCGCGGCTTCCCCTCGGCCGCCACCACGATCTCCCCGAATCCCCTCTGGTGCGACTCTTGGCCCCAGGTAACGTTTGCCCTCTTGTCCAGCACCTCGCAATGGCCGTCGGCTGGCGAGAGCGTAAAACGGATGAACGGCGTTTCAATTTCCGCGGCGAGCAGGCGCGTGGATGGCCATACCGACATACAGACACCGCAGAGCAGGCAGAGCAGGAACGCTCCTTTTTTCCGGCGGTGCGTAAAGATCTTTGGCGGGGGACGTTGTTCGGGACCAGTGCGTCGCTTCATTTGCCGTTCTTTATACCGGGAAGCCGAGGGAAAAGGCAATGCCAGGGTTGACACCCAAATCACGGCGCGGCCAGTTGGGCTTCGATCTGCTTCTTCCATTCCGCGCCGAGGTCCTCAACGCTCTTGCCGGTGTAATCCTTCCAGACCGCCTCCTGGTATTTGTGTTCGCGGATGGCGGCGTTCAACTGCGGGACGAGGCGGTGGTCATAATGCTCGGTGACCCAGTTCAGGAAATTCGCCGTCACGCGGTAGCTGGCGTTGTAGCGCGGGGAAAAGCCTTTCCTCAAGTGCCGCATCCAGACGATGTCCGCGCCGTGGCTCCGCGGTTCATACAAGAACCAGCGGACGTAGTCGGCGATGCCCTCGACCAGCCAACCGGGGGCGTGGGCGCGATGATATTGCTGGACGACATGCACCGATTCATGGACGAGCGCGCCCAGAGCCTCGCGGTGGAGTTCGTCCGCAAACCAGGTGGAGTTCCCCACCACCCGAGTGCCCGCGGTATAGGCCACGCCCCGCACGGGTCTGAGGGTGACCGTGTAATGCGTAGGCGCGTCGTAACCCGGGCTTGAGAGAAGGGCCACGATTTTCGGATACCATTGCGCGAGCACGGGGCCGAGCTTGTGTTCCGCCCAGTCTCTGAGTCCAGGCGCCTGCTCGGTATTGATGGTGATGGTGTCCTTGCCGTCATCCGTCTTGATGACAAACGGGGTGTACGAGCTTGCCACCTGGTTTGAGGAGGCTGGAGGGGGCAGGGGTTGGTAATGGAAGTCCGCGGGCATGGTGGGCGGCGGGCGGTCATCCGGGTCGGCGCCCCACTGAAGGTTGGGTTGCGGCCCCATGACCAGGCACAGCGTGCCACCGGCGGTGAGTTCCTTCCAGGTAAACCAGGCCTTGGAGAGTGGGTGCCCATTGAGCGTGGCGGATTGGATATAGATGTTGTCCGGGCTGTTGTTCTCCGCCTCGACAGTAAAGGTGCGGCCATGGTATTTGGTTTCGGCCAGGTGGATGACGGCCTTGGTAACAACCGGGCTGCCGAGGACGAACACGCCGCTGTCCGGGTTGAGCGGGTAGAAGCCCAGGGCGCTCATCACATACCACGCCGCCATCTGGCCGCAATCGACGTTGCCGCACTCGCCTTCGGGCGTGTCGTTGTAGAGGGTGGCCATGACCTGGCGCACGCGCTGCTGGGTCTTGTAGGGGGCGCCGACGTAATCATAGAGGTAGGGCACATGATGGCACTGCTCGTCGCCTTGGGAATCCTGGCCGATGCGCCCGCTGATGTCCGGAATGCCGGTGTCGATAGCGGAGTTGGTGGTAAAGAGGGTGTCCAACCTTTCCACAAAGGGCTTATCGCCGCCGTAAAGGGCGATCAGGCCGGGCACATCCTGCTGAACGGCAAAGGCGTATTGCCAGGCATCCGCCTCGGTGTATTCATCATTGACCAGCGCCACCGGGGTGAAGGGCGAACGCCAATGGCCATTGGCCTTGCGCCCGCGGAAAAAGCGCGTGGTGCGGTCGAAGAGATTGCGGTAATTGGCCGCGCGCCGATAGAACAACTGGGCATCCTTCTCATGGCCGAGGGCCTGGGCCATCCGGGCAACGCACCAATCATCGAAGGTGTATTCCAACGTGCAGGAAGTCGCCGCCCGGTGGGGCGCGGACGCCACGTAACCGAGGCTCTTGTAGGTGTCCAGGCCGTTGCGGTCCTGCATCGCCGTGTCGCGCATGGCCTCGTAGGCCGCCTCGGCGTCAAACCCGCGGAATCCCTCGGCGTAGGCCTCGGCGATCATATCCACGGAATGGTAGCCGATCATGCACCAGGTTTCATTGGCCCAAAGCGGCCAGATGGGGGTCGTGTGGCGGCCATATTCGCGATACTCCGCCAGCATGGAGTTGACCATGTCGTTGACGCGTCCGGGATGCAGGAGGGTCAGCAACGGCCATTCCGCGCGGTAAATGTCCCAGATCGAGAAGGTCGTGTAATTCTGAAACCCGGCGCCCGTGTGATTCTGGTGGTCGTAGCCGCGGTAACTTCCGTCCACGTCGTTGAAGAGGACCGGCGCCAGGCAGCTCAGATACAAATTGGCGTAGAAGGTCTTCCGGACGTGCGGGTCGAAGGTCTGGATGCGGACGGCATTGAACACGCGCCTCCATTGACGCGCCGCCTCCAGGCGCACGGCCCGGAAGTCCCAATCCGGGATCTCCGCGTCCAGGTTCTTACGGGCACCCTCAACGCCGGTGCCGGAGATGCCGACCTTGACGAGGATGATTTCCTTGGCCTTGGTCGTGTAATCGAAAAAGGCCTTGATGCGCCGCCCTTCGGCTTGGTTAACCGCCGCCCCCAGGCGCACTCCATTCATCTCGATGCCAAACGACTTGAAGGGCTTGGAAAAGCGCATCACAAAATAGACAGCCCGCCGTCCGCCCCAACCTTCCGAAACGCGGGAACCGCTGATGGTATGGTCGTCCTCGACGTTCAACGTGGCGTCCAGGGTGCGATTGCCGATGGCGTGGTCTAAATCCAGGATGATGTGCGCCTGGTCCGAAGCCGGGAAGGTGTATCGATGGAAACCGCAACGCGCCGTCGCCGTCAGTTGGACATTGACCCTGGGTGTTTGCAGAAAGACTTGGTAATAGCCGGGGGTGGCGTGTTCGCGCTCGTGGGAGAACCGCGAGGCGTAACCGTCGCCGGGCGAACCCGCGTTCAAGCGCACCTCGCCGACGGTCGGCATCAACAGCACGTCCCCCAGGCAGGCCGCGCCCGTGCCGCTCAAGTGCGTGTGGGTAAACCCTTGGATGGTCGAGTCCGAGTAATGATAGCCGGAACAGCCGTCCCAGGTCGTGGTGCGGGTGTCCGGACTGAGCTGGACCATGCCAAAAGGCACCGTGGCGCCGGGATAGGCGTGGCCATGGGCGCCGGTTCCGACAAAGGGCAGGTCTTCGTTCACCGGGTTCGGCGCCGCTCCCGCCCCCAGGCAGAGTAACAGCGCCGCCGAGGCAATCGCCTCAAGCCTGGCGCGAGATGAGAAGAGCCCAAAGCCCGAAGCGCGAGAGGCGCCCGGGCGCCGAGAAAACGTGGTGTGGTTTCGCTGACTTGTTCGCTGATGCTGTTTCATGGTCTTGATAGCCGGCCCCAGTCCAAGGCAGGACCCTCTGCTCGCTGACGGAGGCCGTCCGTTCCTGTCCCATTTGTACGAGGAGCGCCGGTTGGAAACAAGCTCTAACATTCTGACCCTTGAGGTGTCCGGCGCTTGAAATTCACCGCCCCTTGACTAAGCTTGAAATCATGACAGCGGCCAAAGTAATAGAGGAAATGGACAGCCTGCCACCGGACGAGCAGGCTAGAGTTATCCAGCACGCCTTCGAGTTGGCCCGCCACCGGCAACTCAGCGCGGATGAGCTTGGCGAATTGGCTCAGCGCCTGGCGGCCTCCAGCGATCCGGCGGAAATCATCCGTTTGAGATCGGCGATGACGCGCGGGTTCTACGGCGAGTAATCCATGCCGAAGATTCGCCGCCAGAACCTGCCTCGGGCCTTGTATGCGCATTTGCTGGACCGGGTTCAGCAACGTGCTATTTCCGCGGAGCAACTCCGGCTGGCGCTGCGTTGGATAGACACTCGGCCTGAGGTTTCCAACGGGAGGTGGTTCAAGCGGTTCCCCCAGTTGGTCGTTGGCGGTGAGGGCGAGTGGGTGAAGACGTTTCTCCTACCGAGCCAAACCGCGACGGGTGATGAAATTGTCTAGCCGGGCCCCCTCCGTAGCGGGAGAAGTCTTCCGAAGAGCGGGCATGGCCATGATTTGCCGGCTGCGATCATAGCAAGACGGCCTGAACCTGCACCCCGGTACAGTTTCCCTCGTTGCGCGATGGCGAGCGGCCTGACAACCATTAGTATGCTTGGTGAGAGGGGGGGGGGAGCAGACGTTGGTGAGGCGCCGCCGCCTGAAAATGAAATCACGCCCCACGGCCATTGACAAAGTCCGCACCGCGTAGCGCAGACTTCCGAGTCTGCTGTGTCGCGGGCTTCCAAGCCCGCCGACCGCGACCATTTCAGCGGCCTGCCGGCTGGGAAGCCGACGATACAGCAGGTTCGGAGACCTGCGCTACGACTTTGTCACTGGCCGTGATCACGCCCATGAGCGGCACGATTTTGTGTCCGGTTCTGGTGTTCGGCGGCGTATAATGGGTAAATGATCGATGACCGAGAATTGCTGGCGCGGTATGCAGGCGAGGGGTCTGAGGCAGATTTCGCGGAGCTGACCCGGCGGCATGCGGGGCTGGTTTATTCGGCCGCCTTGCGGCAGGTGCGGGATCAGGCGCTGGCGCAAGACGTAACCCAGTTGGTGTTTGCCCATCTGGCCCGCCGGGCGCGCTCCGTCGCCGAGAAAACGGTGCTGGCGGGATGGTTGCATCGGGACACGCGGTACACCGCGTTGGACCTGATTCGCGCCAATGCCCGGCGCCGCCGACGTGAACAAGAGTTTATTGAGATGAACACCCCGAACCCCGGGCCTCAGCCCGCGTGGGAGGAGATTCGCCCCTTGCTGGATGAAGCCCTGACAGAACTTGCGCCCGCGGACCGTGACGCTCTTTTGCTGCGGTTCTTCGAGCAGCGCGATTTCGCCGGGGTCGGCGCGGCCTTGGGCGCGAGCGCGGAGGCGGCGCGCAAGAGGGTGGAGCGCGCGCTGGAACGTCTGCGTGGGGTTTTGGTCAAACGCGGCATCACCAGCACGACGGCCGCGCTCGGTGGTGCCTTGATGGCGCACGGCGTCGAACCGCTTCCGGCGGAATTTGTAGCTTCGCTGGCGGCAGGCGCAACGGTTGGCGCGGCTCCCAGTGCCGGGGGTTGGTTGTCCAACCTCATGCTTATGACCAAAACAAAAATTGCGATTGGCGCGGTGTTGGCGGGGATCCTGGCCATGCCGCTGATGATTCAACAACAAGCCCTGGCTGCGGCCCGCTTTGAGCACTCGGAGTTGCTGGCACGGCTGCGCGGCCTGGCGACCTTAGCCGCCGAGATAAGAAGTTCGGCTTCTGAGGTATCCATCCCCGCGGCGCCGGCCCGGGCCGAGTTGGTGCGTCTGCGCCGCCAGGCCGCCGCGCTCCGGGGACAGATTGCCGAATTCTCGTCTCAAGCGGATCAGTTGCTCGCCGCCAATCCCGCGCACAAACCCGGCAGCACTCCTTTGGGCGACGTTCTCTCGTTTGATACCGCGTACGATGCCGGCCAAGCCACGCCCGCCGCAACAATGCAGACCTTCTTGTGGGCGATGGCGCACGGTGACACAAACCGGGTAATGCAACTCATGGATGTTGAGGCTGGAACGAACGGTCAGCCCGTCCAGGCAACACTGGAGAAGCTATCGAAAGAGTTCGCCAAGGAGTCCTCCGAGATGAGCTTCGACGTAACTACCCTCGGCAAGAACCTGGACAAGATCGAGGTGTATCTTCTGGAAGAACAGCCCGGGGGAAACGGTGATCGGTGGGTCATCGCTGAAACGGTGGGCACAGGGAATGAGCCCAGCATTTCCCGCATCCTCTTCCGCCCGAGTGACACGGGCTGGAGGTGGGTCGTCGGCACCAATGGCGAGCCGGTGGAGGAAGATGTCAAGGCACAGCCTTAGAGTTTGGCCCGGCCGCCATGAGAAAAAGTTCTGCATATTTGCTTTTAGTGATCCTGGTGGTGCTCGCCGCCGTTTTTGTTGCCCGGCAGCGGACGTTGAATCATCTGCGGGCGGACAATGCCTCCTTGCGAAAGCGGGTTGAGTTGAAGGAGTCCGCGCATGCATTGGCGGTTCGCGGGACTCAGACCAGTCCCTTGGCGGGACTGAGCGAAGCCGAGAGAGCGGAACTGCTGCGACTGCGCGGCAGCATTGCCCCCCTCTTGCAGCAACTGCGCGATTCCTCCAACCGGGTGGCCGTTCTTAAGCGGTTCGCGAGTCGTTGATTGCGTCGTGCTGTATCGTGGATGTGCAATCCGCCGGCCGTCGCGCCACACACACGGTCTCGAAAGCCCCATGCCCCGCCGAATGCAATTCGGCGAAACAGCAGGATGCGATCCTGCGCTACGAACAATTCTGTCGTGCGTGCGAGATCTGGCCCGGAAAAACGGAGCAGTTGCCAAATGTCGGATTTCAGTGTAATACGAGGTCGTATGGCAAACATCCTGACGATACGCCTTGCTCCGGCAAAGCTGGCGAGAGTGGATCAGCGGGCCGCGGAACTGGGCCGCGACCGCTCCGGGTACGTTCGTGCATTGATTGACAAGGACCTGGAGCAGCCCATCGGCCACGGGCACAGCTTCGCCTCCGAGGATCTAATTGGCGCCTTCAACACCGGCCAGGGCACGGCTGATAACGCCATGGTGCGGCGTTTGGTGCGTCAGCGATGGCTCCAACGCCGTGAAGCACATCGCTGACACGGGCCTGTTGGTTGCGGCGCTGGACAAGTCCGACCGCTGGCATGACTGGGGCGCGGCCCAGTTGAGGCGGGCATCGCCGTTTTGCACCTGCGACGCGGTGCTGGTCGAACTGGGCTTTGTCATCAACGATCCCGTGCCCGGCCTGAAGCTGGTCGCCCGCGGAGATTTGATTCTCGATTTCGATTTGGCCGCCAATCTCCCGAGGGTTTTGGAGTTGTTGGAGAAATATCACGATCGCCAGATGGAATTGGCCGACGCATGCGTGGTATGCATGAGCGAGCTGACGGATGCCTGCAAGATTTGGACTGTGGACAGGGAGGATTTCCGCGTTTACCGCCGGCACGGGCGGGGAATCATCCCCTGCGAGTTCCCTCAGGCGTGATTCGCGGGTGCAGTGGAACTTCTCAACGGACCCCAACGGAGCCGCACTTGGATATATCCTCCGGATGGAATTGTCTTTGGATCTTGCCAATGCGCCACTACCACGCCACGGTCATGCCATGAAGACAACCGTTGAACTCGACGGCTCCAATCGGATCGTGCTTTCTCGGGAATTGCGTCGGGCGGCTGGGATTCCTCGGAGGCAGAAACTTATCGCTTCCGCCACGCCGGGGCGGATCGTCCTGGAAGTGGAGGCCAACGTTTCCGGGCGCATCATTAAGCGCGAGAAGCTGAAGGTTTGGACCGGTCTCGTGCCTGGCACACCCATCGAGGAGGCGGTTGACCAATCACGGCACTACACCCGATGACGCTATCTGAAGATCGTCGAGTGGTCGGACGAGGACCAGTGTTTTGTGGGATCTTGTCCTGGCCTTTTTTATGGAGGATGTCACGGCGATGACGAAAAGCAAGTATTCGAGGAGTTATGCCAAATGGTGGAGGAGATGGTCGCTCTATTCCACCAGGACAGCAGGCCGTTGCCCCCGCCTACTTGCGGGCGCGGTCTGGCCCGGCAACTGGCGGATCCGGCCTAAAGAGGCGGCTTCGCCGCGCCGTTTCAAGCGAGTTCGAAGACCTCGGCTTCACCGCTCACGCTCTGCGCCGCGTCCTCACGACGCGATTCTTCGTAGCGTAGATCTTAAGCGCCTCCTGACTTGGATCTTGCGCCGCCAGACAATCTTCGTTTGCATTGCCTCCTAGTGAATCGTTTGAATCATTGTCTCATCCAAATCACCTTCTGCTCTGCCTTATGTTCGGCATTGCTGACCGGGAAGGCCGGCTTGGCTCAGGGGATTGCCGCGGCGGAGAATCCCGGCACGCCTTGGCCGGCCACTGACGCCCTCGGACGGCGCCTGCCGCTCGCGGACAAAGTGGGACCGCCGAAGAAAGGCCGGTGGGTTGGCATCTTCTATTTCCTCTGGCACAACGAGCGTGGCGCCAAAAGCCCGTTTTGGGACGGCCCATACGATATTCAGCGTATCCTGGCCAAAGACCCGGACGCCCTGAACAAGCCGGACTCGCCGCTCTGGGGGCCGATTGGCACGATGCATTACTGGGGCGAGCCGCTCTATGGTTATTACCGCAGCACGGATGAATGGGTGTTGCGCCGCCACGCTGAACTGCTGGCCGACGCCGGGATTGATACGCTGATTTTCGACACGACCAACGCCCGTTCCTATCCGGATGTCTATATGAAGCTCTGCCAGGTCTTTCGCGAGGTGCGGCGGGAGGGCGGGCGGACACCGCAGATCGTGTTCATGGTCAACACGAAGGCCGGCGAAACCGCCGAGAAGATTTACAAGGCGCTCTATAAGCCGGGCCTCTACCGCGAGTTGTGGTTTTACTGGGACGGCAAGCCGCTGATGATCTGCGACCCAGCCAAGGCCTCGCCTGAATTGCGCCGATTCTTTACGTTGCGCCGCGCTCACTGGCCCTTCACCATGACCAACACACGGATGGCTTGGCATTGGGAGGCCACCTACCCGCAGCCCTACGGCTACGCCGATGACCCCTCCAAGCCGGAAGAGGTCAACGTTTCCGTCGCCCAGAACCTCAACCGGACGACCGGCAAGCCGACCAACATGAGCGCCGGAAACGCGCGGGGCCGCAGCTTCCATGATGGCCGGGAGGACGAAACGCCCGGCGCGGTGGATTGGGGTTACAATTTCCAGGAGCAATGGAAGAGGGCGTTTGAGCTCAAGCCGCCTTTTGTGATGGTGACCGGCTGGAACGAATGGATTGCGGGCCGGTGGGGCCAACCGGGCGGCCCGTTGGTCTTCGTGGACCAATTCGACGAAGAGTACAGCCGCGACATCGAGCCGATGAAAGGGGGCCACGCCGATGATTACTATTATCAATTGGTCGCCAACGTTCGCCGGTTCAAGGGTGCCCCACCTCTTCCGGAAGCTTCGGCGCCCAAGACCATCGACTTGGATTCCGGATTCGAGCAATGGCGCGGCGTCAAACCCGAATTCCGCGACCACCTCGGCGAGCCCCTCCCGCACGACTCGGATGGCGTCGCCGGCCTGCATTACCTCAACGACACCGGCCGGAACGACTTGGCCGCGTTCAAGGTGGCCAGGGACACGCGGAACGTCTATTTTTACGCCCGCACGCGCCAACCAATGACTCCCCCTGGAACCAACTGGATGTGGCTGCTAATTGACAGCGACCAGAATCCGAAGACCGGCTGGGAAGGGTACGACTACATCGTCGATCGCACGCTCGGCCCGGACGGCAAGACCTGGCTCGAGCAGAACGACGGCGGCTGGCATTGGAGCAAGGTCGCGCTCCTAGTTCTGCATCGGAAGGGCAATGAACTGGCCATCGGCATCCCGCGCGCCGCCCTGGGGTTGGCGGAAGGCAAGACCAGCGTGGCGCTGGATTTTAAATGGGCGGACAATTTGCGGCGTCCGGGCGACATCATGGATTTCTACGTCAGCGGGGACGTGGCGCCCGAGGGCCGGTTCAATTACCGGTTTGAGGCGAAGTAACCTCACGAGATCCGACCTCACTGAAAAGAAGCGCAGGGGTGAACTGATTTCAGTGGTTCGCTGCTCAGGTGGTGACAGGAGCGCGAGCGCCCTCACTTGCCGCCCAGACTCGTCCTTCGGCTTTCGTGCGCAGCTTCCGGTTCGATGGAGGTTTGACGGGCGGAATCCTCCATCTCGACGTTAAGCGCGGGCGAGCCGCCTTGCTTATCCTTGCCGAAATAGATCGTCCGGTGCGGGAAGGGGATGTCGATACCCAACTCGTCGAATTTCTTTTTCATGCGGCGGTTGAACTCGCGGCCAATGCGCCACTGCTTAATAGGTCTGGTTTTGGTGCGGGCCTTGATAACGATTGCTGAGTCGCCGAATGAGTCCAAGCCCATCACATCCAGAGGGGCGAGGATGTCATTCTTGAAATTAGGGTCCTGGCGCATCTCGTCGTCGATGGCCTTGAGCACGCCGATGACCTCGTCCACGTCCTCCCGGTAAGCCACCCCTACGTCAAAAACGTAGTAGGAAAATTCCTTGGTCATGTTGGTTACGATGTCGATCTTGCCGTTGCGGATGAAATGCACACTGCCGCTGAGGTCGCGGAGGATGACCATTCGCAGGTTGACCTTCTCGACCAGCCCGGATTTGCCGGCGATTTCGACGACATCGCCCACGCGAACCTGGTCCTCCAGGAGGATAAAGAACCCACTGATGACATCCTGCACCAAGCTCTGCGCGCCGAAACCGACCGCCAAGCCGACAATACCCGCCGTGCCGAGAATCGGACCAAGTTTCAAGCCAAGCTCTCCCAGCACCATGAAGACGGCCACCGCCAGAATGACCACGCGCAGTATCCAGTGAATGACACCACTGAGTGTGCCGGAGCGCTTTTGGTACTCCGGGTCGGTGCCGCGGCGGCGAAAAAAGGCGTGCGTCTGCTCCGTAAGAAGGGTCGCGATTTTCAGGAGGACGAAAGTGCTGACAACGATTCCGAGAATCCGCAATCCATGGCTAGCGAGCCAGATCTGCACCGCCTGGCTTGCGCCGAACTCCGCCAGCAAGGGAAAGGCCGCGGTCGCCAGGATACCAAGGCGCAATAGCCAGCGAATCAGACCTGTCAGGGTCTCGGCGCGCTTCTGCGACTCAGGGTCGGTCCACTTGCGGTCAAGGAACCCCCGGATTCGCCTGGTCAGGATGCCTGCCAGTTTGAGCAGGACAAGCGCGACGACAACAATCAAGAGGATGCGCAGGCCATGGGTCAGTAACCAAGTTCGCGCCGAGGTCAGAAACTGCTGCACATTTGAGTTCATGATGTCTATATCCCGCAGCGCCTCAAATTGGCGAGCAGTTGTTTGCCCTCGGAATTCAGTGATGGAAAGACTCGCAGCCGAATGGTGATTGTCTCTCCTGCCATACGAGAAATGTACCACTCGCGTCGAGTGTGGCAAGCGATTTCGCCGCCCCGCCCCGATTGCGCCAAGGCCCGCCCAGTATGCCGAAAGGTCTCTGGCGCTTTCAGTCGCACGACGAGGCCGACGAATGGAAACTCCGGCTGCTGCCGCGCCCCTCGAGCCGCGGTCCCCCGACGATCTTTTATATTGTATAAGCGATAACAGGCGTTTATCATGTCTGCGTGATATGACGGATTATACCATCAGAACGCCGCAGCAATTTGGGCCCGTGCTGCGAGGATACCGCCGAGACCGAGGACTGACCCAAAGGGATGCCGGCGCTAGAGTTGGGCTGGCCCAGAACGCGGTTTCCCAAATCGAGGCAGCTCCAGGGCACGTCAGCCTGGTCCGGCTCTTCAAATTGCTGGCAGCCCTGGACCTGGAACTTGTCGTTCGCGCTCGGAGAGCGCCGGCATGTCCCTCGGAGTGGTGAGGTATGGGGCGGAGCAGGAGGACGCGGGCACTTTCCGTATGGATGAACGGAGAGCGAGTTGGAGACTGGCGGCGGCCAGCGAGAGGGGGCCAGGAGTTCCTGTATGCCGAGTCATGGCTCTCATCTCCTTCCGCGAGGCCCATTTCTCTGTCGATGCCGCTGCGGCCTTCGAAGGAGCCGCACCGGACCGCTGTCGAGGCCTTCTTCGACAATTTGCTCCCGGACAACCGCCAGATTCGTGAAAACCGTCATCCAGGACGCAATCGCCAAGGCCCCTGATGTCGCCAAACACGTGCGCGGAATCATTCCGGCGGGGTTTCCAGAGCGGATTGCGGACTCAATTCTAGGGGGGATCAGCGCGCGCGCGGAGCAACTGGCAAGAGAACTGTCGCCCAGCGGCATTTGACAAACTCGGCATGGTGATGGAGGGTTGCGACAATTCTCACTTCTGGGAACTGTCGAGTGAACTACTAAGCCAAGCTAAGGAATTCTCTTGCCGCCAGAACCGGCACTGCGGTATTGCTGGCGGCAGGATGAAGACGTACACGCATTTCCTCGCCGCGATCGTGCCCGTTGCGCTCGGAGTTCTGCTCCCACTGAGCGCTGCCCTGGCCCAAAGCCCGCCCCCATTATCGCTGACGGAGACGAACAACGGAACGACGGCCAGCGCCATCGTTGGTCAAAGCATTCTGGTCCGTCTCCGTGGCAACATCACAACCGGATACGCATGGGTGCTGGCCAACGCCGGTGGGGATTCGGTCGTGACCAACGGCTCTATGTCCTACGTGTCCGACCCGGGCGGCGGCGTTGGGGTTGGAGGAACGTTCATTTTTCCACTCCTGGCGGTTAAGCCGGGCGATACATCCCTGAGTTTTGAGTACCGGCCCCCTGGAAGCGGCCTTCCCGCGCAGACCTTTGCCGTAACAATTCACGTCGTCCCGGCCCCGCCGCGCCTGTCGATCAAGTTGCTCAGCGCCGATGCCGTCATCTCTTGGCCCGTTGCGGGCGCTGCCAACTTCTTCCTGGAGGGCTCCACCAGCCTCTCACCTCCGCAATGGGCGCCCCTGAATGTAGCGCCCTTGTCGGACGGCACAAATTACACGGTGAGGCTTGGAGCGAGCGCCAACACGGTCTTCTTCCGGCTCCATCAACCTTAAATCAAACCGCGCAACCTCGGGACAACCGGGACGGAGTAATGGAAGACCCAACACTCCACCACCCGCTCGCCCATCCTCCAGTTTTGGTTGTGCCGGCCTAGATCTCATTGCCGGAGCCGCGGGTTTATGCAATAACGGGCCCGCTATGTTCTCTCTGCAAAAGCTGTTGGGCAAAGAAGATAAGTTCTTCACTCTCCTTGAGGCCAGCGCTGAAGAGGCGCGCGCCAGCGTCCAGGCCCTGGTCGAGCTGAGCCAAGACCTTGAAAAGCCGGTGGCGACCGAGGAATTCAGCTACAAGCGCAAGAAGGACAAACAGATTACCGAGCAGATCAGTTCCGCGGTCTATCATGGGCGCCACCGCCGCGGGCCACTTCGCCTCCCTCCCACACTGGCTTTCTTTCCTTCGGACGCCTCCGCCGTCGGCCGGCCGGAGCCTGGATATCGCCCTGTGGACTAAGGTCGTCTGTGCCTTGACCATGGCCTCGGGCACGGCGGCGGGAGGCTGGCGCATCATCAAGACCCTCGGTCACAAGATGGTGAAGCTGCACCCAATCAACGGCTTCGCCGCGGAGACCACCTCGGCGCTGGTCATCCTGGCGGCTACGGGCCTGGGTATCCCTGTTTCAACCACTCACAACATCTCCGCCGCCATCATGGGAGTCGGCTCCGCCCGGCGCTTTAACGCGATCAAATGGAACATCGTCCAGCGCATGGTCTGGGCCTGGATACTCACCATCCCCGTGACGGGCGCTCTGGCCTACGGCTTTGTCCGCCTGATTCACGGGTCCCGGTGACGGCGCGGGCGCATCCTTGCTGTACCGCCGTGCCTCAGGTCTCGAGTGGACGCCCCAAGCCCTTGCGCCGTCAGTGCCGTCGCGGCAGGAGCCGGTGGGGCGCGGCACTCCGTGCGCGCCGCCATGCGCTGCTAACTTCTCGAGCGGCGCGCACGGA
>JAJYHY010000361.1 GCA_021784555.1 bacterium
CGGCATCACCACCCATTCATCTAATTCCACGTGGGCGAAATGGCGGGGGAGCGAGCGCCATTGCGTTTCCACGACGGAACGCAAGACCTGGTCTTCGAACAGGCACTCCCGATGATGCGTGCAGATGGTGATGAAATACGCGCCCGCCTGCGTATAATCATACCCGCGCAGGCGGATGGATTGGCGGTGATGTCGAGCGGGACGGCATTACGCGCGGCGCACTTACAAACAGGGCAACCACACGGGGTTGCCCCTACCGACCGTCGCCTACAGACAGTCCCGTGGTAGGGGCGGCCCTGAGTGGCCGCCCTAGGTCGTGCGAAGGCCGGACGCCCGCGAGCGGGTCCGGGTCACCTCTGGCAGTTCTGTCTTGGGGTGCTCCTTGACCCATTCTTGAAGTTCGGCGCGCCAATCCTTGGGTTGGTAGTTGGGCATGGTATGCTCCTGTTCGATGGGACGGCATCTGACGCATTGGCGTCATTCACTACGCCGATCATGCGTGGGGACCTCTTCACCCATGGCTTATCCGCTGGCTGCTTACTTTTTCCCGGCGTAGGTGTAGCGGTAATGGTCTATCCTCCGTTTTCCCGGATCCGGGGCCCCACTACGTTCTCCTTTTCGTACGTCGGCTAGCGCTTCGCCTCTTCCTCTTTCTGTCCTTGAGCTGTCTTTGTTTTTTCTCAGCCTCGAGGGTTGCGAGGCGCGCCCGTTCTTGTTGAGTGAGTGCGCTCGACGCTTGCAAGCGTTCCACCCTGGTTTGCTCTACTGCCAGTCGCTCTTGAAGCTGCTTAATCACTTGGGCCCGATAGCTTTCCATGACTATCGGCAAGTCGATGTCCTTGACCTCGTGGAACGCTGCTTCAGCGGATTCGCCATATCTGTGAGAGATCAGCATCTTGTGCACATTGAGTTCGATATCTAGTTGCTCCTTCGATGCTGCAATGAGAGGAGAGAACACGGTCTGGAGGCGCTGTTTATCCACAATTGCCATGTCTCGCTCGGAGAGCTCCCATAGTATGCCGTTGACGAGGCAGACGAGCTCATCGGCGGGCGCCTGGGTGATGGTTGCCAACCACTGGAGGATTGCCTCGGGCCTCATTGTAACTGGCGGCTCGCTGCCCCATACGTAGTCTATTGCCCTCGTCTTTGATGCAAAGTAGGCGTTGGTAACGGTGTGGCCGCCAAATGAATGAGTCGCCCGCCTGATGTCCCTAACCATGATCAGAACCTCTGCCTCTGCCTTGACCTGGCGGTCATGTGTGAACGTGCCCGCCGCCTTACGTCTCTCCGCGATCCTCGATTGGACGTCGTCTCTCTCCGCAAATTCCACTGCCGCAAAGCCGGGCCTTTCCTCGAACTTTATAAGCAGAAACTCCTTATCTATGGCGTCCCGGAATGCCTTATCTGATATACCATCCGTGATACGACACCCACAGATTTGGTCGAGGTACGTGAGATAGTTGACGGTCGACGCGCCTTGGCTCGCCTGAGAGAGAAACCCCTCCAGGAAATCGTTTGACTTGTACCCCGCGCTACCTTTTGCTGCCTTCACGGTCTCGATGACAATGTGCCCCGCCTCTGTCACCACCCCATTTCGGACGGGCCACTGGGCGTGCTCAGCGACTTCGTCGCTCAGCATCGTGGTTGTTGCCACTAGGGCTCCGGATGAGCGCAGTCGATCAATTAGGAAGCGCCCTGCGTCGTGGGCAAGACTCGACTTTGCGAAGAACGGAATGAGAGTTGAAGAATCAATCACGAACAACGTCTTTTCGACCTCCCGCGCCCTGACCCTCAGTGTATCAGGGTCAAACCCCAGTAGGTGAACTCCGAACTGAGCCTGGATCAGGAGACCTAGATACCTTGACTCGGCTTGGCTAGGACGGGCCAAGATGTCCCTGACTATGCCCACGAGCGCCCTGGCCTCGTCGCGAGCACTTAGCTGTTTCATGAACTGCGGAAGAGCCTGAAGAAGCGCGGTTATATGGTAGTTCTGGAAGTCGAGCCGAGGGGAATTCCATGCCATCGCGACGCCGAGCGCTCGGCGCTGAGCACACTCCTTGAGAAAAGATTCAGCAGTCCTCGCTAGCCGGTCGGCTGTTTCAGCATCATTTGGAAAGCGCTCCCTCGCGCGGCTTGCTAGAGAGGACGAGAACTGCCCCGCTAAACGCTGGCTCGTGGCCGACTGGGACTCGACATTCCGCGCCCCGTCGGCGGTTAAACTGATCTGCCTGTCCCCAGCCCCTTGCACAATCGCCACGTAGCCCAGGATGGCGAGCTCATCGACGGCCTTTGCGACAGCCTCCCGGTGCTTCTGCGAGGCTGGAGGTTGACTATTGAGGATGGCAACACGCTCGCCTACGGTTCTCTCCAGTTCGCTCTGCTCCACGGGCCCCGTGTGTCGAAGCAAGGATAATATGAAAGTTCGAAGTAATGCTCCTTGTATATCCTCTGTTATTTTTGCCTCTCCTTTGAGAGCGAGGGAGTTGTAGAGTAGGAGGCCTGTAGTCTCGGGGTCGTATGACGGGCAGGGCCGTGCGGCGGCGCTGAAGGGCATGGATCGCGGAACTACCAGCGCGTTGTATGCCTGCAGTAGCTCGACCAGTTCTTTGTGAGACCCGTTCTGGAGCCGATAGGGGATCACGTCGACATTGTAGTCTTCTAGTAGCTCGTAGCGCTGGGCCTCGGATTCGGTGCCCGATAGGCCGGATACGAACGCAAACGCAGGTCGGGCAGGGTTGCACCGACGCCCTACAGTCTTGAGGAGCCTCATCAGCTCATGGTCCTCAAAACCGAAGCCGAAAAAGACAACCCGGTGCTGAGCGAGAAGCCCTTTCAGCTGCACTAGGAAAGGTGAGCCTTCCGCATACAGATTATCGTAGTCCATGTCGGTAAGAATCAGCCTGGACTTGGCCGTGGGGAGCGTTGTGGCCCCGTGGATGTGCCACACGATACGGTCCGCGTCACCCGAAACCATTCTCAGCTCGTCTGAGCTATTGCCGACCGACAGCCAACCGCGATCACCCAGCCGCTCGATGGACTTCTCGATCACGTCATCGTAGTTGGTCGTGACGTAGCCTCGGAAGGGCCAATCCGCTAGCAGGCTTGACAGCGCGCCGGGCGTTCCGCAATTCCCGAGGGAGGATGCGACGCTGCGTTCTAGCGCATTTCTGCCCGCGTAGTATTCTACGCGGCCCAAGCACTTAGCGAAGTCCTTCTTGGTGTAGGACGCCTTATACCGTGCGTCATCCTGGATACGGGACTGTCTTTCATCATCCAGCCCCGACACGACGGCGTCCAGCAAGCCTTTCCAGGTTGGGCAACCCGAATCGGCTGAGATTCCGCTACCGATGAACGCCCAGGCATCGCGCTCATTTATCAGGTCCGTGAGATCAGTGCGCCACATTGCCTCGTCCTCCATGGTGCGATTAGGCTTGAAATCAGAACGGCTGGAAGTTTGTTGGCTGATGAACTGGGGTTACGCCAGTTCGTGCTTCGAATCAGCCACTGCGGGGAGCGTGGGCAGTGAAGGCCACTGGTCTTCGGTGCGCCGACCCAAATCGGCTGCACCGTGCGCCCGCAGAAACCCTGACGCCGGTGTCTCCTCCCTTCGGGGCCCGCTAACCTGCGCACGCGATTGATGGAGTCAGGTTGGTCAAAGGGATAGCTCCGATCGGGCGCGCGCAGCATCCCGATGCATGTACATGTACGCGGATTCCGGACGGTCGCACTCACGAGCCTGTCCACTCTACAACTCCCCCCGAAACGCCTTGTCCAAGATTGATGGCAGCAGCGCGTCCAACTCCGCCTGTGTTTGCCCCTGTAGCTCTCTGAGAGCGTCGATACATCTCTGCGCGCTGTTGACCAACGAGACAACACGGCGCTGCTCATGCGAAGGGGGAACGGGACACCTGACACCCCTCAAGTCCTCCTTGTTGAAACCGACCTGCGCTGATCTTCTATTTTCCCTCAGCCGCGTCTGGAGCGGTCCGTAGGCAAGCGAAGTAGCAAGAAAGTCGATGTCGATTTCGCTGACCTTGGGTGTCACTTTGCACATGGCCACGTTGTATGCTCCCTCCTTGCCACGCAGAATCTTGCCCAGTGATGCCCCGTACCGCCCTAGCAGGATATCTCCAGGCCTGGCCAGCCGGTTTTTGCGAGAGACCGGAATGTACGTTCTAAAATCATCGCTAGAGTAGTCTCGGATCTGAAGAAAGCGGACATATCCATCCGCCGGCTCGTACCGGAATTCGCTCTTGGCTGGCTGTGTACCCCCGTGGAACTCACAGAGGTCCAGAAGCTCCGCAGTTTCGGTCGTCTTGCTAAGGGAGTCAAGGAGTTTCGTGACGAGGGCCGGCATGTACGCCTCCGCCTCCTCTGCCGCCCGTGCTTGCAACTCTCGCGCCTCGGCTATCCGCGCCGCGAGCGGGTCTATTCGTGCAACGATGCGCTGCTGCTCGTCAAGCGGAGGAAGAGGCATCCCGATCTCCAAAAAATCCTGTTCTTTGAGGCGGCGGCGGTTACTGGTCCCTTTGCTCTGAGCCAAGCACGCGTCGAGGAATGGTGCCGTGGAGACGTAATACCTAAATAAATCGGGCGCCACTTGGTCACTATCAATCGTGAAGACCGGGAAATCGTTGCTAACGATCGCTCCGTCCAGTTCGGGCGGCACCAAACCCATTGCCCCATTCCGAGCGTCGATCCGCGAAAAGACGAACTGCCCGGCGCGGACGCCGAACTGGCGCTTTGTCTTTATCTCGCGCCCATCAACCCGTTGGCGCAGGATGAGACCCTTGTTGTGCATGCGCACGGTTACTTGCTTATAGGGTGTGGCGTCTTGCACTGATACTTCGTCTGCCACCTGCGTGAGGATCTGCCCCAGCGCCACGCGCTCCCACTCACTGCTCGGCATTTTCACCCGCCAGCAATTCCTGTATCTCTGCAATCAATTCAGCGATGCGGGCTTGCTTATCTGCCAGGTCGGCGGCGAGCTCTTCGGGTGGACGGTGAGCGAAACCGTTCTGCCGGCTCGGGTTGCGCGCACTGAGGTCATAACCGCGCTTGACGAGCTCGTCGCAGGGCACAACCCAGCAGCGCTCGTTCAGCGGGGGCCCGGGCGATCGCTCCTCCGTAGGCAACCGCTGCCAGGCATCGTACGCCCGCCACATGGCAAGGCAATCAGGTAAGTCGTTCTCGGGGATCGCCTTTTGGGTGCGGGTCAGACTGAACCCGACCGCGCGCACTTCGTAGTACCACACCCGCTGGGTGGGCCCGAGGTGGTTAAAAAACAAGAGATTGGTCTTTGGCCCCGTGCCGCTCGATGTGACGTTCGCAAAGACGCCTGCGGGAAGAGAGATAATGGCGTAGAGGTTATATTCTTCGAGTAGCTCCTTCTTCGTTTCGACGTAGGAGCGCTCGTTCGTCTTGAAGAGGACTCCCTCGTCAATCACCATGCCGACCCGGCCATCCCGGCGCACCTTGGCCATGATGTGTTGCAGGAACAGGATTGAGGTTGCAGACGAGGGATGGCGAAAATTCACTTCGATGGACTTCACATTCTCTGTTCCGCCGAAAGGCGGGTTGGTCAGGACGACGTGGTAGCGGTCGCGCTCCGTGAACTTGCGAACGTCCTCGCTGAGCGTGTTCTTTCGAAGAATATCAGGAACAGAGATACCGTGCAGAATACTGTTCATGACACCAAGCAGGTAGGGGAGCGGCTTTTTCTCCTGCCCGTGAAAGGTCTCGGTCTGCAATTGGCGATAGTCGCTCGCGAGTGGTGATTGTTTCTGCATGTGAGCGTAGGCGCCGACGAAGAAGCCGGCCGAGCCACAGGCGGGGTCGTAGACTGTCTCCCCCAGGCGTGGATCAACCATCTCAACCATGAACTCGATAATGCCGCGTGGCGTGTAAAACTCGCCGGACATTCCGCCCTCGCGGCCGAGCTTGGCCAGAAGACTTTCGTAGAGGTGGGAGAGCGTGTACACGTTTTCTGGGGCGTGAAAATCAATCGCGTCGACGACATCAATCGCATCCCGCAGGATGTTGCCATCCTTGACCATCTTGCTCGGTGTTTCTTCGAACAGCTGCTTGACGATGCCCCGCTCGGGCGAGCCGTTGAGATCGCGCAAGTGTGGAAAGAGGCACGTGTCGAGAAAGCGGAGGAGTGCTTTGGGATCGGTACGCGCGATGAGCGCCTCGGCCATCTGCGGGCTGTTCTCGTCGCTATCCAGTAGCGGGGTGAGGGCGTCGCGCTGCGCCTGGATTTCAGCGTCCAGCTTTTCTGTTGCGGCGGTCACCTGGTGGTTGGCGCGGTCGAGCTCCTGTCGAGCGGCCTCCGCCATACCAGTGGCTGGTGCCTCAGCCGTCTCGACCTCGACCAGGGCCTTTTGAGCCGCGCGCTGGGAGGCCTGAGCCTGCCGCAGTTCGTCGCGGCCCCGCCGCACCCTTCCCCCGGTCCAGACCGACCAGCGGTAGTAACCGTCTATCACGCGCAAGTAGGCTTCGTTCCTGTAAGCCGCCTCGTCGACTCGGGTGTCTTCCAAGTCCTCGAACGACTTTAAAAACAGGAGCCAGGAGATTTGCTCCACATAGTCAAGAAGAGATTGTGTGTTGTCGTCGCGGCGCAAAATGTCGCACGCGCGCCAAAATTGACTGTCCAGTTCAGTAGGCATTGTTCCTCATCGCGAGGTTGATGGATGCGATTACCAGGGACGTTCCGCAAGCCTGCATTGGGGCGCCGGCGGGCGCGCTAGGCATACAGAAGATGGATCATTTGGTCGCGTGCCCCAATCAGACGAGGCATTCCCCCGAAGAGGGTAGCGACCTGGCCGACCTCCTTGCGGATCGGCGGCAATACAAACACCTGCGGATCGAGGATCTCGTCCATACCGCCGATCACGTACTTGTCGATGAGGCTGCGAAGAATCCCACGCGCCGGGGCATCGTACGTCGTGAAGAAATCCTGATGCAGGTTGAACAGAGCGACTGCACGTTCTTCTCGACTGGGCATTCCTTCCCCAAAGGCAAGATGCGCCAGGAGGTCATAACCGTCAACGTCGGGGCGCTGGAGAATCTCAGTCAGTACCTCGAGTGCCACCTGTTTTTCTTCGAGGGCGGCGAGGAGCTCTGTCCGGCCCCCTAGGTCGCTCCAGCGCGCCCGCAACTCCAGGAGCGACGAACACACGGATAGAATCTCCTCCCGTACTTTGTTGAGATAATCTTGGGGCGACACGAGGCTCCCCGAAGCGTCCCGCTCCTCATAGCGCTCGTCCACAATAGTGACCTTGAGGCCAGAGACGCGAACCAGCTTGTCTTTCGGTTTTTCGAATGGCCGCAAATCGAATCTGATAATGTTGGGTTGGTTCGCTTCCGCCCAGACGGTTTGCTGTTGCTTGGCAAAGCCGTAAGCGGAGACGGAGAGATGGAGCACCCCGACGGGTAGCTCGGTGAACAGAAACTGCCCGTCGGACCCCGTGCGCTGCTGGACGACTTCGTTCGGCCCGACTTGGATGGTCACGACCGCTCCCGACAACGCTGCACCGCCATTCGCAGCGGTCACTCTTCCACCAATCACGCAAACACGCGGACCCGGAGCACTCGGAGTCTCGCCGGGCGGAACGGATGGCTTGTCCCATTCGTCGAAGAGACGTGTGGCACCCGTGTAGTCGATGATGCGAAACCAGTATTTGTCCGTGTCCTCGCACAGTCGGCTGCCGCGTCCAACGATCTGCTTGAACACGGTCGGTGAAGTAATGGTCTTGAAAAAGACAATATTGCGGACGCTCGGCGCATCCACACCGGTGGTCAGCAGGTCGACGGTGGTCGCAATCACCGGCGTCGCGCGGTCCACGGTCTGGAATTTCTCAAGGAGATCCTGAGCGCTCGCCTCTTCGGAAACGATGCGTACTGCATACTCGGAAATGTTCAGGTCCACGTTGATGCGGTTTAGGAGGTTTGCGACGGCGAGCGCATGATCCTGGCTGACGCAAAAGACGATCGTCTTTTCCGTTCGCCCGTAGAGGCGGAGTAGATTGGAGAGATGTACGCAGTGCCTCTCCACGCGGTCGGGGAGTGTGACCTGGCGCTCGAACGCGGTAGGGTCATAATGCTCCTGTGCAACGGCATCGGGAGGGGCATAGACCTGCGCACCACTCGCCTCCGCGGCCGCGAGGTCGAGCCCTTCCTTGTCGAAATTCGTCGCGACCCTGTGGACTTTATAGTTGGCGAGAAAGCCGTCGTCGATCCCCTGGCCTAGGCTGTAGGCGAACACCGGTTCGCCGAAATAGGCGTACGTATCGACGTTGTCGGTGCGCTTGGGTGTGGCGGTCATGCCAAGCTGTACGGCGTCTGGAAAGTGACGCAGGATCTCGTTCCAGGTGCCAAAGCCGCTACGGTGGCATTCGTCGATGATAATGAGATCGAAAAAATCAGGTGGGAGGGTCTCAAAGGTGCGCAGTCCGTCGGAGGTGGTGGCATAGAGCCCTTGATAGATCCCAAAGTAGATTTGCCGCCCGGGGGGAACGGTGCCGCCATCAATTTCAGCCCGCAGGTCGCCC
>JAJYHY010000031.1 GCA_021784555.1 bacterium
GCGTTTGCTCCCAGCGGAGAGAATCGAGCAGGCCGTCTTTCTTGGGATAGACCAACCAGCCGTCGCCGCGATGGCGGCCGGGAGCGTTGATGGGGTCGTCGGTCCAGGCGTTGAAACCCCAATGGAGGTAGCCGGCGAGATGATACCGGTAATTGAGCCAGGGCATCAGCCGGGTTCCGATTAAGGGGACGTCAACGGTCTTGTTCAGCAGCGACCCGCCCTGGTAGATGCCTACCGTGTAATACCAAAGTTCATTTCCCTGGCGTTGGGCGGCCTCGTAGGCGCTGTGCCAGGTCGCCAGGTGGTCAAGCTTGGGCACCCAGACTTCGAGGTCGCCGAGGCAAAACGGAGTTTCAATCGCGTCGATGCGCCGCAGTTCCGGGGCATAGCGGTGGACAAACTCGGATGCCTTGCGCCAGGCCATGACATTGTGGTCGGAGGGTTCGTCCGAGATGTGGAATACGGTCTTGTCGAGCCAGCCCTTGGCGCGCAGGTGATTGACAAACGCCGGCAGGAATTGAGGCAGGAATTCCTCGCCGGAAATGGATTGGCGCCGTCCGCCGGCGTCTCTCACGGAAAAATGGTCGAGCACAACCTGGCTGCCCGACCAACCGCTTTTGCCAAAACCAGCTACAAAGCCAGTCTCCAGCAGGTCCATCTGGCCGGTGTCCCAAAACACCTGAGCCATCTTGTCGAAGCGTGAAAAATCGAAATGCAATTTGCCCTCCGCCGAGCGGCGGCACCCGATGAGACCCAAGCCGAGCCGGAACACGTTCTGGCGGTGGGAGGCCATGTTCCGGGCATAGACCTTGAGCAGTCTGTAGAAGGCGGTCTCGTCCGAGGAATCGAGTTGATGATGCTTCGCGAACTCAGAAGTTGAGAACCATTCGGTAACAAAGAGATGACGCTGCTTAGGGAGGGTGAGCGGATAGACATGGAGGAAAAGTGGCATGGAGACGCTGGCGTTGCCGGCGGTGGCGGTGAAGGTGGCGTGGTATTCGCCGGGCGGGGCTGTGCGCGGGATTTTAATCGTGAGATAGACCGCCTTGCGGGTTCTGTTGGTGATGGAGCACTGCCGGTTGCCGCTCAGGTAATCCGGGAACCAAGCCGGAGCGGGACGCGTCAGGGTTTGCTTCTGACGGTTGGGTGAATTTTTTTGGATGAAGATGCTGCCCACGAAGTTCCACTGGAGGTCTTGTGCCGGGATGGAGACGGCGCCTTTCACCTGCCGGAACGGAGTCAAGGAACAGGTCACGCCTTTCAAGTCCTCATGAGCCGCGAGAACGCATTGGCCGGAGATAGTTTCGCCGCGCAAGCCGGAGAGGCGAAGGACGGTGTGCCTGGGGCCAAGAGAGCCGTAGCCGTCCTCGAATACGCGGCGCAAGTCAGTAGTGGGGAGGCATTCGAGGGCCGGAGAGGCGGCCTGGAGCGTGAATGTGGCTGCCAGGATGAGGAGGGAGTGGCAAATGGCTCGTTTCATCAGACGGGAGAATGCGCGTCGTCAGGACACCGGGCAAGCTTGAAGCGACAAGAAAAGGGCCGTCTCGCTGCCTTATCGGCCATCGTTATCGGCCATTTTATCCCTCACATTTCGGTGATAACCTTGCTCTTGGAAAGCCACAAACACCCCAATCCCTCGCCACGCGACAATAAAATACGCGATCGCGTATTTTATTGTCGCGTCCATGCGGGAGCCCGACCCAAGTCCATCGCCAAAATGTGAGTTATCCAAAACCGGGAGAGTTCGAGGAAGTGGCCGACTTGGAGGGTTCTTGGGATGAGCGCGTCGGTTTGGTTTCGCAGTGAAGATGGGTCGCCATCAATTTACAATTTGCAATTCTTAATTCTCAATTCTCAATTGACCTGCACAGCCCTGATGCAGCCATTGCGAAACCTGACCGCTCTGCAACATGTTTCGAGATTCTGGGGCTGTAGCGAGAGTTAAAAAGCCTTGTCACAGGTCGCTGCTTCGATAGGGTGTCGGGCTATGAAAGTGCAATTTTACGGACACGTTCGGCAATACCACAAGATTCAGAACGAAATCGATCAGAATATTAAGACGGTGCTGGAGAGCGGGCAATACGTCATGGGCCCGATGCTCAAGAGGTTTGAGGGAGAATTCGCGGCGTATCATGGCATGCGCCACGTCGTTGGCGTGGGCAACGGCACGGATGCCATCTGGCTGACGCTCATGGCGCTGGGGATTGGCCCCGGGGACGAGGTCATCACGCACCCCAACACGTTTTTTGCGACCGCCGAGGCGATCTGGATAGCCGGAGCCACCGCGGTGTTTGTCGATTGCGACCCGCGGACCAAATGCATCGACCCGGCCAAAATAGAGGCCGCCATCACGCCCAAGACCAAGGCCATCATCCCGGTCCATCTTTATGGACAATGCGCGGATATGAAAGCCATCCGGCAGATTGCCGACAAACATCATCTCAAGCTTATCGAGGACAACGCCCAGGGAATCGGGGCCCATGGCCCGGACTTCAAGATCGGCCACCTCAGCGATGCCGCGACCACCAGCTTCATTATCCAGAAGAACTTCGGCACCTTCGGCGATGGCGGCGCCGTCGTGACCAACAACCCGGACATTGACGCCAGGGTCCGCAAGCTCCGCAACCATGGGTCCGATAAACGCAACGTCCATAGCTACGGTTTCAACAGCCGCCTGGACGACCTGCACGCCGGCATCTTGAGCGCCAAGCTCAGACACATCGATGCCTGGAACGACCTGCGCCGCAAATGGGCCGCCCGCTACACCGCCGGGCTGCAGGGCTGCTCAAGCATCAGCCTGCCAGTGGCGTTGCCGGGCTACCGCCACGTGTTTCACTTGTTTGTCATTGAGACCAAGAGGCCCGAATGGCGCGAGGCCCTCCTCGACCACTTGGTCAAGAACGACATCGACGCCAAGACCCATTACTCAATCGCCATCCATCAACAAGCCGGCTATCCGTGGGGCAAGAGCGCGCGCCTCGCCGGCGTCCTCGCCAATGCCGAGCGCAGCGCCGCCACCTGCATCAGCCTGCCGATGTACCCTGAACTGACGGAAGCCGAGGTGGATTACGTCGTTTCCTCAGTGAAAGCCTGGGACAAAGAACACGCCTCACAGTCTCCCGCCGGCGCCGGCGTTGCCGCCGCAGCCGCCTGACAACCCCGACCCCATGCGGAGTGGGGTGCGGAGCCGTGAGGTTGCAACACTCCATTTTTCCGCTATCCTGTTTAATCGAAGCCTATGAGCAAATACTCCGTTCTGGTTGTTGGCATGGGCAAGCGTGGCATGCATCATGCCACCGCCTTTAATGCCAATCCCAAGTTCCAAGTCACCGGCATCTGCGACATCGATGAGAAACGCCTGACGGATGCCGCGGCCAAACTTAGCGGGCCGCAAACCGGCACAGACGCCGCCGCTTTGGCGAAATCGCTCAAGCCCGATGTCTTCTGCTTTTGCACCCTGCCGCATCTGCGAACGCCCTTTATCAAGGCGGCCGTTGAGGCCGGGGCGAAGCTGGTTGCCTTTGAGAAGCCGGTCGCCCTGACCAGCGCCGAACTGCTCTCGATGCGTGAGCTCCTGCGCCAGGCGAGGGTCAAGGCCGTTGTGAGCCACCAGCATCGGTATGGGCGGCATTATCGCAAGGTCAAGGAAATCGTGGCCAGCGGTGCCCTGGGGCGCGTCCATACGGTTTATGGAAGCGCCACCGGTTGGATGACCCACATGCTCTCGCACCTGATCGACTACACGTGCTGGTTTAACGATTATACTCCCGCCGCATGGGCCATGGGCCAGGCGGCGGGCGGCAAGAAATTCAGCGATAATCATCCTTCACCGGACTACATCGGCGGTTTTGTGCAGTTCGCCAACGGGGTTCGCGGCATCTATGAATGCGGCGCCGGCGCCCCCGACCAGCCGGAAGTGGCCAAGTGGTGGGGCAAGAACCGCATTGGCGCCCAGGGCACGGAGGGCTTTGCCGAGGTGCTTACTAATGGAGGCTGGCGCGCGGTCACCCGCCGGGATGGCTATCAGAGCGGCGAAGGCGCCATGAACTACGACCTGGACATGCCTCCTTACATCCAGGAAATGGCCGATTGGCTCGATGACGACCGCAAGCCGCACCCTTGCAGCTTTGAACACGCCAGCCTCGGAGCGGAGATTATGCTCGCCCTGCAACGCAGCGCGGCTCAAGGGGGCCAGGTCGCCTTGCCGCTGACAAATGGCCTGGATGAACAGGCGCTCCTCAAGGCGCGCACCGACGGCCAGCCGGTGCTGGTTTCCTGCGAGCAGAACCGGAAGGAATTCGGGCTGGGCTGATGGGGGTTGCCCAGGGTGGCGCCAGTCGAGCGGGCGCCGCTGGCATTTAGTTTAGCTGCCGGGTGGAGCCTGTCCGAACAGACCCAATGGAAGTCATCATTCAGCCTAATAGCGAGGCAGCGTCCTTTCTAGTGGCTCGGATCGTCCAGCGCGAGCTGCGGGCCAACCCGCACCTGGTGCTGGGTTTGGCCACCGGCAGCACGATGGAGCAGGTGTATCGCCATCTCGTGAGGATGCACCGCGAAGAGCATCTGGACTTTTCCCTCTGCCGCACCTTCAACCTCGACGAATACGTCGGTCTGTTCCCTTCCGACCCTAACTCCTACCGCCATTACATGGAGCATCACCTGTTCCGGCAGGTCAACATCGATGCGCGGAACACCCATCTGCCCAACGGGCTGGCCGATGACCTGGAGGCCGAATGCCGACGTTATGAGGCGGCCGTCAAGCGTTTCGGAGGCGTCGATCTCCAACTCCTTGGCATCGGCAAGGCGGGCCATATCGGCTTCAACGAGCCGCTCTCCGCCTTGCAGTCCCGCACGCGGGTCAAGGCCCTCACGCCCACGACCCTTGCACAGAACGCCCGGTTCTTCGGCGGGCCGGAGCATACGCCGCGCCGGGCCATCACGATGGGTGTCGGCACGATTATCGAGGCGCGGCGGTGCCTGCTCTTGGCCACGGGCGCTAGCAAGGCCAAAGTTATCGCGGACGCGGTCGAAGGGCCCATCACCAGCATGGTCAGCGCCTCCGCCCTCCAGCTCCATCCACGCTGCACGGTCGTGGTTGATGAAGACGCCGCCGCCAACCTCAAAGGAGCTGAGTATTACCGCTGGATCTTCGCCAATGAGCCGGAGTGGGAGGAGTACCGTGTCCCAGGTGGGACATAGAATTGGCTTCCGTTCTGATGTCCCACCTGGGACATTTTATCGGCCACCCTTTCCCGCGCTAAATCCGTTCGTGGATTTACGAACTGGGGTAATAAGCCGTGCGGCTTTCCATTCCGACCGCCGCCGCCCTTCGGCAGGACAAGAAGTAGAGCCAGGCGCGGGTAACCGGGCGGTTATAGATGCGGGAGAGGGCCCTGGCATAAAGCCTTACCTGGGGCGCGTATTCTTCCACCTTGGCGCTGAGTTGGCCCGCCTTGAGCGCATCGGTCTTGAAATCCACCAGCCAGATTTCCTCCGGCCCCACCACCGCCATGTCCGCCACGCCCTGGACAATCACGAACTCCCCGGTCAGTCCCGGTTCCAACGGCTCTCCGGCAAGGTGCGCCAGTTCATCCGGTGAAAATCGGGCGGTGAAAGGGAGCTCCCGGTGCAGGAATTCGCTTTGGCGGCAAACCGCCCGGCCAACATCCGACTGCCAGAATGCGGCCAGACCGTCAAAGTCGAGCAAATGGGTTTCCTCTTCAGTCAGGAGGCCTTCGCGCTGCATCCGCGCGGCTTCCTGTCTTAGTTCCTGGGCGCCGTGAGTTCGATTGACAGAAACAAATTGCAGAAACCGGTGAGTGGCGCTGCCGATGTCCCGGGCGGAAAGGTGGGCGATCGAGTTGGGCCGAAGGCCCGGGAACTGAAGTTGGAGGGCTGAGTGAGCCGGTGCCGGCTGGCCCTCCAGTGCGCCCTTATTGAGGTAATCCGGTCTCCGCGCTGCGCCACGTCGTTTAGGGCGGAAGAAGGGGGCAGCCTGGAGTTCATCCGCGTCGGCCGCGCGCCGGCGCAAGAGCGTGACGGAAGTCTTGGCTGGTTCGAGCGTGGCCGCGGCAAAGGGATAGCTCCAGGAAAGACGTTCCCTCAAGCGCTCCCATACGCCAGATTCGACCTCAATAGTTTTCTCCGCTGCATCCCCGGATAACGAGGCCCGCCGTGCCGAATCCGCCAGTTCCTGATCGTCGTGGATGAACCACCGAACCAGTGAGGTCCGGCCCTCGGTGCTCTCCACGTCCGCGCGCGGTACGTTTCGGACAAACCAGGCGCCGAGCCAGTCCGAATAACAGCGCGCCGACGCAATGACACTCAGGGGCGTGGGGTCCGGTTCCTGTTCCACGTCGTCGGCTTGGGATACGGGCAGGATTCCCGAGCTGCCTATGGCGGAGGCAGAGCCGGGTTCCTGTCCCGCGGCGTCCGCCAGGCCAAGCTTTGTTTGCGTGATGCTGCCACTGAGGATGAGCAAGTCGCGGGCGCGGGTCACCGCCACGTAGAGCAGGCGAAGCTCTTCTCCGAGCAATTCCTGTTTCTGCCGGCGTCGGGCCAGCCAGTAAGGAAGGCTGGGATAGCGTTTGCCGTTATGGGGCGGCTTGATTTGCGGGCACAATCCATAAACCTCATCCAGGATGATGGGGGCGCTCAGGTCGGAGGTGTTGAACGGTTTGCCGAGGTCGGCCACAACCACTACCGGAAACTCCAGCCCTTTGCTCTGGTGGATGCTCAGGAGCCGAACGGCATTCTCCTCCGTGGCGGACGCCGCCTCCGGCTCGCTGTCAGTGAACCGTTGCGCCTCAACGAAGCGAAGGAAACGGTAGAGGCTCTGGCGCTGGAACTGGTCGAACCGCTGGGCCAGGGACAGAAGGCGCTGCACGTTGGCGTAGCGCTGTTCGCCTCGAGGTTGGGCCAGGAGCCAAGAGGAATAATGAGTTTCCAGGAGCACCGCCTCCAGGCAGCGCGACAGCGACGCTCGCCTCGCCAGCCGCCGCCACCGCGCGTAGCGTTCAAGAAACGCCGCCACTTTGCGCTCGGTTTGCCCGGTCTGCGGCAGGCCAAGCGTCTGCTCGGCGTTCGAGGGCTGGGTCGTGGGTTGAGGCGCCGGCTGAGAAGGCTGCTTCAGTGAGCCTTCCGTTTCTTTGGCCCCAGCGCCTGCGCCCCGCGGTTCCTGCGCTATTCCTGCCGCCCAACGGTGCAGCGCGTGCCAATAATGGCCTTTGGCCGCCAAACGTATCAGGGCTAGCTCGTTCATGCCTAACCCGGCCAGGGGCGAGTGTAGAACCGCCAGCAGCGGCAGGTCCTGTAACGGATTGTCCAGGATCTGGAGCAGGCTCAGCAGATCGGAAACCTCCGTGCTCTCATAAAATCCGCCTCGCGAGGCCGTCAACGGCACGCCCAGCCTGGCAAATTCCTTGGCGTAGTTCTGAGCCTTGCTTGACGGGGACCGCAACAGGATGGCCATGTCGCTCCACTCCACCGGGCGGTGGCATTTCCGCGCGTCATCCCAGATCAGGCAGCCCCCGTTTCTCATCTCACGCAGCCGCAACGCGATGAGCCGCGCCTCTTTGTCGGTCTCATCCAAATCCGCCGTCTCCGCCGTGTCCCCCTCCGCCTTCTCGCTGGAGTCTGGCGGGTTGGACCGGCTTCGGAGGCGCCAGTGCAACTCCACCCTGGGGCCATTTCCAATTCCATCGCTGAATCCTTCGGGCGCGGCGCATCTGGACGCTACCACCGTGGCGCAGGTCTCCGGGCCTGCGGAGCCAGCTAATACCCGGGAGCTTGCCGATTTGGAAATCGGCGATACGGCAGGTTTGGAAACCTGCGCTACAGGTTGGCCAGCCTTCGCGCTGGTCGCCCTGTCGGGAGGCGTCCCTTCCGGCGCGGATACCCCCTCCTTCTGCGCGAGGCCGGACCGCAGCCGCGCCTGGTCGTCATGGACCACGCCACCAATTTCGCGCCGCATCAGCAACGCAAACAAGGAATTCACAAACTCCAGAATTGCCGCCTGGCTCCTGAAATTCTCAACCAGCGGAATGGTTTCGCCCCGCGGTTGGCGCCAGGTTTCCAGGTAGCCTTGGAAAATGCGTGGGTTGGCCAAGCGAAAGCGGTAGATGCTCTGTTTGAGGTCGCCCACCAGGAACCGATTCGCCTGGGAGGCTTCGCGGCTGACCGCCTCAATAATCTTGTCCTGCGCCGCGTTGATGTCCTGGTATTCATCGACAAACACAAACCGCAGCTTGCGGCGCCATTCAAGCGCCGCGCGCGTCGGCTGTGCCTTCTCCGTTTTCCACAAGACCCGTAGCGCGTGTTGTTCAAGATCATGGAAATCCACCCGGCCCAGCTCCCGCTTCGCCTCGGCAAAGCTTCGGCTGAACTCGCGCGCCAGCTCGAGCAGCGTTTCCATCGAGGACCGAACCCAGGCCCAGTCTTCCACGAGCGGGTCGCCGCCGCCATCGCGCGCCATCAACGAGACCAAAAACGCCGCGTCGGCAAGAAACTCCTCGAATGGCTTGAGCCATTGCCCCTTCTTTCCCCGAGGACAAAGCTGGCGCGCCGAGCCTATCCGCTCCAGTGCGGCGGCGGTTTGCTCTCCATCCGCGGATGCGCTCAAGGCTTGCAGCGCCGCCAGGCATTCCGCGGCGACCTCGTTCAAGGACGCCGAGGCCTGCAGTTCCGGCAGCCAGCGCGCGCGCCACTGTTCCAAACCATCCTCCAGCCATTGACTCCAAGTCGTCGGGGCCGGGGAACCAAACATGGCCAATTGCCTCTCAAACCATCCGGCGGGGTCCGGCAGGCTTTGGCTGTAGTTGTGCAGGCGGAGCACCAGGGCCTTGATGGGTGCGTCCCAGCCTTGGCCCTGAATCTGAATGAGCCTCTGGACCGCCTCCGACCGAGCATTGCGCCCGGCATAATGCTTCTCCAGAATCCCGTCCAGGGTCTCCTCGGCCAGCATCCGGGTCTCCTCCTCCGCCAGGACTGTCAGTTGCGGGTCGAGTTCGAGTTGATAAAAGTGCTGGCGCACAAGCTGAAGACAAAAACCGTGCAACGTGCCGATATGCGCCGTCTCGAACAGGGCCAATTGCTCGCTCCACCGCAGGCTGCTGGGTTCCTTCTCCAGTTGCTCCTCCAGCCGGGCGCGAATTCGCTGGCGCATCTCCGCCGCCGCCGCGTCGGTGAACGTCACCATCAGGACCTCGTCGATGGAAACCGGCGGCTGCTCTTCAAACAGGCAATTCAGGCACCGCTCCACCAGCGTGCGCGTCTTGCCGGTGCCGGCGCCGGCCACGACCAAGACATTGCCGCGTGCGGCAACGGCTCGCTCTTGGGCGGAAGTCAGGCTCATGTTGCTGGAGCGGAAGAGTGCCGTGGCCGCAACGAGTGGGCAACCCTGAATTTGGGAGGGCCAGCAATTCATTTTGGGCGCGCTCCTTTCCGCGGGCGCAAGACAAAAATCTTCGGCGCTACGAAGAATCTGTCATGCGCCCAGGAACCGCAGGGCCTTCGCTTTGATTTCTTCATCCATGCGAATAAGCGGCGGCCAGGGCCGGGCAAAGCCTTCACCGGGCAATTTCCGCGTGGCATCGAAGCCCATCTTCGAGCCGATGGCCAGTTGGCTGGTGGCATGGTCGAGGACATCGGCGGGGCCTTTGGTGATGACGCTGTCGCGCTGAGGATCGGTGTTGGCACAGAGGCGGAAAAGGACCTCGCTGGTGTTGCGCACGTCCACGTCGTCATCGACCACGACGATGTACTTGGAGAACATCATCTGGCCCATCCCCCAGAGGCCGTACATGATCTTGTAGGCCTGCATCGGGTAGGTCTTGCGGATGCTGACGAAGACCAGGTTGTGAAACACCCCCTCGGCTGGCAGGGCGACGTTCACCAACTCGGGAAACGTCATCTTCAACACCGGCAGGAAAAGCTGCACGGAGGCGCTGCCGATGTAAAAGTCCTCCATGGGCGGAATCCCGACGATGGTGGCCGGATAGATCGGGCTCCTTCGGTGCGTAATGGCCGTGATGTGAAAGACGGGATAAAAGTCGGGCAGCGAGTAGTAGCCGGTGTGGTCGCCAAACGGCCCCTCCTGGCGCAAAGGCTCTCTGGGGTCCACGTAGCCCTCCAGCACAAAATCTGCCTGGGCGGGGACTTCCAGTTCGTTCGTCTCGCATTTGACCAGTTCAACGGATTTCTTGCGCAGATACCCGGCCAATAGGAACTCGTCCAGGCCGTCGGGCAACGGCGCCGTGGCGCAGAAGGTCAACACCGGGTCTCCGCCCAGGAAGACCGCCACCGGCATCCGCGTCCCGGTTTCGTAATAGCGCCGCCCGTGCCGGGCGCCGACCTTCTGGAGCTGCCAGTGCATCCCGGTGCTGCGCTCGTCGTACACCTGCATCCGGTACATGCCGACATTCCGCTCGCCGGTGTCCGGGTCCTTGGTCACTACGCACGGCAGCGTGATGAACCGCCCTCCATCCAAAGGCCAGCATTTCTGAATCGGCAGGTTCAACAGCGTGGGAAGGCCCCCGGAACCGGCGCCGGCAGGCGCGCTCGTCCGGCACGCGTCCGCTGCACCTGATATGGCCGGGGCGGGCGGCCACGGTTCAAGCCGTGTTGGCGGGGCATCAAATCTATGAATGACCTCTTTGCATGGGCCGTCCTTTACCGATTTAGGTTTGGCGTGACGCAGGTCGAGGGCGGTCCCCAGCAGACTTAGGGCTTGCTTGAACGAGGCAGGCGGCTTCGCATTCAACAACGAAGCCAGTTCGGCGGCAGCCCGCTGGATGGAGTCCACGCCCAGGCCCATCGCCATCCGCCTATAGGAGCCTAAGGCATTTATCGCCAGCGGAAACGGCGACACTTGGCCGTTGACAGTGGGTTTCTCAAAGAGCAGGGCGCTTCCGCCGCCAGGTTGCTTCATTTCCAGATCGGCTGCCGCCGTAATCTCCAACTCCGTGGCGGCAGGAGAGGCGAGCCGTTTTAACTCGCCTGCCGCCTCGAGTTGTTTTAGAAAATCAGAAACGGAATCGAACGCCATGCGCGCAAAGTAGCAAAAGCCGGCACACAGGCAATGGTGGAAGCCACAGGGCAGGATGATGGATAGTGGATGGTGGAGTAACGGGCGGTGGTGGAGCGATGGAGTGATGGATTAGTGGGGCGGATGGTGAATGGCAATGCGCAATGTTTCGGCAGAGAAACCGGGCTGCAATGCTCGGCTCAAGGTCATCTCCGGCGGCCAGACCGGCGTGGACCGCGCCGCGCTGGAGTGGGCGGTGGGGCACGGCGTTCCTCACGGCGGTTGGTGTCCTAAAGGACGCAAAGCGGAGGACGGCGTCATCCCGCCGCAGTTTCATCTCGTGGAGACCCAGAGCGAGGAATACCCGGTTCGAACCCGGTTGAACATCCGCGACTCAGACGCGACGGTAATTTTTTCGGAAAGGCATGAACTGAGCGGCGGCACCAGGGAGACGTTCGAGATGGCTCACGAAATGGGCAAGCCATTGCTTCATCTTCTCTCCGCGACAACTGTGCAAGAGGCGGCGGCTCGGCTCAGGAGTTTCATTGATGCCAACCGCGTCAAGGTGCTGAACGTCGCCGGTCCACGCGCCTCCCAGGCGCCCCACGTCGGGGAGTTCGTTAAGGCCGTGCTCTCCCGGGCAGTTGCAACCTGGCGCTGAAGCCGTGCAAGGCGCCTTTCCTCAGTTCGCCTCCGCTCAAGTCTCGATTGTCGCTGACAAGAACAAGCGGTCTGAGCGCCGGCTCGTTACGACAAACTCACATTTTGCCGATAACCTTGCTCTTGGAAAGCCACAAACGCCCCAATCCCTCGCCACGCGACAATAAAATACGCGATCGCGTATTTTATTGTCGCGGCCAAGAAGACGGTCGAAGTCCGGGCATTGGCAATTTCACCGCCAGCATGGCCCCTCGGACCGTCCATTTCTTCAATTCAAAAACCGGAAAAACTAAGCTGGGAGGAGCAAGAAGCTCCGCTTGAAGTGACAATCCCACGCCAAAATCATCGCCAAAATGTCAGCTAGACCGGATCCGCGGGAGCTCAGGGCACGGCCATAGCAGGTGCGAGTTCAGCGTTTGCGGGGCGGGTACTCTCGACCACTTGCGGGTCCTCCGGGTCGGCCTGCAAGCGCGGGACCGTCCAGGCGACCTCGATGGGCACGCGGTTCTCGAGGGCCTCACGCACACTCATCACGGCCACGCCATACTGTTTGAGCCGTTCCAGTTCCCCTTTGACTGCCGGTTCAGGAACTCCGAACTTCGCGCGGTAGCCCTGCGCCACGACAAAGATGACGCCTCCTTCGGCGTCCAGACCCGCCGCCAGCAACCTGACGTCGATGCCTTCGAGGGCCGCTTCGGGCGTTCCCAGGAAGACGACGCCATTCTGAAATCGAGCCAGGTGGCCTTGATTGATGAACCCCAATCCCCCTTTTGCGGTGAGAAAGATCCCCTTGAATCCAGGATCGGAGGCGTCTTCGGTTTCGCTCAGGGCAATAGCCCAACAGGGACTCACGCCGAATTGGCTCTCGTTTGAATTGCCAAACCACTCCGCCATCTTGCCATACACCAGGAATGTCAACCACTCGTGCCCGGCCGGCTCTTGCGTCAAAAGCGGTTCAAGCCAGAGGTTGGGCAAGGGCTTACGCGTCTCCGCCGGTCTCGGCGCCAGCTTCAAGCCGCCCTCCGCCGCCTTTACATGGCCATCCTCCACGTTTGCCTCCGGCTCGCCCGGCTCAGGGGCGTGGGGCGCGGCCGTGGCGCTGGCCCCATCCACTCCGGATGGTCCCGGTTTCGGCGGGGGGACCAGGACAGGCGGCGGCGTCTGAGTCAGCGGGCCAGGGGATTTGGCCGGGCCCTGGGGAAGAGACGGGGCAGGTTCCGTGGGAGTGGGCGTAGCCGGCGGCACGGCAATCGGGTGGTTCATGGCAGCCGGCAGGGGACTGGGGAGGCTTACGCCGGCTGGGGCTGAAGTTCCCTTCGAGAGCGTGCCGTGCTGGTTGATAGCGGGATGATTAAACACCGCGGTCAACTCGGCCGCACTCCGTCGCAAGTAATTTACCGGCTGGCTCAGGTCGATGCGTGTTTCAACGCCATCATCGTCGAAAACGCGCACCGTGCTGGCCGGGCCCCTTTCCAGGTAGCGCTCCCCGCCGTCAGGTGTTCGCAGCTTAAAGATCAGGCTGGGAGGGGCCAATTTGATGACCAGGGCCTTGTGCAGCAGTCCGCAGCGGGTGGCGTCCTGGAGGAGGTCCAGGGTTTGCTCATTAAGGGGGCGCCGCCGGTTGTCAACAACGCCACCTATCGAGACGGGGAATTGGATGTCAAAGCCGGTGGGCGAGGCGGCATTGGCGAATACCACCACCTCTTTGCCTTTGCCGAGGCTCTCCAGTGGCGCATAGCTTTGGTTGAGGGCTTGCTCGAGTTTCAGGGAGTCGTTGTTGCCCTTTTCAAAGCTGAAAAAGGCGCCATCCAACTCCACCCAATCATGCAGGGCTCCCACCTTCAACGCATGGGGTTTGCGCATCAAGCCCTGATTGACCAGGCTGTTGAAGCCAGGGGTATTCAATCCAATCTGTGCCAGCACCTCCTTGCCTTGGGCGCATTGCACATGCACCTGGCCGCGCTTATCCACCTCCACGTGGAAACGCATAGGTTGCTCCTGCGCTGGGGGCGCGGCAGCAGCGGTCGGCGCGGCTTGTTTCGCCTGGGTTTTCCTGCGCGCCAAGTCGAGGTTGGCCTGCTCCAGCGCCAGCCAATCATTCAAAAGCTTCTCCAGCTTGGAACATCCGTCAGGGTCATTTGCCAAGACGATTTGGCCCGTTATCTTGACGTGGTCGGGAGCAATCTCGATACCCGCGGGGGTGGCGGGCAGCTTGCCGCGGACCCGCCATTTGTACACATCAAGCTGGCCCCAGTTCCTCAGAGGCAGAAGGTGAATGGTCTCCCCGTCCAGCGTCATGGTGAACACCTCCAACTCGGTATGTTTGCCGTCGTGTTCGATATCGGCCACCCGCCTGCCGACCTTGATTCTCGGCCCTTGAGGCGATTCCCCTCCCGTTGCCAGCCGTGGCGGGCGCCGGCTCTCCGTTTCTGGTTGTGGTTCCCGGTTCATGGAACGGAGGTTCGACAGAACAATTGGGCTTGTTGAATTACCTCGGATTTAACCGGATTTCTCCGCGGTTTGCAACTACTTTTTTTTGCGCTCTCACGTTTCGGCCTCTTGACAGACAAACCATCCTATGCGATAAGGAGACGCGCGTTGAATGAGCCCGGGTCCAAGTACCGGCTTCGAGATCTTCGTGCCGGGGCGTCAGGACTTTTTCGCATTGACGAACTCCAATCCCGCTTGCGGGAGCGCCTGATCTCTTTGGGACTTCAACGCGCACCTTGCTTTTTGTGGAGCGGCGTCGGGGTGAGTCGTCATTTTTCCCGCGATAATGAAAGGCGGATTGGCGGAAAAAAGTGCAGGACTGACCCCGACGCTCAACGCGCGCTTTGCTTTGTACAGGCAGGAGTAACGGCTTGGTGGCATCGGCTCACCTCGTCCGCCAAGACCTCCGGCGTCCAGCCCAAAGCGCCGGCCATCCACTGGCCAACCTGCCCAAGGAGACCCTCAGCCTCACGGTGATAAAACGCCCAGCCGGCGCGCCGGAGCATCACATCGTCGAGATGAACGGCCCATTCACTGGCGATAAACTGCTGGACCCTACCCGCTGTGACCGGCGGCGGCAGGATGCCACCAAGGTCCTGATTTGGAACCGAAGCTCCGGAGGGGCGACCTCGATCAGAGGGAGGCTGTGGCACGGCCAACAGCGGTTCCGTAGCGGTCCGGCAAGGCAGCGCCCGGCATCCAAGATAACTCACGACTTGATCCACTGTCTGCTCCGCCATGAGCCGGTAAGTGGTGAGTTTGCCTCCGGCAACGTCCCACCACCCAGGCTCCGGCCGGCGAATCTCGTGCGAGCGCGAAATCTCGGAAGGGGAGCCGTTGGGATCGGCAAGCAAGGGGCGGACGCCGGCCCAGGCGGCGACTAGATCATCCTCCGCAAGGGCGGCGTCGGGGAAGAACCGGTTCACCGTCCGTAGCAGGTAAGCGATATCGGCTCGTTCGGCCCGGACGTCCTCCGGCGCGCCGCGGTAGTCGGTATCGGTCGTGCCGATAATGACGCGTTCGCCCCATGGGATGACGAAGAGAATACGTTTGCCCTCGGTCAACACCACGGCCTCGGGCACCGACAGCCGGAGCTTTTCGATCACGATATGGATGCCCTTGGTCAGGCGCAATTTGACGCGGCTGCGCAGGAAGCCTTCAGCCCACGGGCCCGTGGCGTTAATGATGGTTCGGGTCCGAACGGCGAGGGCTTTGCCCGCCAGGCGGTCTTCCACCACGCACCGCCAAACCCCCGCCTCGCGGTTTGCTTCCTTCAAAGCGCAGTAATTGAGCGGGGTGACGCCATGGCGCGCCGCGGATTTCAAGGTGTCGAGGACCAGCCGCGCGTCATTCGTCAGGGCGTCATAGTATCGGACGGCTCCGGTTAGTCCTTCGCGCCTCAGACCCGGAACCAATTCGGCGGCCACGGCCCGGTCCAGCCCGCGCGACTTCCCGAAATTTCGTCTCCCGCAAAGCAGGTCATAAATCTTGACGCCGATGCGCAGTTGCCATAGGGGCCAGCCGGAGCCTCGATAGGACGGAAAGATGAACGGCAAGGGTTGGGCCAAATGCGGGGCGATCTGATGAAGTATCCTCTTTTCCAGGCTTGCCTCGCGGACCAAGCCGAGCCGTCCCTGGGCCAGGTAACGCAGCCCGCCGTGGAGCAGGCGGCTGGAACGGCTGCTCGTGCCCGAGGCGAAGTCGTTCCGCTCGATGAGTCCGACGCTCAACCCACGCATCGCGGCGTCCCGCGCAACGCCCGCGCCTACGATCCCGCCGCCGGCCACCAATACGTCCAGCGCCCGCCCCGTGACCGCGGCGAGCGAATCATTCCGGCCCCGCGAAATGGCGGGTGCTGGGCCATTCATTTGTAACTGCTCAGGTGGTGATAGGAGCGCGGACGCCCTCGTCCGCGTCCCCAGGAGGCCGCAGCCGCGGACGCGGGCGTCCGCGCTCCTATCGCGTGCATCTGGCAGCTTGACCTGGGCAGTCATATTCATTTCGCGCCCACCCTCTCAAAGGCCGCCCGGAGCATCGCGCCAAAATCGGCCAGCGTCGGCGCCACGAGGTCCGGCGGCGGAACCGCCTCAGTGGCGTCCTGACGCGAGGCCTCGCCAGTGAGCACCAGCACGCCCAAGGCGCCCGCGCGGCGCGCCATTTCCATGTCCGTGTAGAGCCGGTCGCCTACCATGGCCAACTCATCCGGGCGCAGGGAGTGCCTGAGCAGAATGCCGCGCAGCATGGCTGGGTCGGGTTTGCCAAGCACCGCGGTAGGCGCGCGCCCGGTAGCCCGTTCCAAAGCGGCGCAGAGTGAACCACAATCGACCAGCACCGTGGGCAGATTGGTTGGGCAGACACGATCGGGATTGGTGGCGACCCACGGTTTGCCCTTGGAAATCCACCAGGCCGCGCGGCAGAGGCGCGGGTAGGTCAGCGTCGTATCGAATCCGACCAGCACCGCATCCGGCTCCGCTCCGGGGTCATCGGGCATGAGGGTGAATCCCGCCGAGGCGACTTCTTCGCACATACTCGGAGTCCCAAGGACAAATAGCTTTCCGACTTCTGGCCAGTTCTCTTTGAGGAAGAGCGTCGTGGCCTGTAGCGACGTATAAAGCTGATCCTGGGCCACCGGCACTCCCAAACGTTCAAGCCGCTTGAGATAATCCTCCAGGCTTTGCGAGGGATTATTGGTCAAAAAGGTGTAGCCGAGACCCAGCTCTTTGAGCAGCGCCAAGAACGGCACCGTGCTCTCAAACAGCAGGCCCCCTTTGTAAATCGTGCCGTCCATGTCGAGGGCAACATGGCGGAGGGTGCTTAGTCGGTCGCGCGCCGTCATAACGTGTTGAAATAACACTACGCCGGCGAGCATTGTCAAAGCCTTGTACGCGTTTGTGATTTGCGATTGGAGCGGCTATTTCGTCTTTTGGCCGGGTCGCTGCTGCCCACAGGCGGCTCGTCAGAGCCGCGACAAGCTCACCGCCCGAACCATGAACAGGGAGGCGGGAATGCCTTTCCCGGAGACATCGCCCAGGAACAGCACCATCCGCTCCGGCCCGGCGGCGTCCTGCCGTTGGACGGCCAGGATGGCTTCTCTGCCGGAGCCGACCGCATCCACGCGACTGGCGATGGTGCCCAGGAGTTCCTGGAGGATTTCGCGCGCGGCGGGGTTGTCGTCCACGACCAGCACGCGCAGGGGGTAAGCCGTTCCGGAATCATCCTGGCCCCGGCCTGCTCCGCGCCCGCCTGGATCCAGACGGTGCAGAAGAAGGTGCTGCCGACGCCGGGCTGGCTTTCCAGCCAGATGCGCCCGCCCATGAGTTCGACCAAACGGCGGCAGATGGTCAGGCCCAGCCCGGCGCCGCCGTGCTTGCGGGTGGTGGACATGTCGGCCTGGGTGAAAGGCTGGAACAGCTTGGCCGCCTGTTCGGGCGTCATGCCGATGCCGGTGTCGCGCACGGAAAACTTGAGTTGGACTTTCTCGCCCGTCCGTTCGAGCAGTTCGGCTTCGAGGCGGATTTCGTGGCTCATGTTCGCCAAGAACATGGACTTCATTTCGGTGGCCTCCTTGGCCTTCTGCATGGCGGCCGATGAGTTGGTCGCGCGTGCGAGCCAGTTGGCATTGTCCGGCGAAGCATAAATGGGGCGCCGTGAATGGCCCGCCTGGCCCACCGTGCCGCACCCGCGGGCAAACGCGTGCTGGAGCTCCGGGCTGTCGGGATACGCATGGGCGGCCAGGCGCCGAAAAACCCCATCCGACCGGGCCACAAACAACGCCCCGGCGGGCGCCTCCAGAAAGTCGATAGCGCCCGCCAAGCCCTGTTCCGCCACTTGCTGGACGCTGAGATCGCCCCGCAACGCGCTGTTGAGCGCCGAGAGGCTGGATTCGAGCAGAGCTCGCTCCTCGGACTGGCGCGTCAGTTTCTCCAGTTCGGTGGCGCGCGCCGCCAACTCCGCCGTTTGTTCGTTAACCGCAGCTCCCAATCGGAACCGCGCGCGAGGCCGGTGGTCTTGAATAGTTGTGTCATGGATGTGCGCGCTGCTTCGAACACTCTCGCGTCGGCATTGAGGCGAGACTATAGATATAGACGTTAGGATCGAAAAGCAGGTGGATAAGCTGTTGGGGCAGGGCCTGGACAGCGCCCCCTGGAAAAACCGCCGCCGGAAGTGAGAACTTAGTGTAAGTACCTAATGTGTAGCATCTTACGATTCGCGCACCAAAACCCTCCGGCCCTCCTCTGAGCGGCTTTCTGTCACATAAAAATCCCTTTGACCTTTTCGGAGAACCTCGAGCTACTCGCCAACTGCCCGGTAGAAACCCGCCCTGGAGACCGCCGTTAGGTCCACATCGAACTCGGCATTTCCCGCTGAGTCGGTCACGAAGCTGCCGATGTCCGTCCAGCTCTCAAGGTCTGCGCTACGTTGAATCCGGCAGCGAGTAGTTGGGTCTCCCCGGATCAAAATCCGCAGGGCATCGCCCGTGCGCTCGACGCTCAGCGCCAGCGGCGCGAGGGTGAGACTCGCACGCTGGCTGGTGACCATCGAGACGACGTTGCTCACCGCGACCGAATAATCCGCGGCATCCGAGGCTTGAACATTGTTGAGCGTCAGGGCGGCGTTTGTGGCGCCAAGAATCGGCACGCCATCTTTAAACCACTGGTACGCCGGCGGCGGGTTTCCGCTCGTCTCAACCTGAAAACTCGCCGGCCAGCCCTGGGCGGCTACAACCTCTTCAGGCTGCTTAAGGATTTGGGGCGCAGCCACCGGCGCGCAGACGCAAATGCAACCTTGCCACCCTTGGTCAGCCACGTAAAGGTCGGCCACGTAAAGGATTCCCTCATCATCGCTGGCAATGGCGATGGGGTCCAGACCGGCGTTCTCCCCGATCCCGTCGGGCGTGCTGCCGCCCGGAGCCGGAGCACCTCCGGCAATCGTTGTTACCAGGCCGAGTGGCGTGATCCTGCGGAGAAGCCTGGAGTCCAGGACATAGACGTTCTCAGCCGCGTCGGTGGCAATGCCCTTTATGGCCTGGAACCGCGCTTCCGTGCCCAGGCCATCGACCTGCCCGAGTTCGGCAGTCGATCCTGCCAGAAGGTTCGTCTGTCCATCGGGTGTGATCCGCCACACGGACTGGCCACGGTCACGGAGGGTTTCATAGGCAACATAGACGTCGCCGGACTTCCCGACGGCGATGGGGCCCGGAACAAGCCCATTAATCTTGCACCACGTCGTCACGGCGCCTCCGGGCGTGACCTCCCTGACGGCACCGCCGAGATCTGCCACATAAGCATTGCCAGCGGCATCAACAGCCATCCATGCCGGCGACACAAAACGCGCCTGGGCGCCGACTCCATCGACGTAGCCTTGGACCCGCGGGGCGCCCGCCAAAGTGCTGACCATGCCGTCGGGCGTGATCTTCCGAATTGTGTAGTTCAACGTGTCGGCAACATAGACCGTCCCTGAGGCGTCCGTGGCCAGTCCTTGTTGGGAGCTAAAGCGCGCCTCGGCGACAGGTCCGTCATTGGTCCCGGGCCAAACCTCGTTCCCGGCCCACAGCGCGGCTTGTCCATCCGCCGACACTCGGACGATCGCGCTCATCGCTGTCACATACAGAATGTGAGAGTGGTCGAGGGTGATAGCCTCGGGGAATCCAATGTTTAGGAGTTTGGCAACCACAGTGTAAGGGACCGTCACCAGAATCGCGGGGGCGCTGGTGGCGCTCAGGCTCTCATTCGCCACGATGCACCGAAACCCGTCGCCATCCATCTCTGGGGTCCCGCGCGTGACCTCCAGGCTTGGCGTCCGCGAGCCGAGATAGACGGCGCTGTCCTGGAGATTCGTCCATACCAGTGTCCCCGCTGCTTCGCGCTGCCATTGATAACTTGGCGGCTCGTAGCCCTCGGTCGCCACCGTAAAGGATGCGCTCCGACCGGGCAAAACCTGTTGGTTGGCCGGGTTCGTCGTGAAGACGGGGATGATATTCAGGCGGGCCGGCGCGCTGAAAGTGAAGCCCCACACGTTGCTCGCCACGCAGCGGTAACGGTCGCCGTCCACTGCATCATTCGCGCCGCTGACTGTCAGGCGGGCGGTCTGGCATCCGCTCCAACTGCCTCCGTCGTTCAGCGTCGTCCACTGCGCCGCGCCCCGGGGCTGCCGCTGCCATTGAAAGCCCGGCAATGGGTTTCCCTCCACCGCTATGACGAACGAGATGTTCTGCCCCAGGGCCACGGGGCTGTTTGTCGGCTCGGTGACTATCAGTGGCGGCGTATGGGGCGGTACCAGCGTCAGATCCGCTCCCCACACGTTGCCGCACGGCCCAGTGGCGTTGAGCGATTTGCCCGTCACGCATTGCCCCGCCCCAACGCCATAGTCTGCCTTGACCGCGCTGAGTGCCAACTCCGTGTCCGAGGGCACCGCCACCAGCCCGTAATAGCCCAGCGCATCGCTGACCGCCGTCCGGCTCCCTCCCCCAGCCCATTGGCCGGTAACCGTGGCTCCGGCAATCCCCACCCCATTCGTGTCCAGCACCCGGCCGCTCACCACCTCCCCCGTGCCGTTGGTGAAGATGTTGTAGAAAACGCTCACAATCGATGTGAATTGAAACAATCCCGTATCCACCTCCGGCAGGTTATACCAAGCATCGGCAAGCCCATCCCATCCCAGGTTCAAATGGTTGTATAACGTCCCAAAATCATACCCGTAGCCGTCGCACACAAACTCGTGCTCGCCCGTCGTGAGGCATACCGGCACCTTGGCCTCCAGGTCCGGCAGCACCTCGTGAACAAAATCACTGCCCATCCCCAGCGTCGCGACCATGTTGCCATAATGAAACGTGTTGGTTAGCTCCTCTCTCTGCAATGTGCCCGAAGAGCTGCCGGCGCTGTAAGAGGTCCGCGAGGCCGCCCCCAAATCCGCCATCAGGGCTCCAATGGCCTGCCGTTGCGCTTGGGTCGTGCCCGGGCCGGGAACCAGCGGCATTTGCTCCCAATCATAAGGCCCGCCGCGCCCGTCGCCTCCCCGCAGCGCATAAGTGGCCGACATGCCATCTACATGGATGCTGTAGCTGTTGGTTCCCACAGGCTGGCTGGGATAGCGATAATAGCGCATGATCTGGCCCCAGGCCGTCGGATTGCAGCCGCAGGGATAATTGCTGGAGGCGCCGGCCTCGTAAGGTGGCGTGTAGTAATTGTAGCAGGCCACGCCCGCCCCGGAGCCGCCCGGGATCGTTAGCTGGCCCCATTGGCTTTGGACAAAGGGCGCAACCCGGACACTGTCGAGAGTGTCCACGCCCTTGCCTTTGGGACTTCGTCCCGGCGCGGACTGCTCCAGCAGACGCCACTTGGGCCGCGGCGAACTGCCGGCCAAAGCCCCGGCTCTTATGGCCCGCCCCCCTTCCACGATCCGCCGGGGCAGGTCACGGCTCAACAAGCCAAGGAGCGGATTCAGCGGGTCCGCTTGGAAATGACCCTTCGAGCTAAAGGCGATGATCGGCTCCACGCTATCATCGGCTGAAACGACGACGAAGCCTTCCGGTTGGAGTCGCGCAACATAGCAGAGTGTCTGGCCATCGGAACCCGGAATGGGGGTTGGAGCGCCCATCGGCTGGCCAAGGCGCTCGCCCAGTGGCGCGGAGTTGGCCGCTAGCCAGTGGCTGAGGACCACGGCTGCCTGCTCAGGCGGTTGGGGCGCAGACCAGGTTCTGGCACAAAGACACAGCCAAAAAACCGCGCAAAGGCAATGAAGGGCCGTTGTCTGACGTCTTTGGGTGAGCGAGGTGAAACGCTCATGGCGCTGGCGATTTGGGGTCGGCTCATGTTCCGAATTCATCGTATGTTCTCTTGAGGGGGAGGTCATGTCGGGAGCTTTCATAACCGCCCGCCAATAAAGGTAATTAGCAATTTGACGGCGCCGCGGCAAGAATTCGTGAATGATTATCAGACCGTAGAAATGCCCTTCAGCTTCGCAGTTCGCCGCCTGCGCTCGCTCAGGGCCGGCGCACGCGGAAGAAGCCCTGCGGCGTGTCGGAATTGAATGGCGTCGTGACCTGCCAGCGGCCGGCGGGCGCGGTGTTTGTCAGCCACGGCGTCCATTGCGGTTTTGAAAGGCCCGCGGTCGTTTCCCAGACGTAGTTGGAGCCCTCGACGCCCCTAAAGCAGAATTTCAGTTGGTCCGGTTGGTGACGATGAATCTTGAGTGTATTTGGCGGCAGCGGTTGCACGACCACGTTGGTGGCGACGGCCCGGCCCGTCAGGCCGTTCTTGTCCGTGACAGTCACCGAAAACGTCCGCGTGCCGGCGCCGATGTCCGGCACCGTCCAGCGATACGGCGCAAAATCCCATGCACTGTGGCTCACGCCCAGGTTGGCAGCGCCGTCCAGGAATTCGACGGCGGCGATGTCGCCGTTACCCGGAGTCACCTGGGCGACCAGGGTGAGGTCGGAGCATTCGCCCAGCACCGTGTTGTTGGTGGGATAAACCAGCGTGACGACCGGGCTATCGTTCACCACCGAGATGTGAACCGGGGCCGACGTGGTGGCATTCCCGCCGCCGTCAAACGCCACGGCCGTCAAGGTGTAGTCTCCGGCGGGCTCATCGACGGGCGGCGCGCCAAATGGCAGGGAGTCGTCCGACCCCACCCGCGTGGAGCCGACGTAAAACTCTACGCGCTGGACTGTGCCGCCGGCTTCTGTGGCGTCGGCAGAGATATAGAGGGTTGCCGGGGCGGTGAAGCTGGAGTTGTTGGTCGGGGAGGTGATTTGCACTTGCATCGGCGCGACGGCCAGTTGCCCTGCCAGGACGATCCGGGGACGGTTGCCATCGCCCGACGCCAGAAGAATGTCGCCCGTGACCGGGTCCACCGTCGCGCCCCGCACCAGGTAGAAGTCAGTGAGGAAATCGCGCAAGGTCGAGGCAATGGGATCGCCTGCGGCGTCCACCTGGTAAGTCACCACCCGGTCGTCCAGGTCGCTGGGGATCAAAACGCTGTCCTTGCCGAAGCCGGGCTGGTTTCCATGCACAAAAGCCAACCCGGAGGCGTAGCTGACGATCTCGATGGACTTGGTGGGCGCTGACAGAGTGTAGGTTCCCGCGCCGTCGCCGGCGAAAGGCACGTCATACCAGCCCGAGCTCCGGGTCAGAACCTTCAAAGTGCCCGCGCCCGGAAAACCCGGCGGCACCAGCAACACCGCGTCCGGCCGGTCGCTCATGCCCAAATCCCGCAACCGGGTTTGCTTGGTCGGCCCCGTGGCGCCTGGAGGGATCTGGCTGATCCCTTCGTCCATCTGCGAGGTGTAAAAGAGAACGCCGCCGGGGCCGTAGGCCAGGCCGCCCCCGATGCCGCCCTGGACATCGAGCGGCTGTTCAGGCGGGATGCCCGGCGCGTCGGCAACATAAGACGCCGTCGTGGCAAAAGCCGTGATGTGGTTCTGGGTGTCGCGGGTCAGGTGAATCTGGTAGATCTTGGCCGTAGGATTGCCGGCATCGCCCGCAACCAGGAGGACGTTGGAAGCGCCCGCCTTAAAGACTATCCCGCCGTAGGCCCCCGGCACGTCCCCGGCCGCGCCCAAATCACGGACGCTATAGCTCCCGGCAAAGTCCGGCGCCAACGTCTGGGCCGTGGCGGTCAAGCCGGCCAGCAGAGCGATGCCGCAAACCAGCGTTCCGAGGCTTTTCACTGGCCTCAGAGCGTGGCTTGGGTTTGGGGTTTTAGGTTCCAGCCTTATTTCGGCTTTCGGGGTTGGTTTCATGGTGCTTGTACTTCGATTCTCTTTCCATTGCTTTCTGCCGGTTCCCATCCTCTTGAGATGCCCGCGTTTAAGGCTTGCATCCCACGATGAATCGCCAGAAATTTCGCCTGGATTAGACCCGGTGCATTGGCGGTTGTAAATACGCGGATCCACGTAGCCCCCGGGGTGTCGGATTCTTCAAAGGCATGATGAGACTTTCGCATCAAGATTACGAACGGCTCCTGCAAACCATCTGCCAGTTGCATGACATTGACTCCGCCCAGGCCTTCCGCGCCGAAGCGCCCAAGCTGCTCCTCCAGCTCGTCCCCGGCGATTACCTCGTGTTCTCCGACCACCAAATGGACGCCTCCAGCAAACGGGTCCGCCTGGTGGATTATTTCGAATCGGAACCCCGCCTGACCGACGAGGGGATCGTGCTGGGCGAGCGCCACGTTTTTTCCCATCCCTTCACGAAATACTTTCTGGGGGGCGGCGCGCCCACGGCCCTCAAACAAACGGATTTCCTTTCGCTGTCCGAATTTTCACGCTCCGTCTGGGGCTTTGTGCAGTCCCGGGCATTGCGCGTCGAGCGCATGATCGGCCTGCCGGTCACGCCCGGCAAAGGCAACGTGGCAGCCATCAGCATCGGGCGGGGCCGCACCCGGGATTTCGACGAGCGTGACCGGCTGGTTCTCAATCTGCTCCGGCGCCATTACGACCAGGCCTGCCGGCGGCTGCGCCTGCTCCAGACATTCCTCGGCCCGGATGCCCAGCCGCTGGCGGCCTACGCCCTCTCGCCGCGCGAACGCGAAGTGGCCCGGTGGCTGGCCGAGGGCAAGTCCAATCCCGAAATCGGCGTCATCCTCGGCGCCAGCCCACGCACCATCGACAAGCACGTCCAAAACATTCTTCGCAAACTCGGCGTCGAACACCGCAGCACCGCCGCCGTTCTGATTGCCCGAAGCCTCCAACTTGAACGGTTTCATCGGATTTTCAGCGCCCCAACCTGCCGTGATGGAAAGGCGGACGTGCTCCAGGACACGGCGCCGCCGCCGGAGTCCAGGCTGCGCGCATCGCCGTCTTGCGGCCAACCCGGCGTTTGCTAACCTCGCGCCTATGAGTGAACCAGAAAATATGGCTGAATCCGCAGGGGGGGCGGCCGGAGGCCACGCCGCAATGACAGACGAACAGGATCCTCAGGTTCAACAAATGGAGGCCATCCACAAGCAGGTTGGCGGATGGTTTGACGCATTCCTCAGCGGTTCTCAATACCAACGGTTGTCGCAGACAGAAAAGGACAAAGCCCCAGACATTGTCCGGTTCTTTACCGAATTCAGCTTTCGCCACATCGGCTCTGCGCCGGAGCAGTGGAACCGCGGCGTGATCGCCGAGTGCTGCCTCGAGATCCTGCCCAGGAAGATGTCGGTGGAACCCGCCTTTTTCCAGAGTGTGGCTCCAGTGCTCTCGGCATTCTTCGATTTCCTTTCCGCGGCGAACCTCTTGAGCGGGGCTGGCGAACTTTCCAAGGCCGTCGTCGAGTTGAACGAGGACATCGTTGCCGCATCTCAAGACGAGCGTAATTGGGGCCCGTCCAAAGCCTTCATAATGGCTGCGCAGCGGGTGGGAGCGGATACCTGCGACGAGAACGCTTTACGGCGATTTATGATCGAATACAACCTGCGGCAGCTCGCCCGGGCGCGAGCCGGGCAAGAAGCCGCCCGGCCTCGGTTGCCGTCCGTGGTGGCCGCAACACCAGTTCAGCACGCGCAGCGTAGGCCCGGCCGCAATGACCCTTGCCCGTGCGGCAGCGGAAAGAAATTCAAGAAGTGCTGTGGCGTCTGAGCTAGCCCCATGAGCTCTCGTCTGTCGGACGCTCACGGCGGGGGGGCACTGCCATTGAATTAGGGGGGATTCCCAGTCTCTTGCTCATGCACTTACTCTTGCTCTCTAAGCTGCTCTGGGGGAGCAGGATCATGAGCAAGAGCGAGAGCAGGATGGGTAGCTCCTTTGCTTAATTCAATGCCAGTAGTGCGGCGGGATGGTGCGGGTGGCTTCATTTCCGGCGGACATTGAAATGCGTGAATTTCACGCCTAAAATGCGTGAAATTCACGCATTTTTACCACCCCATTCTCCAGCCGAAGCTTGTTTCCGCTCAAAAAACGCGGTGGCATCAGAAATGCTTTCCTCTAATCAGATAGCGACGCAATTGAGGATTGCCGGGCTGATCCAGTCGTGCGTACGAACGCACGCGAGTGTGCGCCAGATGAGCCTTGGCGAAGCGGTGCCGGGCGCAAATACGGTGACGCTTGCGGGCTGGTCGCGCGCTCTCCAATCGCAAATCGCAAATTTGATAAACCCTCGGAGGAGATATGAGATCGTTGCCCGTTAAGTTTGGCCCGTTCCTATGCCTGGCCGGTCTATGCCTGAATGTCAGCGGCATCACCTTCACCAACGACACATTCATTGGCGCCGATAATACCAACTTCGACGGCCAGGAGATTGTCCTCACCAATTGCACGCTAACGCTGGACGGTCCTCACAGCTTCACCGCGCTGGACATTCTGAACGGCGGAGTCGTCACGCACTTGGCGACAACCAACGGTCAGGGCGGAGACTCTCTGTCCCTGGTTATCAGCAACGACGTAGAGGTTGAGAGCGGCGGCGCCATCGACGTGAGCGGCAGAGGCTTTGGCGGCTCTTCGGGTCCGGGTCAGGGACGAACCACCTCCAACAGCACAGGTTATTACGGAATGGGAGCTGGCGGCGGTTATGGAGGTTTTGGCGGGGCAAGCGCCAATGGGGCCCCCGGTGGAGACTGCTACGGCTCGGCAAGCGCGCCTGCCAGCGAGGGCAGCGGCGGCGGCTCCGGCGTCGGCGCGGGAGGCTCTGGCGGGGGAGCTATCAGGATAACGGCGGGAGGCCTGTTTCGGATTGAGGGCGCGGTGCTGGCGGACGGCGCGGACGGCTCGCACCCCGGTGCCGGCGGCGGATCGGGGGGATCAATCTGGCTCTCGGCAAACGCCTTCTATGGCGCCGGCACAATTTCCGCCCGAGGCGGCGCGGGTGAGCCCCGCGACGGCGGTGGAGGCGGTGGCGGCCGGATCGCTCTCGACTTCTTAACCAACGCCTTCTCCGGCACTATCTCCGCCTCCGGTGGTAACGGGGCGGTGATTGGTGGCGCCGGAACCATTTACACCCTGAACACCTCTGGCGCCGTGGGCCAGCTCCTCATCGACAATGGAGGACGGACCGGAACGAACACCCTCCTTTCCTCGGATTCTTCCATGGCGGTCGTCCTGAGCGGCGGCGCGGTGGCCGGCACTCCCATTATTGGTGAACAAACGATGGCCGGCCTGATCATCCACTCTAATGCCTGGCTCACAACGCAGGCGACGGGGTTCAACGGGAAGTTGGTGGCGCATGTCTCCGGCGACGCCTCTATCGAAGCGGGGGGCGGTGTTACCGTTACTGGCCGCGGCTATCCCGCCAACCAAGGCCCAGGCGTCGGAGGTGCCGGAACTGATCCCGAGACCGGGGCTGAAATCGCTGGTGGTGGTGGGTATGGCGGCTTTGGGGGAGGGCCTGGAGGCGGCAAAGCTTACGGCCGGGCTGGCGAAGGCGCGGGGTTGCCCGGCAGTGGCGGAGCCGGTTCGATCCTTGGTGGCGCGGGTGGTGGCGTCGTCTCGCTCAGCGTAGATGGCACGCTGGAGCTGGATGGCCGGGTCGCCGCCGACGGCGACTCACCGTCCGCACCTGGACGTGGCGCAGGCTCCGGCGGCAGCGTGACGATAAAGGCCTCGAATATTACAGGGACGGGCTGGATCAGCGCCAATGGAGGGGCGGGTTTGGCGTCAGGCGGTGGTGGTGGAGGCGGCAGAATCGCGATACTCTCAGGCAGCAACGTCTGTTCCAACACCGTAACGGCTTGGGGCGGCGCCGGCATGGGCTATGGCGGCGCGGGGACGGTGCTGTATGATTTGGGAAATCATATCCGCGTGGTGGTGGACAACGGCAACCGCGCCGGAACCAACACGCTGGTCGGGGCGCAAGTCCCCGTCGATCTGGACGTCCGTCAGGGCGGACGAGTCGTCGCTTCCAACGCCGTGCCGTTTGCCAGTGTGCTCGTCGAATCGAATGCCTGGCTGGTGACGATCCCATCGCCCGCTTCTCGTACCGAGCACCTCAACCAGATGACGGTTCTGGGTGATGCCACGCTCCAGGCCGGCGGGGGCATCTTGCTGGACGGTCTGGGCTACGGGTCTTCCGTTGGGCCGGGAGCGGGCCGCTACGACTTCGAGTCCTTTACCGGCGGCGGAGGTGGGTACGGCGGATACGGCGGGCTTCCCGGCCCGGAGACGCCGCTTTTTGGGGGAGTGTACGGCTCCATTGTCAATCCCACCAACCAAGGCAGCGGCGGGGCCATCTTACCCTACGAGGGCTTTGGCAGCGTGGCCGGCGCCGGTGGCGGTGCTCTTAGCATGATTGTGGATGGCACGCTCCAAGTCGATGGGCGCATCTCCGCCAACGGCAATTCCGCTTCCGCATCCGCCATTGGCGGGGGCGCGGGAGGCAGCTTGAATCTGAGCGTGGGCCGATTGGCGGGAAACGGCAGCATCGCCGCGGATGGCGGGAGTGGGGACCCGAGTCTCGGCGGGGGCGGCGGTGGAGGGCGGATTGCCATCTCCTACGGCACAAATCAGTTCACGGGCGCCATCTCGGCCCGTGGCGGCGGCGGTCTGCAATATGGCGGCGCCGGCACAATTTACCTTCATGCCAAAGACGATTCATCCGGCCGCCTGATAGTCGATAATGGCGGAAGACGGGGAAACTCAACACCTATTACAGGTTTGACTAACCTCATCGATCTCATCGTGTCAAACGGCGGAGTCGCCGACCCCGTCGGTGTTTCGACGCGCGACTTGACCCTCAGTTCCAACGCGTGGCTCAGCGCCGCCAGCCCTGGAGGCGCAACCAATCTGCAACTCTCCGTAACCGGCGACATGGTCGTTCACGCCGGCGCCGGAATTGACTTGAATGGCCAAGGGTACGCGGCCAGTCAGGGGCCGGGGCGAGGCCAGTTGAGGTTCTCGTCTCCGTACGGCTCCAGTGGGGGTGGCGGTGGCCATGGCGGTTACGGAGGCGCCGATGCGAACGGGGAGGCGGGCGGCGCGGTTTACGATTCTGTTCTGGAGCCTTCCCTTCCCGGCAGCGGCGGCGGTAGCGAGGGCCCGGTCGGGCTTCCCAATAATGCCAGTGCCGGCGGAGGCGCCGCTCGGTTGATCGTGGCAGGCAGCCTGGTGCTGGACGGACGGCTCTCGGCTGACGGCGCCGATGGCGGCCAAAGAGGCGGAGGTGGCGGCGCTGGCGGGAGTCTCTGGATCACCGCCGGGACACTCTCGGGAACCGGGAGCATCTCGGCTAATGGCGGCAATGGCGACCCGATCGCTGCCAGCGGCGGTGGCGGTGGAGGGCGCATTGCCATTTCGTACGGCACAAACCAGTTCGCAGGCACGATTTCAGCCCGCGGCGGCGCCGGCTCACAATATGGCGGCGCCGGCACGATCTGCCTCCATGCCGAAGACGGTTCATTGCCTCGCGTGATAGTGGACAATGCCGGGGCGCGGGGGAACTCAACGCCGATTACCGGTCTGACCAGCCTCTTCGACTTGGTGGTCTCAAACGGCGGAGTCGCCGCTCCCGTCGATGTCTCGATGCAGAGCCTGACCCTCAACTCAAACGCGTGGCTCAGCACCGCCAGCCCTGGCGCCGGAACTAACCTCCGATTCTCGGTACTCGGCGACCTCGTCGTTCATGCGGGCGCCGGAATTGACTTGGATGGACAAGGCTACGCCGCCGGTCATGGCCCTGGCGCGGGCGCGGTCACAGGTTATAAGGTCCCCATCCCTGGAATCCCAGGCGCGACCACGGACTCCCTCTTCGGAACCGGAGGCGGTCATGGCGGCCTCGGAGGCGCCGATGCCAACGGCCAGGGCGGGATGAGCTATGATTCTATTCTGGCGCCTGTCTTCCCTGGGAGCGGCGGCGGCAATCCACAACCGATGCGCCTCCCTGGCGTCGTGAGCGCCGGCGGCGGCGCGGCCCGCTTGATGGTGGGAGGCAGGCTGGTACTGGACGGACGGCTCTCGGCTGACGGGGCCGATGGCCTTCAGGCAGGTGGAGGCGGCGGGGCGGGCGGAAGCCTCTGGATCGCCGCCAGGACTCTCTCGGGGGACGGCACTATTTCGGCCAATGGCGGCAATGGCGACTCGGCCTTTGGCGGCGGAGGCGGGGGCGGGCGCATCGCAGTTTACGTCCCAACGAACCTCTTCGCCGGCACGTTCTCAGCTCGAGGCGGCGACGGCGTGATGCCGGGCGGCGCCGGAACAATCTATTTTCAAGGAGAGCAGGGCGGCAGTTCTGAGCTCCTGGTCGATAACGGGGGCTTGGCCGGCACGAACACACCTTTGCCCGCCCTCCAAAATGTAGAGGTCGCGCTCAGCGGGAACGCGGTGGCTGTTTCCTCGGCTCCAACGCTCGTTGCCAGCGGACTTCATATCGCTTCGGGCGCCTCCCTCGAATCGCTGCCCGGCTTCAGCCTGAACGTTGAGGTCTTTGGTGACCTGTTAATCGGAGCGAACGGCTCGATCTCCGCCGACGCCGATGGCTTCTCAGGCTCCAGCGGCGGCCCCGGCGCGGGTTCTCCCTCTCTCTTCGGCAGTGGAGGCGGCGGATATGGCGGCATGGGTGGCGCGGGCGCCTCCGGCGCGCGAGGCGGCCAGGCTTATGGCTCGGCGACCGAACCGGCGGACTTTGGCAGCCGCGGCGGAGTGGTGCCCCTCAACCTCGCCGGGTTCTGCCAGGGAGGGGGCGCATTGCGGCTTGGAGTGACCGGCACACTCCAGGTCGATGGCCGTTTGTCGGCCAATGGCAACGACGCCTTGATCGAAGCCGCCGGCGGCGGGGCGGGAGGCAGCATCTGGGTCACCGCTCACACGCTTCTCGGCGCCGGTTCGATCTCCGCCAAGGGCGGCGATGGCGACCCGTCCGAGGGAGGCGGCGGAGGCGGGGGACGGATTGCCCTCTATAGCGTCACCAACTCGTTCAGCGGCATCGTATCCGTCTCCGGCGGGCAGGGCGCTTCGCCGGGCCAGAACGGCACCATCATTATTACCAACGAGGTCGTCTCCAGCCCCAGCCTGGTTGTCGCCAACTCCAGTTCAAGTGGCGGATTGACCTTTCAATGGTTTGGCGCCAACGGCGTCACTTACCAGTTGCTCTGCTCGACAAACCTCGTGGACTGGCAGCCCTGCCTCTCAGCGATGTTGGGAACCAACGGCCCCGTGGCCCTTGCCGTCCCAACCACCAATGACCCGCGCCGCTTTTTCAGGCTCCTCCTCCGGCAGTAGGTCACCCATCCGGCCTTGGATGATGGATGATGGATGATGGATGATGGATGTTCGTTGTTGGATGTTCGTTGTTGGATGTTCGTTGTTGGATGTTCGTTGTTGGATGTTCGTTGTCCACGGCTGCCTACGCCGACGGCGAGCGCGTCCGTTCCGGCTGGGAGGGCAAGCTGCGACGATGGATAGTAGATGTTCGATTTTGGACGCTCGTCGCTGATATGGAGTTCTCTCAATCACGTAAAGCACGTTCCCTCGGAGGCTCGGGTCCTCCTTGCCCCTGGTTTGAGTGCAAGAACCGGAGATGTCGTGCTCCGCGAAGTATGGCGTGCGGAGGATACGCTCTCGCCGCAATGCAATCACGATTTAGACAAGCTGTTCGAAGAGACACGCAAGCGGGAGCGCCTTTCCGGCCACCCTCTGGTAAACCTGCCAATCAGGCGACGCAGGGCGTGAGGACATTCGGCGCAACGCCACAATCTCAGTGATCAGTGGAAGGAGGCGGCAGGGGGGCCTCGGTGCCGGCTACGCCCCCGCCGCCCTGCCACAGTAGAACGTGCCTGGCCGCGCTGGCGGCCACCGGGTAATCGCGGATGCGTTGCGCAATCGTAAGGGCCTTCTTCCAAGCCGCCTTCGCCTCTCGGGATTTGCCGGCCGCCGCGTAAGCACATCCCAGCAGGTCCACGTCCTTCGGATACCGCTCGCCGGTCAGCTCGCACAGCTTCTTGGCGAGGGGGATGGCCGCGGTCCCGTCCCTCAATCCCGGCCCGTCCGCGCTGGAGAGCAGGCTGGCCAGCCCGTAGAGGGATTTCTTGTGGTTCGGATCAATCGCCAGCGCCCTCTCGTAGCAGCCCCTGCTTTCGTTGAACCGACCGAGCTGGCGCAGGACGTAGCCCGTTATCTCCAAGCCCTCCGCCGAACGAGGCGCCAGCCGGAGTGATTCCTCCGCCTCAACGAGCGCGGCCGGGTAGTCATGCGCGGCGGAGAGGTTGCCGGCCAGAACGCAGTGCGCCATCGCGCTTGAAGGCGCCACCTCGGCAGCATGGGTGAAGAGGGTAACGCCGTTTTTCCAATAGACCATCTGGCGCAGCGTACATAAGGGCAGGGAAATGAAAACCGCAACGCCCGCGCCGCAAAGGGCGGGGCGCGACCAGCGAGACCTGGTGGTCGCTCTGGCCGCCAACTCGGGCAGGCCCCAGGCCAGCATAATGAAAATCCCGATGAGCGGAATATAGGTGTAGCGGTCCGCCATCGCCTGTACCCCATACCGGAAGATGCCGATGGACGGCACCAGGTTCCCCAGATACCAGCACCAACCCATGAACAGATACGGGTGGCCCTCTCTCCGCCGCAGCACGAACCAGCTCACCGCCACCAAAAACGCCCCCGCACCCGCGACCGCCATGGCCGGCCAGGGATGCCGCGCGTAAAGTGGTATGAGGCCGCTGGGTCAGAAGGTCTTCCGGATGTAAAGCCAGTAGGCCACCAGCGCGTTTTCGAACCTGAACCCAAAGCCCACCTGCGGGCGCAGCGCCCGGATGTCGGCCGGGGCGAGGTAGGCCATCACGCTGCCGCCGGCGGACAATGCGAAGAGCGGCAGCTTCTCGACCACCAGCCTGGCCCACGCACGCCAGACGCCTCGGCCCCCTTCCTCTGCAACGGGCCACCGCTCCAGCGGCCAGGCGTCCAGCCGCAGCAGGGAGAAAGGAAGCGTCACGGCCATCGGTTTGCCCATGAGCGCGCCCGCGTTTGCCGCGAACACCAGCAGGTAGCTGCGCCAGGTCCGGACGCGCACGTACCGGACATAAGCCAGCATCGTCAGCATCCAGAAAAACGAGCAGACCAGCGATTTCCGTTCGGCGACCCACGCCACCGTCTCGACGTGCAGCGGGTGCCAGGCGAACAACAGGGCCACCGCCGCGCTTCGCCAAAGCCGACCGGTCATTCGCCGGAGCGCCAGTCCCACCCACTTCGGCAGATCGCCTGAATCCGCCCTCATCGTGCCGAAACGCTGGCACCTGCCGCTGGCCGGGCCGCCGCCAGCCGCTGGAATATCTCATGCCATTTGCTCACCACCACGTCCGGCGAGTAGCCCTCCACAAAGGTCCGGCCGCTCGCCCCGAGTGAGTGGCCAAACTGCCGGTCGTAGTAGAGCCGCCGGACCGCCTCGATCACCTGGCCCAGGTCCGCTACCATCCTCCAAATACAGGTTCCCGCCTCGGGCTGGAGCACACCGCCGACTGGCAGACCGGCTCCGCCCTTGCGGAGGAGTTCCGCGTGGCCCGAATAGTTCGTATAGACCGTCGGGATGCCCGCTGCCATCGCTTCCCAAGCCGGCAGCCCAAAACCTTCCCCGCCAGTGAGGTACAGCATGGCATCCCAGATGTTGTAGAGCATCGGCATGTCGTCTGGCGCCAGGGCCGCCTTCACCCCGTAGTCCGGCGTGTAGTAAATATCCCGGTCCCGTTGCAGCCCGAACTGCGCCTCCAACCACCGAACGTTCCAGGATTCGACCGGCTCGTCCGCCATGCGCAGCCAGAGAAAGACGTGCCGGGAGGCTCGGCCGTTCGAACCGTCAGCGATCCGCAGTGGACGCAGCCCTGCGGCTCACCGTTGGGCCGGCTCTCCCGCGCCAGCCTGCCCGCCGCGGCGGTGCCCGTTGCCCCCGCCAACCATTCCAGCGGGCTGGCCCGGCCGCAGGCTCGGCACAACAGGTAATGGCCGCGGCGCAGATAGGCGATGGTCTTGTAGAGGAGCCACGCTTGTTTGCGCCACTGGTTCCGGCCAACCCAGCCGAGCACGAAACTGTTCCGGGGCATCCAGTCCGGGAACAGGTCGCCCCTCAGTTCCCGTTTCTCGCTCTCTGAAGCGGGCTCGAACCTGGCAAGGTCAACAGGGCTGTAAAGGTTGCTCACCTTGCGAGGCTCCACGTCCGGCAGGAACCGCAGAACCACTTACTTTGAAAACTCGCTCTTGGTGATGAGCAGATCGGCATTGTTCAGAACCGGCCCGAGGTCCGGCGGCAGCGGCAGACCGTCGAAATTCAGGTATAGGACGAGGCGGTGCGCCCGTTTGCGCGCCGGGAGGCACAGGTGCAGGAACCGCTACGGGTCTCCAAAGGCGAAGACGATATCCGGCCGGACTTCCGCCGCCACCCTCGGGAACTTCCTCTGGCCGTACTGATCCTCCGGGTCGAACCGGCCCGTGCCGTTAGCCTCCTGGAGGGCCGTGGCCTGAACCGGCCACATCAACTCCGTAACCGCGTAACAATGAAACAGGCCAACCTGGTGACGCTCATAGCTCTCGGTGAACTTGCGCAGGAGGTTCTGGAAGATGAGGCGCGTTGTCTCCGCCACCCCGGTCGGCAGCGCCGGACTGTCGCCTACGACTAGAATCTTAAGCCTTCGCTCGCTCATTGCGGTCGCTCCCCGTCGCCCTCGCCGGCGGCCGCGTTCAGCAGGCCGGCGTCGAGGGCCAGGGCCCGCAGGCGCTCCCGCCACTCCGGAAAGCGGCGCAGGAGGAGAAGACACACGCTGCCAACCGCGCAATAGACCACGAACCCGCCAAGCAGGCCATCGACGACCGCGGGCGGCAAGGGCAGCTTCGACCCCAGCGTCCCAAGACACGGGCAGACCCTCACACCCATGATGTGGATCCCGCCCGGTAGGCAACAAAGTTGCCTGCAAGCCATAGAACTGCCATTGTGCCGCGGAACTGGGCCCGCTCGCCACGCGCGAAAAACAGGCACGCCGCAATCGCCAACTCGAGCAGCCCAAGGCCCACGAGAAGCAGACGATTGTTGACGTGGAGGAGCGGGTCCTCCAGCGACAAGATCCGCGCCGTCCCTGTCGCGCTGTACGACTTCGCCAGCGCGGTGAGCACCAGCGATCCCGCCACGGACAGGAGGAAGGGCCGAACAAGACGGTTGGTCACGCTGCTCAAGGGTGCCATCTGAGAGGCCGGTGTCATTGTCTGCGGGCCTTGTGATCTGGGTTCCAGAGGCTCAGAACGTCGTCTGAGGCGTAGTTGAAGTACTTCTGAGGCGGCCCGTTCTCCACGTGCCCGTCGCAGAAAGCCATGTTCCAGAGCCCGCCGTGCCTGCGCGTCATTAATTGCTCGGGCCGGTTCAACGGTATGGGCGGCGCTACGCCGGGGCCCCCTGTTGGTGCCCCGAAGCCCTGCACGAAATTAAACCACGGATCCGAAAGCACGCCAATGACCTCGCTTGGCTCGTTGCCCACCCCCATTATCATCGAGTCCCCGAGAGCAACCATCTGGGCGGGGTCAAGGACGGCAGCCTCGCGAACAGGTTGCCCGTTTCCGTCGTCGCCGAGCCCTCCCGGGAAGACGACAATCCGGCCGCCCAGGACGTCGGTACCGTGCTGCACCCTGTCAGCGCCGCCGTTGTAGCCGTACGCGCCTACCCACGCTCCGCGGCTGCTGTAGAACCCCTCGAGCTCGTCGTACCCAGGGCACCTGTAGATCGAGTTGCCAGGCGGCCCGGCGTAAACCGGGCCGTTGTCCGCAACGAGCGAGTCGTTCGTCGGCCAGGCTTGGCGGACGTATGGTACCAGCGACTCCGGCCAGGGCCCTCCCGGGCCGATGTACAGCGGGTAGGCTCCCGAGTCGCTGGCGTACATCGCGAGGCCGAGCTCCTGCTGACGCAGATTGTTTTCACAGACAGTAACCCCGGCGGCGCGTCTCGCCCGTGCCAGGGCAGGGAACAGCAGCGCCGCCAGGATCGCAACGACCGCAATGACGACTAGGAGCTCAATTAGCGTGAAGCCCGTCGCCTCTCGGCCAAACCCTCCCCTATCGCGTTGGGAATTCCTCAAGACGCTGCAAAAGCCCCAACGTTGATTGTTCACGTGAAGGAGCGGGTCCTCCAGCGACAAGATCCGCACCGTCCCCGTCGCGCTGTACAGCTTGGCGACCGCCGTGACCACCAGCACGGCCGTAACGGACACCAAAAACACCTTGCCGACGCGAGCCCTCATGTTGCTACTTCCAGTGGGCGCGATGGTCCGGGCTCCACAGTGCGACGACAGAGTCGGAGTAGGCGTTAAAGTATTTCTGGGGCGGGCCGTCCTCGACGTGACCATCGCAGAAAGCCATATCCCACCGGCCGCCGTGTCGCCGGAGCGTCGCCCGCACCGCAGGGCCCTGGGGTGGCGGAACAGTGTTGAATGGCTGGGGAGCGAGGCTGAACTCGGGGGAGAACCGAGGTGCGGACGGGAATCCCACCACGGAATTTGGAGCCCCGCCCACCGGCTCAATCATCGAGTCCCCTAGGGCGATCATTTGGCTTGGAGCAGCCACCGCAGTCTCACGCGTCGGCCCGTTGGTGCCACCGCCAAGGCCGCCGGATACAAGGATCGTCCTGGGGCCCCCCGCCATCCAGAGCACCGGCACGGCACCCTGCTCGCCGCCGTTGTAGGCGTACGCGCCCACCCATATCCCGTTCGTGGAATACACACCGTCGAGCCGGTCGTAGCCTGGGCACGTGTAGATCGACCTGCGCGGCGTCCCGGTATAGACCGGGCCGTTCGCGCTACCGACCGTGTTGTTCGCTGGCCACGACGACCGAAGGTAGGGAACGAGGGATTGGACCCAGTATCCGTTGGGGCTTTCGTACAGCGGGTAGGCAGCGAAATCGCCGACGTACATCGTCAATGCGAGCTCCTGCTGCCGCAGGTTATTTTCGCAGACCGTGATGCCCGCCTGTGTCTTGGCCCGCGCCAGAGTGGAAAGCAGGAGCGCCGCCAAGACGGCGACCACAGCGACGACGACGAGCAACTCAATCAGCGTAAAGCCCCCTCGCCCGGCCCCGGACCTAGCTGATGGGCAATTCATACGAGATCAATCTTTAGCTTTGGCCCAGGTGCGCGCCAGGAGCCGCGCCGCCAGGGTGCCGATCACGGCAATGACGACGAGCAACTCGACAAGTGTAGATGCCACGGGCGGAGGCGCGAAGCACCCGAATTCCGACCTCGCTCTGGCATCACTACCATTCATAAGACACAGACCCCGACCTCACCACCTGGGAACTAATAGTGAGCTAACTTAAATGTATTTCATCAAAATCGGACCGTTTGTCAATCAGATTCTCCAACTTTTTTCCGGCTTCCGCGCCCTGATGAGAAACTGCCGCCCAAACACCCGCCACAACAATGGGAACCACAGGTAAACCGCCAGCAGCGCGGGAGGATACTGCGGCCCTTTCGCCATAGTATAAGGCAGGAACCGTGCGTAACACGCGGTCATCTCGAAACCCCGCGTCTCCAGCGCCTCGGAGAGCGAGGCCTCGGTCAAAGGGACATGATGGTCCCAAAAGTCCCAGTAAGCGCCCTTGGTGAATTTGATGTTCGGCCCCAGGGCGACGAGCATGCCGCCGGGCTTCAGGCACCTAAAGGCTTCGTCCAGGGTTCGGCCCAGGGCCGATTTATCGGGCAGATGCTCGAAGAAGTTGCTGGTGAAAATCACGTCCAGCTCGTCCGCGGGCAGGGGCCACGGAACCGAGCAATCGTGCTCCAGGAATTGAATGCCCGGCCGAAGGCGCCGCCGGGAATCGGGATTGAGGTCCATGGCCAGCTTTTTCGCGGCCTGGACGGTGTTGATGAATTCACCGTAGCCGCAGCCCAGGTCGAGCACAACCGCCTCCGGCGGGACCAGACGCTGAAAACAGCGGTTCACCAGCACACGCCAGATCGCGCGCCGGTACTCCTCAGCCCCGCCAAAGCGCCTGGCATAGACGCGGCTAACTTCGTCGGCACGAACTCTACTTGGCTCGCCCATTTTCCATTCGCTCTCGCGCAACGGAGGCCCCGGCCGCCGGGCCTTCGACACCGAAGCGGATTCCTTCCACTGCGAGGGCTGGCAGAGCGCTCTCAGGCGCCATCATTTCGCCCGTCGCCCAACTCTTAAAACAGAAACGTCCGGGCAAAAAGCCCAGTGCGCGGCGCTTTGCCTTATCATCTGGAAACCGGATGATGATCACTTGTAAACTGTAAAATGAGTGGGCACTCCTGGCAAGCAACTTGGGAGCGCATACAGCGACTTTGTGACTGGCCGTGCGCCAAGGGGCGCATCCCGCCAGAGCTCCCAACGAGGCCCCTTCCAGATTGAATTGCTTTGTCCCCATTGCCTTGTCAGGATGAGTTGCGGACACGGGTACGCCAGAGGTGGCTCGGGCGGCTCGGTCAGAGCAATGGGGACAAAGCAATTGTTGTGAAGGCGTTGGTCCTGGCGGGGCTCGGCCCCATATCGTCTTGTCTTTGACACAAGCTCACGTGAATTCGACCTGCTTACAGCGAATTGCCAGGTTCAAGGACTCCAGGTTCAAGGACTCTACACAGGGCGAGAGAATTTTTTGTGGATGGACTTCACAGAAGTCAACGAAGGCAACAAAGGGTGAGCGTCCACCGCGTTAAAGCCAACGGTGCTAATGGGAGACCCCTTCCCTGCTCCGGTAGGAGCGGCGTATTTGTAATCAACAGTCGCCCAAAAAGTAAGCTCCGCTAGGAGCGGGATGGTGGTGTCGGCAGCGTTTGCCTTATTAGATGCCGCTCCTAGCGGAGCTTAGGAGGGATTCACCGAGGCCCGTTCTACAAATCGGCCGCTCCTACCGGAGCTGGGGAACCGACAACCAACATCGAACATCCAACATCGAACATCCGACGCAGAACGTCAAAAATACGCGATCCGTCAACCCTCATCCATTACTCCACCAATCCATCACTCCATCCCTCCACTACCTCTTCCGGTAATCCCCGCAGCTAAAATACTTCTCCAGCCAAACGTACAGGCAGATGAACAGGTAGCGGCTGCCCATTTCCCGGAGCTTGAGTTTGGCGACGCCGGTCCGGCGGTTGCGCCAGGTGATGGGGATGACCGTCCAGGAGAAACCGCGCACGATGGCCTTGAGGGGCAGCTCGACCGTCAGGTTAAAGTGCGGGGCGATGAGGGGCCGGCAGCCCTCAATGACTTCCCGGCGATAGGCCTTGAAGGCGTTGGTCGTGTCGTTGAGACGGATGGCGAAGAGGGTTTTGAGGAAGAAGTTCGCCAGCCGGTTGATGGCCAATTTGATCCGCGGATAATCAATGACCCCGCCGCCCTTGATGAAACGGCTGCCGAACACGCAGTCCCAGCCCTTGTTGAGTTCCGTCCAGTAACGCACGACGTCCCGGCAATCGTCCGATTCATCCGCCATCATGATCACCACGCCATCGCCGGTGGCTCTGTCCAGACCGCAGAGCACTGCCCGCCCAAAACCGTTCGCGCCCCCGTTCCTGACCGGCGCCAGCGCCGGCACCGTCCGCTTGAGCACCGACAGCTTTTCCCAGGTGTCATCCGTGCTGCCGTCATCCACCACGACGATCTCGTGCGGGACATTATGCAGCCGCAGTTCAAGGTGCAGATGCTCGACCGTCGAGCCAATGCAACCCGCCTCGTTTCGCGCCGGGATGACCACCGAGAGCAGCCTTAGCGCTCTAGGGCATAAGTCCGGTGGCGTGTTCATAATTTGCGATTTGCGATTGGAAACTAGCGGGGCTGGCC
>JAJYHY010000362.1 GCA_021784555.1 bacterium
CGCATGGCCACCCTCGCCTGCTGGCCCGGCCACGTTCGGCCCGGCAGCATCAGTTCGGCGCCCAGCGCCTTCTGGGACTGGATGCCCACCTTTACACAATTGGCCGGTCTGCCCGCCCCGGCCCGTTCAGACGGCGTCTCCCTCGTGCCGACGCTCACCGGCCAAGGCAAGCAACTGCCCAGCACGATTTACATCGAGTATTTCCACAATGGCCGCACCCCCAACTACACCGAATTCGTGCCGGCCCACCGCGGACGCTGGCGCCGCCAGATGCAGGTCATTTATCTCAACGGCTATGAAGGTGTCCGCTACAACATTGGCTCGGCTGACGACGATTTCGAAATCTATGACCTCGACCGCGACCCCCAGGAGGCCAACGACCTCGGCGTCAATCCCGCCTTTGCCTCGCTGGAGGAGCAAATGAAGGCGCGCGTCCTGGAGTTGCACCGCCCGGACCCGGGCGCGCCGCGACCTTACGATAAGGCCCTTGTCCCCGCTTCAAATTCCGCTGGGCTGACCCAGGGCCGGCTCGACTATGCGGCTTATGAAGGCCGATGGCCCTGGGCGCCGAATTTCGACACCCTCAGCCCGGTCAAAACCGGGCAAACCGCCGGTCTGGACCTTGACGTGCGTCCGCGTGACACAGACTTTGGCGTCGAATTCAGCGGCTGTATCCAGGTGCCGCGGGATGGCCATTACACATTCTACCTGGATGACGACTCGGGCGCCGAAATGCGCATCCAGGGCGGCACTGTCATCGACGACGACTTTGGCCGCGACGGCTCGGAGCGTTCGGGCGGCATCAACCTGAAGCAAGGCTGCCACGCCTTCCATCTATGGTATCGGCATGCCACGGGACCGATGCGCCTGGAACTTCAATATTCAGGTCCCGGCTTCGAGAAACGGCCCGTGCCGGTCGGCGCGTTCTTCAGTCCAGCGTGAACAGCCCTCCGACGATTCCATGAGTCTGCTTGACAATTGGCGTGGGCGCAATAGGCTTTTGCTCTCGACCGCTGAGGTGTTTCGGCCATGAAGGCTGAGCCTGCCTGGCGGCGCTATGGAGAGGAAGTGAGAGAGTTTTGACGGAGATTAAGCTTAAAAAGGGCGAATCAGTCGAGAAGGCGTTGCGGCGTTTAAAAAAGAAGATCGATCGCGAAGGCACGCTTAAGACGGTTCGCAGTCATCGGCATTTCGAAAAGCCGAGCGAAAAACGCCGCCGCAAAGAGAAGGCCGCGCGCTTTTCGGCCATGCTCAGCGCGCGCTACGCCGACCTGTAGGTACTCCAGGGTGCGCGGAACAGGACACACCGGCAGTGGCTGAGGTCTATGTATTCTCTCTCCACTTGTTGGAACTCACATCGCCATACGGATGGACGCGCCATGCTGCGCGAAGTCCGTGAGCTCGGCTTTGAGTACGCCGAGCTCAGCCACGGCACGCGCATCAGCCTGTTGCCCGGCATCCTCGAAGCGGTGGAGGCCGGCGACATCCGCATATCGAGCCTGCATAATTTCTGCCCGCTTCCCATGGGCATTAATTACGCCGCCCCCAACATCTACCAGTTCTCCGCCGAGCGGCAGAGAGAACGGGACCTGGCGGAACGGTACACCTTGAAAACCATCGAGTTCGCCCAGCGAGTGAACGCCCCCGCCATCGTGCTGCACTTGGGCAGCATCGACATGAAGGACTACACGGACAAGCTCCTGTCCATGCTGGAGCGCGGCCAGAAGGAAACCCCGAAATACGAGCGCCTTTGCGCCGAACTGGATACCAAGCGCGGGTCCAAGAAAGAAGCCTTCTTCGAACGCGTGAAGGAGCTCCTTAAGAAGCTGCTCCCCGCCGTAGAGTCACACGGGCTTAGATTCGGGGCGGAAAATCGGCAGGCGCTTGAGGAATTGCCCGTCGATACCGATTTCCAGTTTCTCTTTCGCGAGCTCGCCAGTCCCAACCTCGGTTACTGGCACGACATCGGCCATGCCCAGATCAAGGAGAACCTAGGCTTCATTCAGCATGTGATGCATCTGGAGAGCCTCCAGGATCGGCTCGTCGGCTTCCACATCCATGATGTCCAATTTCCCGGTCGCGACCACTGCCCGCCTGGCTCCGGCACGGTCGATTTCGCCGCGCTCAAGCCGCTGGTCAAGCCGGAGCACATCAAAGTCTTTGAGTTGAGTCCCAGCCTCACGGTCGATGAGGTCAAGAGCGGCGTCGAGCACGTCAAACGCATCTGGGGCGAGGGGTGAGTGGCGAATCCGGGTGGATGGTCCAAAGAATGTGAGATGCGCCCGTGAGCGGCCAAATCTGTTACTTCGATAATAACGCCACCACGCGGGTTGCCCCCGCGGTGGTGGAGGCGATGCTGCCGTTTCTTACGGAGCAGTGGGGCAATCCGTCCAGCCTCTACGGATTCGGACAGGACTTAAACCGTCCGCTGGAGCAGGCGCGGGCCAAGGTGGCGGCGCTAATCAATGCCGAACTCACGGAGATTATCTTCACTAGTTGCGGGACTGAGAGCATCAACTCTGTCCTGCGGAGCGCGGTGGCGATTCGGCCTGGAAGGCGGCATATTGTCGCGACGGCGGTCGAGCACTCAGCCACGCTCAAGTGTTGCCGTTTTCTGGAAACCCAAGGATGCTCGATCACCTATTTGCCGGTAAATGCCGATGGGGCGCTGGACCTCGCTCTCCTGGAACATTCGATCCGGCAGGACACCGCTTTGGTTTCCGTGATGTCCGCCAACAATGAGACCGGGCTGCTCTTTCCGGTAGCGGAGATCGCCGCGCTCTGCCATGAAAAGGGCATCCCCTGCCACACCGATGCCGTCCAGATGGCGGGCAAGCTCAGGCTCAACGTGAGAGCGCTTGGGGTGGATTTTCTCTCGCTCTCCGCCCACAAGCTGCACGCGCCAAAGGGTATCGGCGCGCTTTACGTCAAGAGCGGAACAAAATACCAACCGTACCTCATGGGCGGCGGCCAGGAAACCGGGCGCCGGGGTGGAACTGAGAATGTGGCCGGCATTGTTGGGTTTGGCCGGGCGGCGGAATTGGCCTTGGGCAATCTGGAGATTCAAAACACGCGGGTCAGGGCATTGCGGGACAAACTCGAACGCCAAATCCTGTCGCAGATCCCGGGCGCCGTCCGCAATGGCCCATCCGAGCCACGCCTGCCAAACTCAACGAACATCGCCTTCGATGCGATAGAGGCGGAAGGGTTGCTGCTTCTGCTCGACGAGGCGGGCATTTGCGCTTCCAGCGGTTCAGCCTGCGCCGCCGGTTCGCTGGACCCTTCTCATGTGCTGACTGCTATGGGCTTTGGCGCCGCACGCGCCAGAGGCAGCATCCGGTTCAGCCTGGGCATCGACTCGACAGAGGCCGAGGTGGACTACGTGCTCAAGGTACTGCCGGGGTTATTGAGAAAATGTAACGGTTCAGGTCAAACCACCTGACTCACGTGCAACAGGAGCGCGGACGCCCTCGTCCGCGACTGCGGCTTTCTGGCGGCGCGGACGGGGGCGTCCGCGCTCCTGCCACCATCTGGTCAGTTACGAAAAAATGAAGGCGGCATGGAAATAAGAGTGATTCTGAAAGGGCTGTAAGCCGAATTCTGTCTGCACAGCCCCTTCCCAGGCTGCTGAAGCCGCGCTGCCATCCGCACGCCCGCCGGCGCCGAAGGCGGCCAACTTCAACAGCCGGCGAAGGGGCTGAGGAGAGAGTCATTTGTCTCAGCAGCCAGTACCCGGGACCTGCCTCGCCCTTTCTGAAACTCCGGTGGAAGCAGCGCGCGTCGCCGGGCTCTTCAGTAGAGCCTGGCGAAATGGCCGCCTCCGGTTTCAGAAAGGGCGAGGCTGGAGCGGGCCGCCCCGCAGTCCCCTATTTGGCCTTGCACCCGATGGGGTTTTCCATGCCTCGAGGCTTGCGCCTCGAGCGGTGGGCTCTTACCCCGCCTTTTCACCCTTACCTGAGCCCCCCCGGACCCAGGCGGTATATTCTCTGTGGCACTATCCGTCGGGATGCCTCACGGCATCGCCTCCCGCGTGTATCTTCGGTATCGACCCAAGTTACGCGGCATCGCGCCCTCCGGTGTTCGGACTTTCCTCCCCGAACTCGCGCTCAGAGCGACTCTCCGCCCTTCCAGAATCAGAAGTAATATAGCCGGTCGAGCAGGACTGGCAAGGGCGATTCGGGAACACCGAACAGGCCACAACCAACACTGAACATCGCACCTTGAACAACCAACATCGAACAACGATTAGTCCTCTCAGGTGGCGGCTGGTGCCACCGACTGCCCCTCCTTTCGCTCGCCGCCGCGCGGCGTTATGCCAGCGAGGCGTCCCAGCTCCCGGTGCAGCCGGGCCACACGTTCCACTTGGCCTTTGGCGGCAAACCGCTCGTAGAAGCCCTCGTTGCGGAACTCGCGGAGGCGTTCGCCCCATGGGGCCAATCTCTGCGACCAGCGCCCAATGCGGCCTTCAGCCGGTTCGGGATCCTGCGCCGCCAGGTCGGCGCAAACGCGGAGCATGGCTTTGAGGGTAACGGGTTTGGTGACCATGTAGTCTTCGTTGCCCCAGGCCTCTTCCAGCACTTGCGAGGCGGCCTTGAGGAAATCCCGGACCATGGCGTAATACCGCTCCACTTCGGGGCGGCCCGTCTCGCCTTTTGAGATTTGAGCCCAGGCCTGTTTCACCCAGCGGTGGATTTCGTTGAACAATTCCGCCTGAAGAATCCATTTCTCCTGCTTGCTCCGTCCGCCTAAGCGGTTGATACGGTACCGTAGCGGGCTGTCCGCCTCCACATAGAGCATCTCCGCCACGCGGGCCGCAAATCGGCGGTCTGGTTCCGCCCAGGAAACGCGCTCGTAGAGATCGACCAGGTGGCTCTTGTTGATGCGAGTCGGTGTCGAATTAATGATGACAAACATTTCGGTCGCGAAGTCCTCGCTCCGGCCGTCGAAAATGACGCACGGCACATAGATGGATTTGGCCTCCGCCGGGTGCGTGCGCTCGTAAAAGCTGAGCGCGGCCAGGCGGTGCTGGCCATCGATAATGAGAAATTTCTCCTGCGGGTCGGGGAGGTTGCCCACGGTTTCGTTGCCCGAAAGGAGCTCGAAGCTGAGGCGCTGGGGGGTAAAGAGAAGGACCGTGCCAGGGATGGGCGGCTGGGTTATGGCGGTCTCATAGAAATTACGGATGGACTTGACCTTGGACTTCGAGAGCGCGCGTTGAAAGGCCTTCTCGCTCCGCTCGACACGGGCGATGAAATGGGCGACATCGTCCTCGGCGGGAATTTCCTCCGGTTTTATCTGCTCGCCTTCATCGTAGAACCGGCTGATGAATCGGACTTTTCGCAGCAGGTCCTCCGATGGATAAGCCACAAAGTAAAATACCGCATCCTTTTGTCTTATCTGCGTTGCTATCATCTCTCTGCCTTTCGTTGCGCTCCCAAGGGTTCACCGATGCACTTCACGCCGCGAGCAAAGCGGCCTATGAAGTCTGCGGGCCAAATACCCTCTCAATCAGCACGAATAGGTAATCCGTCCCGGCAAGGATGACAAGTGAACAATGGGAAATGCCTAATGCTCAATGTGGCTGCTGCTCCTGGATTTTTGGCCGATGGGGCGATACTCGCCGCCACCCGCGGTAAGCGCGGCGAACAAGCAGGACGCCGCGGTCGGGACCTTAACGGGGGAGCGAAGCGCCACGCGGCTTTGGCATCGCGGCTGCGGGGCCGAGCGATACGGTGCCCGTTGGGAGGCGGAAAGGGCGGACTTTGCAAAGTCCGCCTCGGGGAGCCGCTGCAACGCCGAAAGCGGTGTTGCCGCTCGCCCCTTGGGACACCAGTCGGGTCTCGAAAAAGCGAGAGATCAGGGAAAAGGTCGGGCGCACGACAGAATTCTTCGTAGCGCAGTCCTCATGAACTTCATCCGATTCGTTCACCCTGCGCTACGCCCCGAAGATTTCTGTCTTGCGCCCGGAAAGGTCGCCGGGCGGTCTCCGCTCTTTACACGCTCCGCGGCGCTAAGTAGAATTTGGTATGTCTTCGGATTATGACGCAACGGAGTTTATCGACGGCGATTTTGAGTCCCAAAAATCGCCTTATTCCAGTGCTCCGGCCCACCCCCTGCGGGCGCCGACACGGGAGGAGGTGGACGCCAAGGTGGCGGACGCGCAGCAGAAATTGGCCGAGCTCAAACGCGCCCAGGAAGAGTTGGAGCGGGAGCGATCAGCCCTGGAGGAGACCCGCAGGCGCCAGATGGAGTTTCAGACCGGACGGCAGGAGCTCGTGCAGAGCCTGACCCGCGGCTTGGGCCTGCTGGAGGAGACGGAACTGGCGGCCAGACGCGACGCGGAGCAGGCGGCCAAGGTCCTGGGCGGCTTGCGAGAGGCCTTGACGAAAATTGAGGCGGTCCATGAGGAAACCTGGACACAGGAGAGTTTTGCGGTCGAGCTGACTCGCGCCCTGACGACCCTGGAGAACGCCCGGATGGAATGGAACTCCGCCCGGCTCAAGTTCCCGGTCCTTTCTGCCTCGGCGCAGCCTGAACAAACCGCCGCCTCACCCGACCCGGGCTCGGCGCCGCTGTTTGCGAGTTACACCTTCAGCGACCTTTGCCGCATTGGTTTCGCCCTGACCTGGCCGGTGGCGGTGATGTCCTTTTTTGCGTTTGTTGTCCTGCTGGTGTTCCTCTTGCGCCACTAACGTCCGAATGTCCCATGGCTTGGCCCCGGAAGAAGCCAGATCCGATTTCAAACCGCGCCCGTGCTCTCAACGGCCAAATCGCGGAGCTTGAGGCTCAAATCAAGCGGCTCGACGCCCAATTGCAGCGTAGCGCCACAAACCACCACCATCCGCGTATCCGCTCTACCACGACGCCCCACGGGACCACCATCAGCCACAAACCCGGCGCTTCCAACGGTTCAGCCTCTCCTCCTCAACGACCGCCCACTTATGACCCGATTTTCGAGGAGGTGGACCAGGCCAGGCTAAGGGGCCCGGAGGAACCGCCGAATACAGCTCAGCACTATAACGAGTTGGGTGTCCGCAAGTATGACCTGTTGGCGTTGCTGCGCCGTCTCCGCAACCACTTCCGCGCCCCCACGACGACCAACCCCAAACTGGTGAGCTACCTGGCGGCGGGGGGCATCCAGGGACTGCGCCCCTTGCGCTACGAGAAACGTGTGGCGCGGAACCGGTTCATTTTCCTGTTCATCCTGTTTTTCCTGATGCTCCTGGGGCTGGTGTGGGCGTTTGTCCATCACAGCCGATGATGAGGCGCCGAGCCACTCCGTTCTTGCCAGGGAGCGCGCAAGGGCGTTTTATGGCCTTATGAATACTTCTTTGACTCGACGCGATTTTCTCAAGCAAACCAGCTTTGTCACCGCCGGCCTGGGCGCCTTGGGCAGCCCCGCCCTTCTCCGCGCGGGGGCCAGTCCGAACGAGACTGTGCGGGTGGCGGTCATTGGCTGTAACGGGCGCGGGATGGCGCACATCAAGGCCTACACCGCTCTACCCGCCGCGGAAGTGGCGTGCATTTGCGACGTGGATACCCGCGCCATCGAGAAAGGGGTGAGATATGCGGAAAGACATCAGCAGAGAAAGCCAAAGGGCGCCGGCGACCTCCGCAAGGTCTTCGAAGACGCGTCGATCGATGCGGTCTCCATCGCCACTCCCGACCATTGGCACGCGCCGGCCACCATCCTCGCCTGCACCCATGGGAAGCACGTCTATGTGGAAAAGCCAGCCAGCCACAACGCGCATGAGGGCGAACTGATGGTCGCCGCGGCGAAAAAATACGATCGGGTGGTGCAGTTAGGCACCCAGCGCCGGAGTTGGCCCTGGGTCATAGAGGCGATGGAGGCGCTGCACGGCGGCAAACTGGGGAAACTCTTTTACGCCAGGTCCTGGTACGCCGATCATCGTGGCTCCATCGGCCATGGAAAAATCGTCCCGGTTCCCCGATGGCTGAATTACGAATTGTGGCAGGGGCCGGCGCCCGAGACGCCCTACCACGACAATGTCATCCATTACAACTGGCATTGGTTCTGGAACTGGGGAACGGCGGAGCTCGGCAACAATGGTGTTCACGCCCTGGACCTGGCGCGCTGGGGATTGCAGGTCGATGTGCCGTTGCGGACAACGTGCGGCGGCAATCGCTATCATTACAACGACGATTGGGAAACACCCGACACCACCCTCGCCGCCTTCGATTTTGACCATCAGGGCATCTCCTGGGAAGGCCAGAGCTGCGACCCCCGCGGCAATGAGGGCAGCGGTTTCGGCGTCAACTTCTATGGCGAAAACGGAACCCTCTCCATCGCCGGAAACAGTTACCGGATTTATGACCTGAAGCAAAGGGTTCTCCGGGAAACCAAGGGCAATTGGGACGATGTCCTCCACTTCGCCAATTTCGTGGACGCAATTCGCGTGGGCAAGCCTTTGAACGCGCCCATTGCCGAGG
>JAJYHY010000363.1 GCA_021784555.1 bacterium
CCGCTGGCTCTCCGAAACTAGGCCGAAAGAGCGGGCCGCGTTGCTTGCCGGATACTCGTTGGCCAACCGAGTTGCGATTGCAGTCAGCTGTGTTCGCGCTTGACGCGCGCTGGCGCTTTCCTTGAGTTTCGCCTCCAGGTCCGCCATGTCCCTGTTGAGAAAGCGATACCGCTGCGCCTTGCACAGCCGGATGCCGTCGATAATGCTGGCGTGGTTCAACTCGTCGGAGATGACGGCGTCTTCGGGGCCGAGGAGGGTCTCGAACAATCCCCCGTTGGCGTCAAAGCAGGAGGAGTAGAGGATGGCGTCCTGCATGCCCAGGAAATGGCTGAGCCGCGATTCGAGTTGTTTATGGACACTTTGGGTGCCGCAGATGAACCGCACGCTGGCCATGCCGTACCCCCATTCGTCAATGGCCGCCTTGGCGGCGGCGGCGACCTCGGGATGCTGCGCCAAACCCAGGTAATTGTTGGCGCACAGGTTCAGCACCGGCTTGCCATCCGCGACCCGTATGGTTGTGCCTTGGGGCGTGAGAATAACGCGCTCGTCTTTGTAGGTTCCGGCGGCGCGGATTTCAGCCAGCTCGGCGTGGAGATGAAGTCTAAACGGATCATGCATCGTTGTTCGATAAATGCCGCTGAATCCTATCTCCTGGCGAGCGAAGATTCAATTGACTTCTTCAATAGGCGCCGGGGTCAGTCCTGCACCTTTTTCTGCCACTTCGCCCTCCTTTACCGCGGAAAAAGTGAGGACTGGCCCCGGTGCGGTGAGCCAGCACCCGCGGGCGCCGGACTAATCCGAGAAAAGCGGCGTTTTTTTATGCCAGCCGGTGCTTTGCTCGTAGGCGTGGGCGACCCTCAAGAGCGAGGCTTCGCCGAAAGGGCTGCCGAGCAACTGGAGTCCAATCGGCAGAGGCCTCGGGCCTGAGGTAAAACCGCAGGGAATCGAGATGCCGCAAATGCCGGCCAGATTGCAGGAGAGGGTGAAGATGTCCGAGAGATACATCTGGAGTGGGTCGGATGATTTCTCACCGATCTTGAAGGCGGGGGTCGGGCAAGTGGGCGTGAGGATGGCATCGACCCGCTCAAAGGCATTCAAGAAGTCCTGGCGAATCAGCGTCCGGACTTTCTGCGCGCGGAGGTAATAGGCTTCATAATAGCCGCTGCTAAGAACATAAGTGCCCAGGATGATGCGGCGCTTGACCTCCGCCCCGAAGCCCGCCCCGCGAGTCTTGCCGTAAAGCTCAATGGGATCTTTCCCTTCGACTCGCTGGCCGTAGCGGATGCCGTCGAAACGGGCGAGGTTGGCGCTGGCCTCGGCGGTGGCGATGATATAATAGGTGGCGACGGCGTAATCGGTATGAGGCAGGGAAACCTCAATGACCTCGGCGCCGAGCTTTTGCAAATTCTCGACCGCCGCAGCCACCGCCCCCTTCACTTCCGGATCGAGGCCGCCAAGCATGTATTCCTTGGCCAGGCCGAGCCGTGTGCCTTTGATGTCGCCGGCCAGCCCCTGGCGGAACCGGGGGACAGGCTGCGGCGCGCTGGTGGAATCGCGGTTGTCCGGCCCGCTTAAGACCTCGAGCACGATGCCGGCGTCCTCCACGGTTTTGGCCAGGCAGCCGATTTGGTCGAGCGAAGAGGCGTAGGCCACCAACCCATAGCGCGAGACCCTGCCGTAACTGGGCTTGATGCCGGCGCAACCGCAGAAGGAGGCCGGTTGCCGGATCGAGCCGCCGGTATCGGAACCCAGGGCGGCAATGCATTCATCCGCCGAGACTGCGGCGGCCGACCCGCCGGAGGAGCCGCCTGGAATTCGCGTGGGGTCCCAAGGATTGCGCGTGAGTTGAAAGGCCGAGTTCTCGGTAGAACTGCCCATGGCGAACTCATCCATGTTCAATCGCCCGAAAACCACCGCGCCCGCTGCTCGCAGCTTTTCAATAACGGTGGCGTCGTAAGGAGAAACGAAGTTGCCAAGGATTTTGGAGGCGCAATTCAGGGGTTGGCCTTTGACCGCGATGACATCCTTAATGGCTACCGGGATGCCGAGCAACGGGCGCTCGGTGTATGTCGCGCCCGCAGCCAGCGCCTCGTCCGCGGCGTCGGCTTGCGCCAGGGCGTCCGCGGCGTCGTAACTGAGGAAGGCGCCGAGATGGCCATCGATTCTTTGAACCTGCTCCAGGCAGGCCCGCATGACCTCGCGCGAAGAGGCCTTCCGCCCCGCAAGCATAGTTTGCAGTTGGGCAATTGTCAGTTGGTTCAGCATCACGGTTTGAGGGCCGCTGGCGCGGTCCAAACGTTGGAAACAGAGATCAAATCTACACCAGCTTCCTGAGTTTTGGGTCCTCCGCCAAACGCCGCACCAGTTCCTTCACTTTTTGCGCCTGGCTTTTGTGGGCGAGCAGGGTGGCGTCGTCGGTTTGAACCAGGATGGAGTCGCGCAACCCAACCACGGCGATAGGCGTGCGGCGGGCTTTGGTGCGCGCGTCGAAAATGATGTTCCGCGCCCCATCCACATGGATGAATTCCGCTACGGCGCAATTGCCCTCGGGGTCAGCCTTGAGATGCCGGCCCAGGGCGGTCCAGGAGCCCAAATCGTCCCAGGCGAAAGAGCCATCCGCCACCACAACGTTCTGGGCGTGCTCCATCAGGGCGTAATCGATCGAGATCTTTTTGAGCCCCGGATACTCTTTGGCAAGGGTTTTGTCGAGCTTGGCGGGATTGGCGGCCACTTTGAACCACCGCTGGCAGGCCTCATACATTTCGGGTTGGTGTTTCTGGAGCCCTTCGGTGATAGTCACAAACGACCATAGGAACATCCCCGCGTTCCAGCGATAATGTCCGCTGTTGACATACTCGAGCGCCTTATCGAAGTGCGGCTTCTCCACAAACTGTTCCGCCCGGTGAAAGACCGTCTTGTAGGGTTTGGCGCCTTCGGGCGAGGGCAAAGGTTCGCCGATTCGGATGTACCCGTAAGCGGTCGAAGGCTCGGTCGGGTTAATGCCAATCGTGACAATCGCCTGGCCGCGCCCGGCAAGGTCGAACGCGTCCGAAAGCGCCTGCTGGAATTTCTTCTCCTCGCTTATCACGTGGTCGGCGGGCAGCACCGCCATCACCCCGGTAGTCGAGCGCGCGCCTACCAGCGCCGCGCCCAAAGTGACCGCCGCGGTAGTGTCGCGGCCCGCCGGCTCGGCGATGATGTTCTCCTTGGGAAGCTTTGGCGCCTGCTTGCGGACTTCCGGCGCCTGAACACGATTGGTGATGACCAGGATGTTCTCCATCGGCGCCAGCGCCAGGACGCGGTCTATCGCCTGCTGGAACAATGAGCGATCCCCCAGAAGCTTCAGGAGTTGCTTCGGCTGTCTCTCACGGCTCAGCGGCCAAAAGCGCTCGCCTCTGCCCCCGGCCATAATGATGACAAAACGGTCTTTGGTCTTGGCTGAGGCTTTCATGACTAGGGACGGCCAACTCCCACGGGTTCAACGGCCCGGACGAGGGACCGGACAAAGCCGCCCACCGTGGAAACCATCGCCGGTTCATGTCCGTGCTCGGCAATCTGGTTCACAATAGCGCTGCCCACCACCACCCCATCGGCCACGCGCGCCACCAGGCCGGCCTGCTCCGGAGTGGAGACCCCAAAACCCACGACGATAGGCAAATCCGTGTGGATGCGGATCTTTGCGGTCATTGCGCCGACCGTGTCCGCCACACGCGCTTGCATCCCGGTGACGCCTTCGCGCGAGACGTAATAGACAAATCCCCTGGCTCGTTTGGCAATCAACTCGATGCGCTCATCCGGCGTCGTCGGCGCCACCAGGTAAATGTTGCACAGGCCGGCGCGCGCCATCACCGCCTCATAATTGGCGGCCTCTTCCGGCGGCAGGTCCAACACGAGCAGACCGTCAACCCCAGCCTTCGCGGCGTCCCCAACGAATCGTTCCAGTCCATGCCGATGAACCAAGTTAAAGTAGATGTAGAGCACGATGGGGACCTGGCAACCATTTCGAATGGCCGCAACCGTTTCAAGAACACCCGCCGGGGTTGTGCCGGAAGCCAAACCGCGCCGGGCGGCAAGCTGGTTGACCAGCCCGTCGGCCAGCGGGTCGCTGAAGGGCACGCCCAACTCCAGCACATCCACCCCCACGCGGTCAAACTCCAACGCCAATCGCCGCGTGGCCTCCAGGTCAGGGTCTCCGGCGCCGATGTACGCGATAAGTCCCTTCTGGCTCTGGCCCTTGAGCCGCGCAAAACGTTCCACAATCCGATTCATGTCCGCCGAGTTTCGGGTTTCACCCGCCCTCTTTCAAGCCTGATGTTTGGCGGAAGTGTGTCAAAGTCACACGCGGCTATGCGCTGCGGCCATTGTGGGTTGGGCGTGATTAAATGCGTCGGGCACGGAAGCCCCCGGGGCACTGCCATTGAATTAGGGGGGATTCCCGGTCTCTTGCTCTTGCTCTTGCTCTCTAACTTGCTCTGGGGGAGAAGGAACATGAGCAAGAGCAAGATGGGGGTAGCTCCTTGGCTTAATTCAATGCCAGTGAGGCCCCGGGGTCAGTCCTACACCTTTTTCCACCACTTCCCTTCCCTCACGGCGGAAAAAGTGAGGACTAACCCCGCGCCTCATCGACACTCTTAATCGCACCCGGCAATTGTAGCTCTCTTGACACAGGCGTGCCGCGTAGCTACTTTGTAGAGCCATGAAGACCGCCGTTCAACGTTGGGGTAATAGTCTGGCATTGCGCATCCCCCGCGCCTACGCCTCGGAAATCCGTGTTGGCGAAGGATCCGAGGTGGAGCTCAGAACGAAGTCTGGAGCGCTGGTGGTCCAACCGATCCGGCGCAACCCGCATTCATTGGCGGAGTTGCTTAAACGGATTACCCCAACAACTCGGCATCGGTCCATATCGACGGGCCCTGCCGTCGGCCAGGAGGTTTGGTGACGGCCAGCTACGTTCCGCGTCGCGGCGATTTGGTTTGGCTCAGCTTTGACCCGCGGACCGGCCACGAGCAGGCGGGCCGTCGCCCGGCATTTGTATTGTCGCCCGAATCGTACAATCGGAAGACAAGCCTTCTTTTGGCGTGTCCGATCACTTCGAAGGCAAAGGGTTATCCTTTCGAGGCAGCCTTGCCACCTGGATTGCCGGTTGGCGGGGTCGTTTTGGCAGACCAGATAAAGAGCCTTGATTAGAGCGTGCGGAAGGCAGAGTTCATCGCCCGGACTTCTGCATCTGTGTTCGACGGCGTTGTCTCGCTCATCTCGCCATTACTCGGGCAGGAGGGCTAGCGAGCCCGTTTTGCGCGGAGACCGATGGCCGGAAGCCGCTACCGTCCCTTTAAGCTCCTCGCTCCCCTTTTGTAGCGGTTTGGTGGAGTTCGTAGCATCGTGTAGCACTTTCCGTAGCACCCCGGCCTCTCGGATCATCCAATGTTCATGCGGGTTGTAGCACTGTAGCGGTCCGCAGAGGGTACATATACTCCCCCTGGCCTCTCGCCCCTCAGCGTTGGCTGTTCATGATTGGATGCTGAATGTTCGTTGTTGAATCTTGAATGCTGGCTGTCCCCCATCGAGGGACCCGACACACGAAGCGCGGACGACGGCGTCCGCGCTCCTATCCATGGTGTCAACTTCAGCCCAGGGCGCAACTTACCCTGCATTGCCTGCGCCGCCGGTCTCATTTCGACGAACCGTTCTTTTGGTTCCAGCCATTATGGCCGCCGCCCGATGTGCTTCCGGCCCCGGCGTTGGCCCCGCCGCCGCCCATCTGTTGGGATTGCCCTGGAAGCGGTTGGTATGTGAACTTCTGACCTCCCACGGCGGCCTTGGCCATCAGACCCTGGTTGGAGGTGGTGAACACGGCAACGCCATGTCGATAGTTGACCTGTCGAGCCATGCCTTTCGAGGCGGCGACCGCGCCTATACCGGCGGTGAATTGGTAATTGCCTTGCTTGAGGCTTTGAAGCGCCTGCGGGGTTTGGAAAAAGATGATTTCCGAGAAGGACTTTCCACCCACCTGTGCGCCGACGCTCCCCGATGTGACAGTGGCCTCGCCGATCGGCTTGCCTTTCTCATAAACGATGCCTTTGCCATGCGAGCTGCCGACGATGAAGGCGCCTTCGCCTATGGTAGGAAAGACGGCGTAGCCGGCTGATTTGCGGAAGAAGGGCTTCAGGCTTGGGTCTCTCTGCTTGAAGGTGTTAAGGGTTTGCCGCGCTTGGGCTTCCAAAATGCCGTATTTGCCGGCCTGGGCGTTTTGGTTTGGCTGGACAGCTTTCGCGGTGCTTTGCTGCCCGTAGTTCTGCTGCCCAAAAACCGGCGATACGGTCGCTCCGATCAGTGCCGCGCCCGCAAGGGCAATCCATCGTGTTGGTGTTCTCATAAACAAGTCTCCTGTAATGTTCTCTGTTTTTCGATTGCTGACCCTTTGCTGCCGGCGTTGGAAGCCGGGGCAAGCCCGCTGGGTTACCTCCTCCTACACTTTCGGACAGCGGTCGTGGGAGCGCAAAGGGGCAGTTTGCCGGAATTGGCCCGAGGTGAGTGCCCCACCCCTGCTCGACCATGTGCCCGGCTCTTCACTCATGGGCGCCTTCGCACGCAGGTATTTCGAGAGGCTGCGGAAGTAGGACCTCGCTACCGCCGCGCTGGGAAAACGTGCTGGCGGGCCTGGCAACCGCCACGGCTGTGGTTTGGACGTGAGACTGACGAACCGGAAACGGAGAACGAACCATGAACTTAAACCCTGCTGATCTGCTGAACCCCATCTTCAACGCACTGGACGCCCTGACTCAAAATTACGGCGTTTATCTTTACCTGGTGTTTGTCTGGCTCTGCTTGCTCGCCATCGGCTGGATATTGAGCGGCGGTCTGCGGAGAAAACCGCCACATATAAATTCCACCACGGTCATTCCCGGCGTCATTTTCACGATGCAACCGCCGTCACAGTCACCACCACCGCCAATCATCGGCATCGAGGTTGACCAGACGTGGAACGGCGACGACGAAACAACGGATTAAACATGATGACATTTCACTCACCGCAACCAAGCTGTGCCCGGCGCATCTACAAACAGGCAAACGCCGGCGCGTTCAATTTCACGCCACAAATCGCATCATCAATTTACGCAGTCGCGTTCACGAAGCGTGTCAAATCCGATGCAACCATTTTCGGATCACGGTGCAGTCGCACGGTTATTGGCTACCGCCTTGACAGGGTGCAAGCCTTACCCCTTGTATTCACAAGGTTTTTGTGTCCGCGAGGCAGCCGCGGCGAATCCGCGTGAGAGCCGCGCAAAGTATCCCACACCCGGCCACACACCCGGCCAGTCCACGGACACGGTCAGTCCCCGCACAGGCAAAGGACATGGACGATTCATTTCCGCGGAATCGCCATGTCCCCGTTCAGTCCCTGGCCGATGATAGTCCACGGCCACGAACGCGGCCTAGACCACACCAATTCCAAGGGTGTCCACACAACGGCCTTGGCACTGGAAGCGGATTGTCCGCATTCAGGCCACGGCCTCGAACAGTCCATGTCCAAAGCTTCACTACGGACCAGACACATCCGTGCTCTTCGTGAGGCAACCGAGTGTCCACGCCGCGGCCTGGTGCTGGTCAAGCCATGGCCACCGAAAGGCACCGCCCCGGCCAGAACAATTCCCGCCTATGTCCACTTTTGATCCAATCGCCGTCCGCAGAGCGGTCGCGGAATTCGCACCGCGCTGGCCACAGAAATTCCAGGACCTCTTTCCCGCCTAGGAAGTCATCCTGGAGCTGCGCCAAAAGCGGGCGTCGTACCGCGCCATTGCCGAACTGCTCACCCAGCATTGCCTGCCGGCCAGCAAAACCCACGTCGCCCACGCCCTGGAAATGCTCTTCGAACTGCACCGCCCGGTGACGTCGCTCGCCGCCTTCCAATTGCTCTCCGACCGCGATTTGATTCGACATGGATCCGACCGCTGCTCTTTGGAGTCCTGCGGACGTCGAGGCCCAAGCAAAGGTGCCAGAGGTGGTCGCAAATCGCCGCTGCTTTGCACCGGGCGATAGAGGAATGCCTAACCAAGCTACCGATGAGGTCGAACCAGCCGAAGCAAACCACATAGAACCGGTACTCAGCCCCATTGAAATACAGCCCGTTTTAAACAATTCAGGCCGGCTGTTGAGGCCGGCCTGATGCTGCTGCTTTTAGAGGTTCCTGCGCGGAGTTCAGTTATCCCACGGAACCGAGGAGGGTTCGAGTCTGCGGGGCTTGGGGGTCAAGGTGAAGGTGGCGCGTCCAGGATCAAAAGAGGATGGGGAATGACAAGGGGCGTTGCAGCGCGGCAAGCTCTAACCCGACGTCGAGCTTCGTGCTACGGGCTTGGCGTTCGCCTCGGTCCGGGCTTGGTCG
>JAJYHY010000364.1 GCA_021784555.1 bacterium
CGATCTTGCATCCCAACTCTATGTAAAATCTATGTGAGGCAACGCCAAAATGCAGGAATGCGCATTATTATTCAATGCAAATTCACCCCCGCCCCACTCTCCTCCCACCGTCCGAAAATTCCCCGCCTACGCCTTTGGCGTTGCCGGGTAGCCGCGGCGTTTGAGGACCTGGACGGGTAACACTAGCGGACGGCGGCCCCGGAGCGTCTGAGGGCATTTCCAGCGTGACAAGGCCATGGCAATCAGGCTTAACTGCTCTCGTGGTTCACTACACTCTGAATTCCGGCCATTCCGTCAACCAGCCGCGCTCCGGGGTGGCGCCGGACATGGTTGACGCGCTCCGGGCAATCGCTTGCGAGGGCGGCCCGATTCCATAGGTGGCGCCGTTCCGGGTGACTGTGACCCATGGCGAGGGATGCGCGGTGTTCACCGTCTGGCGAGGGAAAGAGCCGGTTGTGACGTGCCGCCTCGCATGGAGAGCGGATGGCGAGCTCGGTAAAGCTCAGGCTGGGGACGGTCAAAAGCTGGCTCGCCCTCTCGGCTTACACGCCGATTCAAGGCCGGCTGCCAATCTTCTCCAGGGCACGCCGAAAACCCGGTCGAGCGTACTCCTGCTGGTCGAAAGAGAAGACGCCCTCAACGACGCCGTCATGGAGTTGCACCTGGAGCACGACCCTCTTGCCGTTCACCATCTGGCGCACGTAGGCCAGCGGCACGATGTATCGCTGGCGACTCTCGGCTTTGCTTGGTGCGGAGACGCCGGCGATGCCGGTGTCTGGTTCCCATTCGAAGTCGGTTGTGGGGTGCGCCGGCTGGAATTCCCTGACGTGCCCGTCAATGCCGACCTTCAGGGACTTCAGACTCGCCACACCCATATATGCAACCTCCAGAACAAAGTCCTGTGGGTCCTTATCGCTCCAGAATCCCCCGACCTTGAAGCTTGCACTTTCAAGGCCTTTGAGGTAGAGGTAGCCGGGCTGAACCTGCACCTGCTGCTCACCGTCGAGCTGGGACTGCGTCTCCGTGACGTGGCCAGGGAACGCCGCACAGCCGGCGAGGAAGGTGGCGAGCGAGACTGCGCCAATGAACAGTTTAGTTTTCTTCATTCGTTTCCTCTCTGCTGAGTGACTCTCTAGCGGTCGTGTCGGAATTATCGCCGCCTGACGGCGTACGTCAAGGCCCCACCCCCTACACGAAAGGCCAAGACCGTACTCGATGGTGAGGCGGAAGGCGGCTAGCGTCACGCGAGGTATGATGGATGTACTCTTAGAGATTCTGATCAAGTGTGCGGAGGACGTGGAAACTGGCCTTCAAGACTCACCCGGGCAAGCACTGACCCTCGCCGCCGGTGGCATCCTGGTTTCCGGTCGCCTCATCAGCCAAAAGCTTTATATGCAGCTTTTCGTTGATGGCGCGATCCAGGACGTAATAGACGCTGCAACGGCTTCAGGACAGCTCTCGCCGCCTGATGGTGGCAATGACAATCCTAGCGATTTTATCCATCTGGCTTCGGCTAAACTTTGGGTGCCAGGTCACCCACCCGTTAACTGCGGGCTGTGGCGTGGGCGCCTGGACGCCGTTGCTGGCTTCGCGCTTGGGGAGCCGCAAGTTGTTCAGTCCTGAGGTCCGTCTTGGGGGCCTCGCTCCGGTTGGGTTTTGATTCTTCATCACGCAAAATAGCCTTCGAGCATCGGGTCACGTTTGCTTATACCGTTGCGTACGACACGCGGTGAGCCATCCGGGCCGTCGCCGGGCCAAACGGTCAGGCGCTTGCCGCTCGATTTGCCAGGGTGCCGAACGCGGAGCCTCCCTGTTGCGCCAAGTGGGCGGTCGATCGGTTCTACCTCCTCTTGACCAGCCTCCCGCAAGTTGATGGGTGCGGCAAATAGCCCCGCCTTGCCGTATTGGCTGTCGGCCCAGATTCGTCTTTGAGCATCGCTTAGCATTATGACTCCTCCTTTACGCTTCTTGTGAACCATGTTGCAAGCTCACGGCCAAAGGCCTGTCTATCGCGGACGTTCACTTGCCCGAACGCGGTCGCCCATTGCCAAAAGAGGGCCTCCGCCTCGGTTGGCCCGACGCCAGATGGCCCTTGGCACGTGGGGGCTTCAACGCACGGCAGCCGCGGCGCTTCGATAATCTCGTCAACCAGGCCTGCTGCCTTAGCCTTCTCGCAGTCAAAGAGGGTGTCGCGAGAAAGCCAGTTGGTAACGGTGGCCATCGTCTGGCCGGTGCGCTCGGCGATGATGCTAGCAATGCGCCCCGCAAGCTTTTCGAGTTGCTCTGCTTCCGCGCGCAGCTCGGACGGGCTTCCGACGGCATAAGCAACGGGGCTGTGCAACAGAATGCTGCCGCCCCTCTGAATTGCGATGTGCCTCCCGGCCAGGGCAACGGTCGCTGCGGCAGACCAACACTGCCCAGAGATCAAAACTTCGACGTGGCGGAGCCGTAGCACGTCATGCAGACGGATGCCAACAACCGAGTCCCCGCCGCATGAGCAGATTGTCAACTCGATCCTGGTGGCCCCTTTGATTCGCTGGCGAAACTCATCAAGCTCTGTCTCGCGGTCGAAGCATCCAAGGTCGTGGCCCAGGTTCGCGAAGACAACATCATCGAGCCGCTGGGATTGAAGCCATGGTGTCATAATCGAAAGGGCGTAGCCCCGGCCTGGCCCGAACCAGACCGGGGCGTTTCGTCGGCCAACCTGCCCGCGAGTCCGATCAACGCGGGCTGCGAGGAAAGAAGTTCAAGGATTGGAAGCTGAGATGCCGGCAGCCGGAGGGCGGCCTTGAACACGAGGGCCCGCGTTCGACACGAGGGCAAGCGATAGTCCACCGCGCGCCCGGCGTAGAACCGGCCCAGGGCGCTTGCGGCGGCCTCAAAGTGGATGCGCGGCGGATTCATGCCCTGCTCGCCTCATCAAGCAGTAGTTGGGGTAGCGAACCGAAAGCCCCCATGACACCCAGCGGGAACCCACTCCGGAGCATGTCCAATTCGTCCGCAGTTTGCCTCGCGGCAGCATCGAGACTGGCGATCACCGGGCTGGGAACCCACCGGACGTGCCACTGCTCGCAGTCCTTGAACTCAAACGTGAGTCTCTCCAGCAGGGCAGTTTGCAACGCGTTCAGGAGTCGCTCTCCGATGGTCACCAGCAGGGGATAGACCGCCGCGTCGAGGGCTTTGATCTGCTCTTTGACGCGGGAAAGATTCCCAGCCATGAACTCGCCAAGCGCCTTGCTGTCGTGGGCGAAATTACGGTGGGCCGGAGCGCCAACAGTCTTTTCGTCCTCCGCAATGACGCGAGCTCGATTCGCGCTCGTGTGGGCGAAGAGTAGCAGCCCATCGTTAAGCTTCGCGGCCTCGGCCTTGTAGGCCTGGAGCGTGGCAAGTTCCGCTTCGGTCGCAAGCTCGACGTTCTCCTTCCGTGCGATGGCGAGCTTTTGCGCTGCTGAGAAAGGCGCGGCCAACGAAGAGGCTTGCGTCAAGATGCGCGTTCCGTCCTTGGACGGCACTCGCTCCCTGCTTAGCCCAAGCCCGGAAATGATGGAAGGGTCAAGCCCCAGCCTGGTCGTTTCCTGCGCCGCAAGTGCCGCCAGCCCCTCGACTACAACTTTCCGCTTGGCGGCGGCTTTTGGCGCGAGTTGCGGTGCGCCGTGCGTGGCGATGGATGCTTCACGGGCTGCGGCCTCTTGCTCCGCAGCATACTGCCCCCGAAGGTGGCCAGACGGCGCGGAGACGCCCGCCCCGCCGGCGATTAGCGTTCCTGGCCCCGCCGGGATTGGGTCAGCCGACGATACCGGGCCAGTGTTTGATGCGCCGCCCTTCCGATTCAGAAAACTCAATAGACTCATGTTGTCCTTTCTCTGTTCATAGATCGCGCGATTGGTGCGTTTATCTTCACTGTGGCGCGTCAAAACCGTTGATTTCATTGGTGTTTTCGCTCGATTCAGGGCGTGCAGATCGAAGCTCTGAGCGCAACCGCTCCACCGCCCGCGAAATTGTAGTCCTGGACACTCGCAAGGCGCGCGCAGCGTCGGCGGGACCTTCGAACAAGCCGCTGATAACCGCCAAGCCGCCTATACGTGCATAAGCCCCATGACGGCCTCCACTCAATAAGGCGAGGATCGCAATGCGGAGTCCGTGCGCCATCTCACTCTCGCCGGGGCCACGGGTCTCTTGGCCGGGTTCATCGTCTCGCGGGTAGGCGAAGCCAACGGTCGGAACAAGCCGGTCGCCGTCCCAGCCGTAGCCGGGCGCCGAGGTGGGCTGGCCGTCCTCCTGGTCGTCGAAGTCGGGCATGCGGTCGCTGTTCATGGCCCGGTCACTTCGATTTGCGCGAGTCAACCGCGCCGATGGGATGCGCGCGGTGCCAGAGCAGGTCAGGGGTGTAAGAACCAACGAGCTTGGCGACCAGTTCAATGAATGCGTCCCCGGCCAGGCTGTCCTCAGTGAAGAGCAGGATGTTGGCGCCAGCCTTGGCACGGTCCTCTGGTGAGAGTTGCAACCCCTTGCAAATTCCGTCGAACGTCTCGAACAGATCGCCATCATCGTTTTCACTTTGGATGAGCAGGATTTTGAGCGGTCGAACCGGCTCGATGCCAAAGCATGACCTGCCGATAGACCACAAGATGCCGCCCTGCATGGCGAGGGATGACTTACCCTGCCCACTTTGGCCGATGAGTAGGGCGCCAGCGCCGCGGCAAAGCCATCGCCTACCCAGGAGGGTCGTTCCATCATCGGTGGATGGCGCAACCAGACTGCCAATAGGCCGGGCGCACGGTCCGTCGGTTTTCGTTGGCGTCCAGAGCGGTGCCGATTCGGCATGGAGATCGAGGCTGAAGGGGTCTCCGCCTGCGGAAAAATCATCGCTGGCGTCTTTCGGGTGAGAACCGCCCACGTCTGGGCACTCGACCACGCGAACGGTCTTCGCCGTGCCATGGAGCTTGCCCGCCACGTCTTGAGCGTGCTTTCGGCCAGGCTCGTCCTTGTCCGCCACGATTACCACATCGGCGCCCGCGAGGTGCTTTGAGAATTCGGCCCGCCACTTGCCAGCGCCCATCGGATTGCACGTTGCGGCGAAGCCCTGACCCTCCATGGTCAAAACGTCCCGCTCGCCCTCGACGATCCAGGCCGGGCGGCCCCCCTTAACGGCGGCAAGCAGTTGGGGCAGGTGGAACGGCACCAGCCGAACACCTTTCGGGTTCCATGCCCATCCACCGGCCCCGTCTGGCCTGCGCTGGCGGAAGTCCTTTGGCTCGAACCTGACAACCTGGAAGAGGGCCTTCCCAGACTCATCCGTGTAGTCATAAGTCGCAACGATGGACGGCTTACCATTCCGCTTCGGATCGCCGTTGAACAGGTCAGACATTTGAAGTCCAAGGGCCCTGGCGATGGCCTCTGGCTGGCAACCCGCATGGCAATACAGGACGATGCCTTTATCGCCATCGGTGACTGACAAGCTCGCCCGGTGATCCTTGTGGGCAGGGCAGCGGGCCTCGAATCCGTTGGCGGATTTGGACACGCCCTCCAATCGACTAACAAAATCGCGCGCAGTCATACCATGTCCGACAGGCACCAGGGATGAATTCCGCTGTATGTGGCGCGCGGATTCGCCGATGCGTAGTCCCATTGCAACGGCTCGCCGCACCAATAGCAAAGTTCCGCCTTGACGGGTTGGGGGTCGGACGGGCAATGTTTAACCGTGTCTTGCGTTCGGCGTCGCTGGCGGGCGGCGCCATTTTTGTTTGGGATCTTCAATGGTCATTTGTGCGCGGGAGTCCATCCGCGGCGGTTGGGGGTTAGTTGGAGGTGATGAACTGGTAGAGTTCGGAGCGAGAGATGAAGATCGCCTTGCCCTGTCGATAATGCCGAAGCCCGCGTTTAAAATAGGCCCGGAGCGTATTCGGGCTGATGTCAACGGCGGCCTTCGCCTTGCTAAGCCGAAACAGATCGAAACTCGCACCGCTCGGCTGGGCTGGCGCGAATTGCGTTGAATTAACAATCATGCCCCCAATAAATCAAAACGCCCGGTGGCACTGACCGGGCGTTCACGATGCATTGACGGCGTGGCGGCAAGTATCGACGTGCCGCTTACGGTGTATTCACGGCGCGCAAGAGCTTTTTGAATTTTTTTACAACCTCGGCTTCCCCCGGCGCCGTTTTGCCAGCCTTCGAGCATTCGGCCTCTGCCTGGCCGCTTTGAATTGCTCGATTAGACGGTCGGCCTCAACTCGCGTAACCGTCCCATCCTCTGGATGGACGTTGGCATCCAAGCAATGCGCCTTGAAGGTGCGCTCGCCCATCGGATGCCCATCTTCGCGTCCATGTCCCCGCATTAGGTCTTGGACTGGGATGCGCTGGTTGCGTGCCTGCTCTTGGGCGATGATTTTCGCCCTGCATTGGTCTTCGGATTTCCGCACCCCGTTGGCTGTCGGTTGCGCTGCGATGCGCTCAAACGCCGTGGCGATGCGCCCCAGGACGGTGAGAAGTTCTGTTTGGAATGTGTTCATATTGTTACCTCCTACTTTGTGATGTCAGGCAAAAGCGCCACCGCCCGTTTGAGTGCGTCGAGCGGAACCTTGGTGTATAAGTCGTTGACCTCATCGCTGCTGTGGCCGGCCAGGGCCTTGACGATCTGCTGGTTCTGTCCAAGGGCGGCCAGTGTGGATACGTAAGCATGGCGAAAGCAATGGAACGAGGTTTCGTTCACGTTGCGCCTGTCGGCCCTGCTCTTTCCTCCGCTCCGATGCGGACGGACCTTCGCGAGACCCGCCTTGGTTAGGAGGAGGTCGTAAAACCTCTGGGAGAACCATCCGCTGCCGCTTTTCTCATAGCGGGCGGCCTGCTCCGGCCAGAATGGCTCCCCAGGGCTGGCGCCGTTGCGCTCCAGCCTGCGCTTGGAGAGGAGTTCATGGAGAGGCGGGGCAATGGGAATCTGGAGCGTGGCGCCCGTCTTGCGCGTCTTGATATGGATCGTCCCTGCCGTCAAATCGGCGGCGCCTATCGGCATCGTCACGAGGTCGCCCATCCTCAGCCCCGTGAAGAATCCGCCGAGCACCATGTATCGCCAAAAGTCATCCGGGGCTTGGCGGTAAAGCTCGCAAAGCTCTGCCATTGTAAACGGGCGGCGCGCGCGCTTCTCATCTCGGCTTTCCTTGAAGAGTGGTATGCCTTCGACGGGATTGTTCTGTATGACCCCAAGGGGCACCTTGCAGCGTTTGAAGAAGATCGCGAGGCATTTCCGGGCCATGTTCGCGGTCGAGGCGGAAACCTCAGATCTGCGCTCGCTTAGATACCGCTGAAGGTCCTCCCGCGTTATCTCGTCAACCATCGGCCCGCGGTCATTAGCTTTAAAGAATGAAACCAGGTCGCTACTCAGCCCCGTGTATTTCTCCACAGTCCGCTCGCCGGCGGCGCCCTTGGCCTCCCTCAGCCAATCATCCAAGGCCGCGCGCAGCGTCATGCTTGGACTGGCCTTCCCGGTAAGGTGTTGGAAGAGGTCGCGCGTGAGCGCATTGGCCTTGTGCGCGGAGACCATGGCGTTGACCCGGTGCAACTCCTGCTCGGCGAGCTTGCGATCTACGTGCCCCGTGGACCTGAGAAACTGCCGGCCGTGCAGGCGGTAGCCTACCCACCAGACGGCGGACTTCTTCTTGAACTTGAAGAGCCAGGGCATAGCGACCACCTCCTTATCCGTTCAACCGCCTCATGGCGTCCAGCACGTCAGCCGTGATGAACCGGATGAACTTCTGCAATAGAATCCATTCCTCCGAGTCGTCTCGCAGCCACACCTTGATGAGCAGGTCCAGAAACTTCTTGCCCGACTCGGCCTCGCGCACAATCTTGCGCAATTCCTTGTCCAGGAACTCCGGCGGGCGCGACCACTTGATGGCCCGCTCGACTTTCGGAAAACAGAGCCGCATGAACGAGTGGAAGTAAATCCGCCAGGCTTCCTTCAACGGGCTGTCGTATTCGGTGGCTTTGCTCATAGGTTCGTAACTGCGCGCACATAATGGCAGATTGCGATTGCAAACGTCCAGTCTCAACATTTCCGATTCCCCCTCAGGTGCGCCTCTCACAATCTTTGGAGGGGGTGGCGTTTGTTGAGGCTTTGACGTTTGGGCTGGCGCGGGGAACTGGGCTGGCGCGGCATCAGTTTAGGGTGTTTGGGGACTTGGCGTGAGGGGAGAGTTCGTGCCAGCGGCTGTTGAGGGTTTCCAGGCACATCAGGTCTTGGTCTCCGGTGAGGGTCCGGAACTGGCCGGTGGGTTTGAAGCGGCACCGGCACTGGCGGCAGGTCGATTCGACGGCACCCGAACCCAGGGGGCTGGTTGGCGAGCTGGATTTGCTCGGGCGTGGCCTCCGTCC
>JAJYHY010000365.1 GCA_021784555.1 bacterium
GCCCTTCGGACCGGGGAATCCCCCGATTGTCCTTGCCAGCAGGGGGCTCTCGCTCAGGAGTTGCACGGAACTCGGGCGCGCAGGAGAACATTTACTGCTGGTTGTTGAAAACCAGGAGGGTACCGAACAGAAGGTAATCTGGTGGCAGGGAGCGGGCTGGCCGTTGCCCCAAGGTCGATTCGATCTTGCGTATGTGGCAAGGGCGAGCTCTTTCAAGGGCGAACGGTCGCTACGGCTTGAGTGGATCGGTGCGCAGTCCTCGGCTGAGTCAGCTATCACCATCGCCGAAGTCCCGGCTGTTGCTGTTGTCGATTATCGGAGGGAGCCACATCCCTTGCCCGTCCTGAAGCAGTTGCAGACACAGGGAGATATCCAAATCTGGTGCGAGGGAAAGAGCCAGAAAGAAATTGGAGGACACAGCTGCGATGAGATTTCGCCCGCGAAGGCTCTCGCGGTCTGGACCATACCGCCAGGCCCAAGCGAATTCCGATTCGTACTGAACAAGGCTGCACCAAGCATAGTCTATCTCTTTGGTATTGACCCGGGGCTCGCTACCGTAAACGAATTTTTGACCTACTTGGCCGGGATGGTCAAATACGCGCTGAGCAGAAAGGGAGGTCAAGTCAGCGCCTACGCCTTGGCGGCCGCCACTGCGCATCGCGAGGCGACGGTTCGGCTGGGTCTCCTCGGCCTGCATAAAAAGGGATATATCACGATCCTGGAAGACGGGCCGGACGTGGTTCAGCTAGCAGCAGGGAGCGGTCAGGAGACTGATGACCACGCCGACTTGATTGCTCAATTGAGATTTCTACTAGAAGAGACCGCATCTTATCGCAGGTACTTTAGAACCGTGGACGCAAATCTTCTCGTCAACCCGCAGTGAAACAGATTTGGGGTGTAGAGGAATGTCGGGTGCCTTTCAGTGCACTCCAAAGCGTCGAATGCGGCCATTCTCGCTCCATCCGAATGGTCGGAGGCCAATCACATCATGAGAATCAGACATCTCGCAATCAGGCGCTTCCGAGGCATACGCGAGCTTGACTGGTCAGTCCGCGGACAGATGATTTGTCTCATTGGTCAGGGGGATTCGACCAAGTCGACAATACTCGATGCTCTAGGTCACGATTGCGACATGCTGTCCAACTACATTAGGGAACGTTGAAGGAAATACTACGTGGGTTACCCAACCTTGGGATGATCGGCCAGCCATCGCTTTCTGCGCGTGCTTCTATGGGTATATGCTTGGACCGCACTCGTCTCTCGTGCAGCACACGGAGCAACTGTTCATCGCTTACTAGCTTTGGCGAGAGCTGGCGATCTTCTCTAATGCGAACCACATCCAGCGCGTGCACGACCGTCTCCTCCATCGCCCAGTTCGCGATGTGCTCTGCCCGCGTTTCTGGTTCTTCCCACGGATGCTCAGGATCCATTAGGCCTCCGAGCCAAGTACAGAACCCTGTCTCGACCTCCTCAATGCCATAGCGCGCCCGGGGCACCTTTCCCTCTTTATAGAGTTGTTGGATAGCGGACGCATCCCACAGTCTCTGCACTTGAATTCTCGCGACCGTTTCTTCGTAATAGGTGGCCGTCGAAAAGAGAAAGTACCAACCGAAATTGATTCCGCCCGGCTGTTCGAATTTGACTGCTGACTCATCGAGCTTCAATTCATTCAGGATCTTCAAGAGACTGGGGTACTTTTCGTCATATCGCATGAGCTTGCCAAAAGACATTTCCATCGTTTTGAACTGCTCTGGCAGGCGTTCCAGATAGATTACGGCACGATAGGTGATGCGCGCAGGTTCCAGCGCGGCAGGGTCAATACGATATGGGGTGAGGTTGATCTGTGATTTCGTGGTTCCTGACTCGAGCTCTGTCTGCTTGTCTTCCGCCTCAGCCGACGCTTGAATCGATTGGAGTTCTTGTTCGGCCCACTCCAGTGCCTTCTCAAGTTGCAGAAAGTTCGTGCGCTCGTTCTTAAAATGATCCGGCTGCTCGATACAAGCTTCCCAGAACCAGTCGCTCTTGCTCATCCTGACCGTTCCGAGGTTCGGCGGTACATCGCAAGCGAGCGTCTGGGCATCCGCTTGCTTCACCCAAGGCAGCGGGCGCTTGGAAAGATCTACTTCCTCCACGTCATGCCGCCATGCCGAACGCAGGGCAAGATCGAAAACCTCGTGGAAGGCTTTGTCAATCCTCTTCTGCTCCTCTTCCGCCATCGGCTCAAGCAGAGCTTCGTGCTGTTTCAGGAGCTCAAAGAGCTCAGCACTCGCCTGAGGATTTAACCGAAACAGTTCCTCCTCAACTTCCTCCACTTCACGTTTCGGTTCTCCCGTGTCGACAGTTGGCTGCGCCCTTCTCTTGCCATGCCGATGCCACCTCTTCTTTCGCTCGCCGTTTTGAATCTCGTATTCGAACCGCCGGGTGAGCCGAATCCCTTCCGTCCGCCAACGTTCGTCTTGACTCAGCTTATGCCACAGCTCTAGTAGTTCATTAGGCCTCAGATGCTCGAACTTTTTGCTCGCGTCGTCCCACACCGCCAGACCCGGCTCGTCTTCCCACTCCTTTTGCGAAAACCCGCCTGCCCAGGCAGGACACTCCCTGGAACTAGAGGGAGAGTGATACGACTCGCGCCAACCCCGGATCAATTTGATACCCCAGGTCGATGCAGCCGGTGCGGCCTCGGCTTTCGCCGGCGTGGCGGCACTGACCGCGCTCTCTGGCATCGGAGGAATATCAGATGGTTCTGGCTTCACTGTCGGCTTCGTTGGTGGCGCCTGCTGTCCGCCGAAGATCTGTTCTGCACGATCCAGGAATTCCCGATGCCACTCCGCCAATAGCTCTTCGGTGATCCCTTTCCCCTTGATGATGTGCCTCTTCCGTCGAGGGTTCCGTAGATATTCGAGCACAACTTGCAGCTTGAATTCCGGAGTATGTTGTGAGTCAGGTACTGATGCTCCAGGTTTATCAGACATGGCCACCTCCTTCCATATTGTACACCTTCCAGTTGAGTGAATCGCGGTGAATTTCGTAGCCAGACTCTGGCACAGGATGTGGCAAGTAGTGTCGGAAACTAGAAAAGGCAAGGCGGGACAAACCAGTCCCGCCTTTGCCATTTTGAACCATGTCTATGCAGCTGCCACAGGGTACGTCTTCAGGAGCTGCGATAACCGTGCCAATGTGCTCGGGTCCACACACTGGAAGTCATACTTCTGGGAACCTGTTGTCCAACAACCCGTTCACGTCATGACCTCGAGTGTTTGGACCTCAACCACTCGTTTAAACTCGGCGGCTGGCTCAGAACGCCAGCTAGTCGCCCCAGGGTCTCGAGGTCGGGAACGGTGAGATCGGGCTGTGCAGGCCCGAGTGCCCCCCTGTCATGGAAATCCCAGCCATGCTATAATTGCCAAAGTTATGGTAATTCACGACACATCCGTCATCTCGCCTATTCTCGTCGGCCGAACTCGGGAAATGGAAATTCTGGAGCAAGCGTGGCAAGCGGCCGCGCAGGGGAGCGGAAGCTGCATTCTCCTCGCGGGAGAAGCCGGGATCGGCAAGACGCGCCTCATCGCCGAACTGCGCCGGCGGCATGCCGGCGGGAATTTCGCCGTGCTGCAGGGCAATTGCTTCGAGCCGGATGTCTCCTTTCCCTATGCGCCCTGGGTTGACGCCCTCCGCCTGTGGCTCTCCCGTTCTTCTACCGAAGAGATCCGTGAACTGCTCGGCCCACTCGCGGCCGATTTGGTGCAAGTGCTCCCAGAGCTATCGTCGCTTCTGCCCGATATCAGTCCCGCGCCCGCGCTTGATCCTGAAGCAGAAAAACGTCGTTTGTTTCAGTCCATGGCTCAACTCTTTTCCAGGCTGGCTTCCTCAGGCCCCCTGCTGTTCATTCTGGAGGATTTGCACTGGAGCGACGAGATCAGTCTCGAGTTGCTCCATTTTCTCGCGCGGCGTGTATCCGGCTATCCGATACTGCTCGTCGCCACCTACCGCAACGACGAATTGTCACCTCCGCTAGTTCATCTCGTAGCGCAATTGGACCGTGAACGGCTCGTCAGGGAATTGACGCTCAAACCGCTCGGCTTTGAAGAGGTCGAGTCGATGCTGCGCACCATTCTTTCGATACCCACGCCGGAACCGGTTGATTTTCTCGGCCTTCTTGTCCCACCCACCGAGGGGAATCCATTTCTCGTCGAAGAGTTCCTGAAAGCGCTGGTCGAGGCAGGCGATATTTCCTATCGGGAAGGTCGGTGGCAGGGACGCTCTGCCCGCGACGTGCGTGTCCCCTCGACGGTCCAGGAGTCGGTGCAGCGGCGGGTAGAGCGAATTGACGTTTCCGTGCGGCAGGTTTTGACGGTATGCGCGGTTGCCGGACAACGCTTTGACTTTGCGCTCGTGCAGAGCGTCATGCAGATGGACGAGTCGGAACTTGAGCAAGTGATGAAAGAACTAGTCGCGGCGCAGTTGCTCGTCGAAGAACCGGCCGACCGGTTTGCGTTCCGTCACGCATTGACGCGCGAGGCATTATACGCACTGCTGCTCGCGCGCGAGCGAAAGAAACTCCATCAGCAGATCGCGGCGAAACTCGAACAGTTGTATGCGCAAGCGCCGGCTGACTATACGGCAGACCTTGCCTATCATTATTATAGGGGCGAGGTCCGGGACAAGGCCTCCCTCTACTGCACTCGTGCGGCGGAACGCTCGGCCAGCCTTTACGCGCTACCGGAAGCGATCACTCACCTTTCGCATGCTATCGAAATGACAGACGACCCGTCCCTTCAGGGGCTGGAACTGCTGCATCGGCGTTCGCAGGTCTATGAGCTCCTCAGCGATTATGAGCGGGCACGCTCCGATGCCGAGCGCGGGCTAGCCGCCGCACGCAAGCTGGATGATGTCCGCGGCGAGTGGCAAGCGCTCTTGGACCTCGGCTTTGTCTCGCACATGCGGAGCTATGAACAGGCCGGGGTATTCCTGCAGCAGGCGCTGGATGCGGCGCGCACGCTGAACGACGCCCCGCGCCTGGCCGCCACACTCAATCGCGTGGGCAACTGGCTCTCGAATGTGGACCGACCGGCAGAAGCCATGCAATACCATTCAGAGGCACTCGATATTTGGAAAGAGTTGCGGAATCCACAAGGCATCGCCCAGAGCCTGGAATTGCTCGGCACGAGTTGCTATGGGTCCTCCAACCTCGTCCAGGGCAAGGCGTACTGCGAACAGGCCGCGCAGCTTTTCACTCAACTGAACGACCCGCCTGGACTGGTGCACAGCACGCTACATGCCATGCTGCCCGCCATCCTCGAGACCGAGGTAGCCGACCCACTTGATCTCGAGTTGTCGACTGGACAGGCCGAGTCCGTAAGGCAGCTAACCCACGAGCTAGGGTGGCGCGCCGGCGAAGCGGAGGTACAAATTGTCCTTGCGCAGGCGCTCGCCCCTCATGGCGAATATGCGCGCGCCCTGGATGCGGCCGAGTACGGCTATGCATACGCCACGGAGACGGGCCACCGCGGGGCACTTGCCGTCTCTGCTTGGGTATCGGGATATATCTACCATGCGCTCCTCGCGCCTGATCGGGCAGAGACCTACTTGAAGCAAGGACTGGAGGCGGCACGCGAGGGCAAGTCGCAGATGCACGTACACAGAATCACGGCCGATCTCGCCTCTGTGCATATCGCGCAGGGTCGCCTGGGCCAGGCGGCTTCGCTCCTGTCCACCGTGCTCGGTGAAGATTTGCCCGCCCGCACCTCGGCGCTGCGTCGCTGCTGGGCAGCCCGCGCAGAGCTCGCATGCGCGTCCGGAGAGCCGGCGCTTGCCCTCGAAATCGCCAATAACCTAATTGTCTCGGCTCCTAATATCGAAACGCATGGGCTACATTCCATCCCCCGATTGTCACTGCTCCGCGCAGACGCACTCGCCTCGCTGTCGCGTCTGCCTGAGGCGCAAGTCGAGTTACAAGAAGCATTGGAGGTCGCGCGCCGGCAGGCCAAACTCCCGCTCGTGTGGAGGATTCACGTCAAGGTCGCCGCCGTTCGCTACGCGCTGAAACGTAGAGTCGAGGCAGACGCCGACCTGGCCTCGGCGCGTTCGGTTGTTGCCGCATTGGCGGACAAGGTTGCCGACGAAGGGTTGCGCACGCACTTTACGCGCCAAGCGAAAGAATCGATACAAGGACTGGCAAAACCTTCTCGGCGGGCGGGTGGTCTCGCGCCTGGAGGACTGACGGCCCGTGAGTGTGAGGTGGCAACCTTGATCGCTCGTGGCAAATCCAATCGCGCCATTGCGGACGAACTGGTCATTAGTGTCAAGACAGCCGAGCGGCACGTCGCGAACATCATGTCCAAGCTAAGCCTCGACTCCCGCTCCCAGGTCGCCGTATGGGCTGTAGAAAAGGGTCTGGGCAAGAATCCGTGATCCACGGCTGCGGGTGGGGGCAAGGGGCACAGTTCGCTGTGCCTTTTTTGTTTCCTGAAGGAGGATCAGATCTACATAGCCGCGGTGCGGCCAGCTACATGGTTTCCCCGATGTAGTAACCCGCTTGGAGTGATAAGATTTGGTCGAAAACACAGCCTGGGGCGGAGAACCAAATGTCACTCGAAGACAACAAGACGATCGTACGGAAAATGTTTGAGGCGTGGAATCGGGGCGACCTAGAAGCGGTGCAGGGCTATTGGAGCAGCGACACGATCAACCACGGGCGATTTGCCGACAGCGATCCGCGAGACCAGCGCATGCCGCGCGGGATCGATGGCTTGCGGCGAGTCTTGAATAGCCTCCAGACTGCGTTTCCGGACCGGCGGTGGGACGTTACCGACACCATTGCCGAGGGCGATCGGGTGATGTGTCGCATCACGGTCAGCGGCACACATCGCGGTATTCCGGCAATGCCCGTTGAAGGAGGCCCGTTCCTTCAAGCCATCCAGCCGACCGGCTTGCACTATTCCGTACAGCATATGCACGCGTTCCGCATCGCCGATGGGAAGATCGCCGAACACTGGGCGGCGAGAGATGACCTCGCGCTGCTCGAAGAGTTGGGCGGATTGCCGGAGCCGAGGCCGGTAGGAGCCTGATGCTGAGCAATTTGGTTATTCTCCTGGCGCTCGTTGCCGTCATCCTATTCGTAGGATCGTTGACGCGCCGTGCCGGGAGAATCAAGCGTGCGGTTCTGAAATGGCCCGCCGTCCTATTGGCGGGCCTCCTGACCCTGATGGTCGCGCTCTTTACGCTCGTCGCGCTCGTCGGCTTTTACAAGCTCTACGCCAATCCCGGGAACCCGGTCCCAAATCTCAAAGCGGCTGCCACGCCGGAGCAACTCGCCGGTGCTGAAAGGTATGCCCATTTGTGCATGGGCTGTCATTCGACCACACATGATTTGCCGCTCGATGGCGCCGCGGACAACTTTTTTAGCACGCGCGGTCCACTGGGCACGCTTTATCCGGCAAACCTCACACCCGCCGGCCCGCTCAAAGATTGGTCTGATGCAGAAATCATCCGGGCGATCCGAGAAGGAATTGACAATAGCGGCCAACCGCTTGTGGTGATGCCTTCGGAGATATTCCATCACTTGAGCGATTCCGACGTTCAGGCGCTCGTCGCCTACCTGCGGTCGCAACCCGCCGTGCAGCATGACACACCGGATGACAATCTGAATATCCTCGGCGTATTCATTGTCGGCGCCGGCCTGCTGCAGACCAGCGCACAGTCTTCCATTACTCAACCCGTGACCGCGCCTCCACGTGCCGTCACTGTCGAGTACGGCCAATACCTGGTGTCGATCACCGGATGTCAGTCCTGCCATGGTGCTGATTTCGCCGGCGGCACGCCGAGCAAGTTGGGCCCGCCCGCAGGCCCGAATCTGATAGCCATCGTTTCCCAGATGAGCCCCGCAGCCTTTATCAAGGAGATTCGGACGGGGGTCGATGCGACGGGTCACACTGTCGATCCAAACGAGATGCCTTATAAGCAGATCTCGGCCATGTACGACGATGACCAACTGGAAGCAATCTTCACCTTCCTGCACGGCCTGCCGCTGGTCACGAAAAAGTAAAGATGCCGCAGTCGAAATGACTGCGGCATATAGGGCAAGCGCATCTTTATTCTGGAAGGCTCAGTCACGTAGGCTCGCATGACGCGAGAGGAATACGTTAGGTCGCCCAGTTGCTGCGGTTTGTTCGTGACGGATTTAGATGCGATTGCCCGACTTACTATGAGTCGATCTCGCCTGCGCCGTTAAGGTTTGCCGAGTGAAGGCGACTGCTAGCACCAGCGCCTAGAGCTGAACCAGACAGCGTCAGGTTCAGGCCAATCTGACAATCTTCTGCACCAGTCTTGCGGATTTGTCAGTAACAGAAAATACGGAGCGGG